>NZ_JAMYSQ010000005.1:0-246179 GCF_040321995.1 Mesorhizobium sp. M0207
ATGGAAACCGTGCCGTCCGCCGGCGACGGCCATAGAAACCGGCCCTTCTCGAGCCGTTTTGCATACAGCGACATGCCGAGCCCATCATGCCAGATAATCTTGATCAGATTGCCGCTGCGGCCGCGGAAGACATAAATATCGCCGGCATGCGGGTCCCGGCCCAGCGTCTCCTGAACCTGCAGAGCGAGGCCTTGCATCCCGCGACGCATATCGGTCCGGCCGACCGCCAACCAGATCCGCACCTGGCTCGGAACCGGGATCATGAAACGCCCAGCGCCTTCACCATCGCTGCCGCCAGTGTTGGCGGCGTGGTCAGCGGAATCCGCAGCCGCACCTTGCCGGCGACCTCCAGCTCGATCACCGCTGGGGATGCCGCCGGCCGCGAAACGGCGACAGGCTCATCGGGAGCCACGACAACTTCGGCAAAGCCCGTCTCGCGGGCTCTCACCGTGCGGCGCCACTTATAGATCAGGCTGGTCGCGACATCGTACTGACGCGCTACCGCCGCCACTGTGGCCCCGGGCGCGAATGCCGCGGCCAGTATCCGGCACTGATCCTCTTCACGCCAACGACGACGACGCTCAGGCCCGGTCAATAACGTCACATGGCTCATGCTGTGCTGCTAACTTCGCTCGTAAGGGCGACCTTAAGAGCGCAGCCTCGCTACCGTGCCGTCCTCTCGCAAGGCGGCCTTCGCCGGAGGGTATCGGCGCGGCCGTCATTTCAGGGCCAGATCGTTGATGCTGAGGATCGTCGTCATCACTGAAATGACAAGGCTGCCGACGAGAAAGCCGAGCGAAATCGTCAACGCCGGCGTCAACAGTTTCAGCACGGCGTCGATCCGCCGTGTCAGCGCGGCCTGGAGCATCTTTCCGGCGCGATCCAGCACGACGGGAAGCGCGTTCGCATCTTCGCCGAGCGAGATAAGCGACATCGTCGCATTGTCGAAAATGCCGGCCTTGATGATCGCACTATGAAGGCGGGCGCCATTGGCCACGTCGTCTTCGATCGCAGTAAAACTTGCCCATAGTGAACTCTGCCGGGTGACATTCGCCGACAGGCCAAGCGCTTCGGTCATCGCCACCCCGTTGCCGAGAAGAAGGGACAAAGTCTCAAGATAGCGCGCTATCACCGTTTCCTTGACCAACTGCCCGATTAACGGAATTCTCAGCAGCCAGCGCGACAACAACGCCTTCGCCCCCGCCGACCGCGAAAGAAAGAGAGAAGAGCAAAGCAACGGTTGCCGCGAGCGGGAACACGAAGGGATAGTCGGTGAAGACCGTGCCGAGCCCGGAAAGCATCTTCATGGTGAACGGTTTTGCTGCCGACGAGCCTTCGAAGATCGGCTCCAGCGCAGGCACAAGCACCGTGGCCAGAATGACCAGCGCCCCGCTCATCGCGACCAGAAGAAATGCCGGGTAAGTCAGGGCCTCGATAATCGCGGCATGACGCTTTGCCTTTGCTTCGAATGTATCGGCCAGCCTTTGGCAGATGAATGCCATCTTGCCGCTGCGTTCGCCGCTGGCGAGCAAGGCCGCAACGTCGGATGTGATCCACGGCAGGCTGCCAAAGGCTTCCGCAATCGGGCGGCCGCCGGTCGTGAGGTCGAGCACGGACTGCAATTGCTGGCGTCGGGTATGGTTGCCTTCGCCCGAAATCACCGCGCTCAAGGCGCGATCGACGGTGAAACCCGCGTTCAAGAGCACCGAAAGCTCGGAGAAGAGACGGTCGAGATCGACCCGTCGTGTAAATGTCAGCGCGCCGCGTCCCGGCAGCCGAATGAATTGCTTTGCTCTGCCTACGGGAGCGAGATGATAGGACCGACGTCCCTGTTGCGCCAGTTTGCGGGCAGCATCTTGTTTGGTCGACGCGTCGAGAACGCCGCTCTCCCGAGTTCCATCGACAAGATAGGCACGATAGGCAAAGGCCGGCATCAACCGCCTCCGTTGAGGTCGATGACGCGCCGGACTTCTTCCATTGTCGTCACTTGCGATTGCGCCAGCGCCTTTGCATGGACCGCCATCGGAACGAGATCGTCTTCCGCTGCAACCCTGCCGATTTCCATTTCGCCGGCGCCCTGGTCGATAAGCTCGGCGATGCGCGGCGACACCTGCAGCATTTCGTAGGTCACTGTACGGCCGCTGTAGCCAGAACCATCGCAGGTGCGGCAGGTGCAACCTGTTTGATCCGTCCCATGGCAAGCCGGACAGACGCGGCGCAGCAACCGTTGCGCGATGACGCCTCGGACAGTCGCCCCGAGCAGATAGCCGTCGATGCCCATGTCGCGAAGGCGCGTCAGCGCTCCGGCCGCACTGTTGGTGTGCAGTGTCGAAAATACCAAGTGGCCGGTCAAAGCCGCCTGGACCGCGACTTGCGCCGTCGCGCGGTCGCGAATTTCGCCAAGCAGGATGATGTCGGGATCCTGTCGCAGGATCGAACGGAGCGCTGCGGCAAAATCGAGGTCGATCGCCGGATTGACCTGCAACTGCGTGATGCCCGCCATCCGGTACTCGACCGGATCCTCGACCGTGAAAATTTTCACATCTGGCCGCGAGCGTTCGGCGAGGATCGAATAGAGTGTGGTCGTCTTGCCGCTGCCGGTCGGCCCGGTGATCAGCACGATGCCGTTGGCGGATTGCGACATGCTTCTGATCTTGGCCTGTGCGGCATCGTCGAAGCCGAGTTTTGTCAGCCGCAGCTCGACGCCGGCGCGGTCGAGAATCCTGAGCACGATGGCTTCACCGTGAATGGACGGAATGACCGAGACGCGAAGGTCTATATCCCGGCCACGCACCGCAATGCGCATCCGTCCATCCTGCGGCAGCCGCCGTTCGGCGATATTGAGCCGCGACAGGATTTTTATGCGCGTCGAAATGCCGGAGAGCATCGCCGTAGATGCCGTATCGACGGTGGACAGCATGCCGTCATGCCTGAAGCGGATGCGGACGTGATCCTCGAGCGGTTCGATGTGGATATCGGTGGCTCTCGCGTCGACCGCCTTGTGGATCGTGTCGGCGACAAAGCGGACGATCGGCGCCTCACGGGCAAAGTCCTTCAACCGTTCGAGATCATCAGGGCCGAAATCCGAAGAGGCTGCACCGTCTACATCAGATAACACAGCTCCCTTGGCGGACTGCTCGATCCGGTCGATGCATTCGGCAATCACCCGCCTTGGCAGTACTCTGAGCGCCGGTGTCCGCTCACAGTGAAAGGCCAGCGCATCGATCATAGCCGACGAGAACGGATCGGCGACGGCGACAACCAGTTGTTGTGCATCAATCGCTAAGGGAAGGATCGCGTTCTCACGGAGATAGTTCAGTGGAACGCTTGAAAACACTTCGGGATTGAACTGCTCCGGTATGTCGACAGGCGACGGTAGGTTCATGAAGCGGCTGAGATTGTCGGCAAGCTCCTGTTCGCCAATCAGCCCGAGTTCGGTCATCACCGTGTCGAACGGATGCCCCGATGTCTTCGACGCGCCCAAAGCGCGTTGGGTTGCATGCGCGCTCAGCACTTTCTCGGTTTCGAGAAAAGCAAGAAATGCCTCGACGCCGGAGGTCCGGATGGCCGGGTTCATGACGCCCATCCCCTCAGGATCTGCGCTGCCGCACTTCCGAAAAGCGCGTCGCAATCCCTGGAGGATGTCGTCGCAGCGAGGTCGGTGATCTCCGCGGCGGGAGTTCGTGAAAGACGCCGAAAGCCTGCCGCGCTGGCCGGGAATTTCTCGACGACAAATCCGACCTGGCCTGTAATTCCCGATCCATCTCGCCTTACTATGACTTCGACCGAATAGGCTGAAGCCTCGGTAGCACCTTGCGTGATCGAAGCGCTACTCGCTGATGCACCGGCAAGGACTGTTCGGAGGCGGCTAGAAGCACGGTCGAGGCTGAGCGTGCCGCGCTTCGAAAAAACCGTGAAGACATCATGGAGATCATGCAGCGGCGTCGAAGCAAGGGCGGAAAACTCCTGCAATTCGGAGACGGATTCGAACGGCGTCTGCTTGTTTTGAGCCGGCCCGACCGAAGTTGTAGGCTCGGCGGCCTGCGCGGCGAAAGCATTGATGCTGCCCCGGAATTGGATAGCGGCTTCGGCCAGTTCTTCGGACGTCTGCCGATCGAAACCGAGCGAGGCAAAACCCAGCGACAGCAGATAAGCATCCGCGGCATTGAGATCGATCAGCCCGCTATGGTCCTGTATCCGGACATCGAAGGTGAATTCCCCCGACCGGCAGGCTGTCGGCGTGGAGTTCGGCGGCAGCTTTTCCGTCGCAAAACCGTCGGCCAACTCGCTCGAAACCACATTGGCCAGGCCTTCGGCCAGCAGCGAGAGCCGCTCCTGCTCGACCTCATTGTTGGCGATCATCAACCTTGTCTTTGCCGTCACGGCAAAGGGAACCACGATGGCGGAGACGATCAGCATGAAGACCAGCAACGCGACGAGCGAAAAGCCGGCGCTCGTGCTTTCGTCGTCAAAACGATCGCCACTCATTGGCCAACGCTCCCGACAGGCTGGCCATCCTGGACTGAAGGATAAAGCGAGATACGGGTGACCTTGCCGTCCCGCTCCAGTACGGCCTGGTTTTTGTCGATAGCGGAAAGCGTCCAGCCATCGACGATCTCGCCGTTGCCATACCAGACAGCCGCATCGGCCCCCGCGATCCGCAGCAGTGCCTTCGCCGCTCCGCCGTGAATGCTGATCCCCAGAAGCGATGGCGCCACTATTGGCGCAAGATTCTGCGGCGGTGGCTGCTCGACCGCTACGGAGGCGACTTCGACTGCCGGCGGCTGTACCGGCTCGGGCACGAATTTTCGGCGGGTTGGGCTGAACAGCGGCCGTTCGAAGGTTTCGCTGAAATCACCTGCCTCCGGAATCTGAAGCGATCCCGGCGAGCTCGGTGCCAACCCCCCATCGCGCCCCTTTGCCGAAACGATCGGTGCGATGTCGACAGGCGTATCGTAAAGCACCAAATTGACGGCAACGAGGCCCGCAATCGCCGCAGCCAAGGCTAGCCCCGCGAATTTGCCGGTCATGGGTTCGCCCCGGCTGGCGGGGACACCACCTTTGTCTGCAGCGGCCCGTAGAACAGAATCTCGGCAAAAAGCTCCGGATCCGCCGTTCGGTCAGCGGCCGGTCCGACGTCAGTCGCTCGCAAGGTGGCCTCGCGGATGAACAGCACCGGAAATGAGGTTTCGATGCCGAGGATTGCATTGTGGACGCCTTGCAGAGGCCCCGAAAGGTTTGCCCGCAACCCAATGAAATCCACCCCTGCTTCGCTGAGCGCCGGCGCGTTGCCGGCCGACAGCACCGTCACCCCATTCGATGCGGCAATCGCGTTCAACCGCGTCTGAAGCCCGCCGCGAATGACCGCCTCGCTTTCCCCGGTCAAAAATTCAGGGTTTGTAGCCGCGGCAGGATCTGAGGCGCTGTCGAGGCGTTTGGAAAGTGCCGCCACAGCCTGCAACTGGCCGAGAACCTCTCGTTTCTCCTCGATCCCGGCCTTTGCCGACGTGACGCTGTCAAATGCCATGAGCACCACCCAGCCGGCAATGCAGGCAGCTGCTGCCGCAATGGCCAGAGCGATGAGACGACGGACCATCGGGCGTGCGTTGAGGATGGTGGAAAGCATCGTCAAAGCGCTCCGATTTTTGCTGTGATGGTAAAGCGCTCGCCGTCGTGGCCCGGAACCTTGACCACGGGGGCCGCGAACTCTGGCGCTGAAAACAGCGCCGATGCGTCCAGTGGCTCGATCAGTTCGGCAGCCGAGGTTGAAAATCCGGTGATGGTCAGATCGCCGCCTTTGGCTGACAGGTCGGTTAGCCAGGCCGTGTCGGGGAGCAGGTGCGTCAGCTCGGCCCAGACGTGAACCAGCGAGGCGGACGTTTTCTTCTCGTTCCGGATTGTTTCAACCTGCGCCATGGCAGTCTGGCGTTTCTGCAGCGACGATCGCGCCGCCTTGGCTTGCACCTGAGCATCGGCGATTTGCGCGTCCAGCTCCGTGCCGGCCTGCCAACAACGCCATTGCGCATGACCGAAGGTGACGAGTGTTGCGCCAAGCAAGATCAAACATGCCGCCGTCCAGGCGAGTCTTGTGCGGCTGTCGCGCTTTGTCGGTGGCCAAATGGCAGCCAAGCTTAACCGATCTGCCTGTCGCACCCGGTCCGCATCGGCCACAGACAGTGAGCCAAGCGTTCCACCGGAGCGGCGAATAGCTTCCAGAACGGCCGCGAGCGTCTTGGTTTTCACGACGTGGTAGGAACAGTCCTGCTCCGAGTGTTCCGCAAAGACAATATGCACCTGCGCCGGATCGATCGGCGTTGATGCCAGAAGGTCGAGTTCGGCCATGCTTCTCGCTTGCCGAAGCGGCAGCCGTCGTCCCGCCAACTGCCGCGTAAGATGCAGCTCCGGCTCGATCAGGATGTCGAAGGTCGGCCGTTTCCGCCGACGTCCGGTCTGGAGCAGCGCGGAGATCTCATCCGCCGAGGCGTTGAGTGCCAAAGAGCTGGATTGAAATTCGGGTGCGCCTGCTGCGCGCACTCGGATGCCGTCATCCGCCATGCCGATCATCCACTCGCCGGTGTAAGATCGCTTTTGCTTGAGCGTAACCCGCGTCCAGACCCCTCGCAGCTCGTCGAGCCACCAGTCGAAGAAATCCAGGAATTGCTCGTTAACTGTTGCCAAGATCAGCCGCCCGCCACCCCAGCTGATTCTCGGCCGAGGTTTTCAGACCGAGATTACAGTTGCTGGTGTGACGCGGACATCGTTGAGAGTGCGCAACGTCGGTTGGCCACAGCTTTGTTGGCTGATATAGGCCCCGTTCGTTGGTTGAGGATTGATTGTGACGACGAGCGGACGTTTTGGATCCCGTAGCTAATCCTTGTGGAGGGCAACGGCGCCGGCGCGATCTTGCCAATAACGCCGGCTCTGGTTGCCGAAGGTGGATTGTCCTCGCATAGGCGCGGTGCACTTTGGCAAGCGCGCCGCAGGCCACCCACGTCGGCCAGTGCCAGGTGCACCTGTTTCGGCATCGGGCACTACGTCCACCGCATCTCCTCTCGGGCCTGTTGCGATGTGGTTGCTGCGGTTCGGGCATGTCGGTGCACGACCGCGACAAGACCGGCAAGACACGAATCCGCTGTTCGACAGTTCGTGAGAGCGGCAGCTGCTCCAAGAATGCTGTATTGGATGGAATGCGTGATGAGCTGAAGGATCCGCGTCTCATTGAGATCTACGTGCGGAATTATAATCAAGAGCGTCAACGGCTGGCAGCCGGTGCGACCAATGCTCGGATCACCCTTGAGACAAAGATCGCAAGGATTGAAGCCGAGCGACAACGCAACATTGACTTGTTAGTCAAGGGAATCATCGGTGATGATGACGCCCGAGAACGCATTGCCGAACTGAAAGGTCGACGCATCGAGGCTGAGGCAGAACTCGCCAATCTTGAAGAGGCGCCATCAACCCTTGCCGTACATCCAGCGACGATAGAAAGGTATGTCAAAACGGTCGATGAGCTCGCTTCGGTCTTAGCTCATCACGCCGAGGCAAATGACGATCAGGGCGCGCTGGTGAAGAGCTTCCGCGCGCTCGTTCACAGTGTGACGGTTCATCCCAAATGAGCACGACAGGGTATTGAGGTCGAGATCAAAGGCAAGCTTGCCGCCCTCATCGGTGGCAATACCTTCCCCAAGCGCGGTATGCTGGAGAACGCGCGGTGGCCGAGAAGCGCGACAGGCAAAATCCCACTATTGCGTACGATAGTGGGTCTAAGATGGTAGCGGGAGAGCGCTACCGCCTTTCCCCCCACTCAGAAGACTTGCGGTATTTTCTACGGTGTGGGGCGTGATGGACCTGTCTTGGTGCTGCAAAGATCGGTGGGGAACGGCAAAGTCTAGCCCGAAGCCGACGAACGTTTTCCGCGACGCGAACGAGCGCTTCGCGCCTCATTCCGGTCGTTCCTGAAGGCGGACAGTCTGCTCATTAGCCGGACGCAGCATTTGAATGTAGACGATCTGATATAGCGCGGCAAGCTTGCGCGGATGCTCCACAATTTAAAGACCTTGGCTCAGATAACCAGGACCACAACCAGATAGCATTCGCGCCCCAAAGAGGTAGGAAAAACAGGTCGCCGGCAGTTAACTCAACTCTAACTTGCCGCTAGGTTGTAATTCCTGCCACCTAGCCTAAGCGACTGCGTACTTGCAATATCTCAGGTCAAGTTCCAGAGCCAGTTTCCACCAATGGATCTCTAATGGGTGCGCGCTTATCGACTGCCATTAGGATCGGGGAAGCCGCAAAGGCGATCTTTCGAAAAACTCAGAGCTTTCCAAGTCGAGAATTCGGAGAGCATGCAGACCTGAGCGAACGCGAACACGTCGGTGTTGAACCGATGCTTTTGGCGCTTTCGATGGAGCTGGCACTCAAAGCGTGGTTCGTCTTCGACCACGACGATCCAAGAGTTGTCAAATCGCACAACCTGATGAAGCTGTTTGATCGCCTTAAGCCCGAAAGCCAAGAGAAACTCGACGCTGAGTTCAAAAGGTCAGTGGTCCCGTATCATCCCAATGCGTTCTACATCGACTACGGCATTCGTCACATTCTGCATCAGCACCAAGATGCCTTCACCGACTGGCGCTACCTTCATGAGGCGAAGAAATCGATGATGTTTGATCAGGGAGCTTTTGAGGCAACGCTCGAAATGTTGCTCCGTGAGTTCGAGAAAAGATATCGCATTGAGCGGGCGAAGCCGCTTTGGCCATCGTGAATGCAGTCGGGATCGGAGGCCCCCGATGCGGCATTGAATGCTCGTTCGAGTGGTAGCTTAAGCCAGGAGCATTCCGTGCCGGAGCGAAGGGCTAACGACCGCAACGAGGCGAGTAGCGGCCGGGCAGTAACGCGCTTCATACCAGCCGTTCAATACCGCAAATGCTGATGCCGCAGGCTGTCATTCGTTCAGGTCATCGGTACAGCTGGGTGAACAATGGCATCGTTGATGTGAATGAGCACCGAAGTTTGATGAGCGGGTCGCGGGGCCGGAAAAAATCATCGCTTTCCCACAATACTTGATTTCCAGTTCTTGAAGAACGACGTAGCACAAATTTCTGTGCATAAGTTATTCTCGCACAGTCAATGTCAAGCACACGTGTTGACTATCAAGTCATCCGAGCCTCTCCTCGCCTAAGATGGGGTTTCAATTCGGCAGTTAGATATACCAGTCTTGCTGTGGTCGCTTACTTCGCGGGCCGCGTGGCGGAGTCGTGCGTATATGACTGAAAAGGCGTCGATCATGGGCGGGGGCAATGTTCAAAATACTCGAAACTCTTCCTTTCCTTATCGCTTCCGCAGCATGCCTCTCAGCTTGCGGTACGGTAACGCCGAATATTCAAGAATTCTGGGGTAGCCCTCTCAACGCCGAAGCGATGGAGTCTGAGGTCATGACCCTCGTCGCCTGTGAGCTCGGTCACGCGGTCAGTAACATCTCTACCGTGGTAGATAAGAACCCTCAATTGGCCGGTGACTACGGTTTTCTCAACAAATGGAATGCACAGGTCGCGCTCACTTTTCAGGTGGATGAGCAATCCAGTGTTAATCCGACTCCCTCATTTGTCAGCAAACTCCACCCGCTCGTCGACAGCGAAACGTTTACTCTTGGGCTGTCCGGCAACTACAAGAATCAGGCGACGCGTATCGACAAGGTCAGTATGACCTACAGGATCAAGGATTTTGTCGGCAAGAAATTCGAACGCTGTGAGTACGGCGGAACCTACAGAGGGACGCTTTTTGTAAAAAGCAATCTCAAGATTGAGGATTGGCTATCTGCATCTCTGAATGTTGCTGTTAGCAACGGCCCGTCGAGTAAGTTCCCCGTGCACCCCAAATTCGGGGGCAAGGCCGACACAATCTCTCACGACGTGAAGTTTCTGATCGTGTCGTCAGGCGGCGTCGCGCCGGTGTGGAAGCTGGTCGAGTTTGGTACGGGACAGAATCCATTGGTTTTCGGTCAACGCGACCGGGTGCAGCAGCTGGTGATCACAATGGCACCGGCCGATCTCACTGATCCGAGCGCGTTAGGGCCAGCCGGCCAATTCTCGTCCCTCGCCTCACAAATTAACTCGCAAATCAATTCGGGGAGGATTAGCCCGTAATGCCGCAGGACAGCGAAGCACCCAAGAAGCCCCGCAAACGAAGTGCCGCAGCTTCCGTCATCGAGATGGCTGGTGCGGATGGCGATCGCGGAAAGGTCCAAGTCATTATTAGAGGCAGGCTCCATGTCTGTAACCTTAAGCCGAGTGGAGCGATCGATCTCAACAGCTGTGTGCCGGTTGACGGTCAGTCGGTGCTGTCGCTTTCATTGCCGAGCCGCGGGGGTGAAGCGTTGCCGGATTTGGCAGCGCTTGCTGATCGGGGTCTCGAACTTACTGCGGCAATGGACGTTCCACATGTTGTTCCTCCAGCCTTGCGCCAAGCCTGCTTCGCGGTGGCGCAAAGGACAGGGCAGTTCCGGAAACAGAACCAATTCGTTGTTGCACAATTGAGTTCATTGGATCTTGACAACACTGCGCAGTCATTTCCTCCGGCGGTCAGCGAGGCCATGCTTTCGGCCGAGCGAACGCGTATCGCCTTAATCCGAGCTTTCGCGGACTTTGACGGAGCGTGTGCTAGCCTAGAGACGGCGGCACGAGCTATCGCGCAGCAGGCCTGAGTTTTCTCCGCGCTGGAGCCCTGTCAGCCCTTAGGTGCCCTCTGAAGGGATTGAGATCCAGCTAACACGGCGGCAGCAGCACAAGTCCTTTCGGCTCCCTTCCGGGCACCGCCGACGTGGACGTCGCCCTGCCGCACTACGCCGTGCCGGTGGTCAGAGAGCATGTGGCGGGTTGGCAATCGGCCCCTAAACACTCCGCAAGGCACAAATCAGATTTCTCCCGGCTTGGGGGAAGGACATTTCGCGCCGCGTGATAGCATGCAGCCGTCCAGCCCTCGACATGCCTCCGAACGTGCGAGTATGTAACGAGTGGCAGGCGCCGGGAGCAGCGCGTAGCAATGCCGTGGCGTCAAAAGGCGGCAGCGAGTGTTCGGACGCCAATTAGGCTCATGGGAGATCACGCTTCGAACGAACAAACCAAGGAGTCTGCTCGGCTCTAATTCGTATCGAGTGTCATTCGTGCTGGACAGTGATCAGAGAGGCGTTTTGGATCGGCGGGCGTCGCGGGCGTCCACACTATTTGTTCCTCAGTCCCTCGGGCGACTAGTTCAACGGCTCTCTTCCCAAAGACAAAGAATTCGATCGGAACCATGTTGTATTTGTCTGCCGCCGCGAGCGTTGCGGGATAGGCGGTGGCCATGTCGGCCCAGCACTGCGACGATTTCTTGTAGGGAGCGCGGAACAACTCGGTGTCCGGACGGGTGTCTCGATCGATCCCGCTTGAGCCGGGGGAATAGGCCGACAACGCCTGCCACATCTCATCCTGGAACGTCCCGGCGCCGGCGTCGAGCCGACGATTAAAATCGCCCACGATCATCCAGGCATTGCCTGCCTCCTCCCGGGCGCGAAGCCACTTGTGAAGCGGGTACATCTGCCTCGCGAGCGTGTTGCAGCTGTTGCGCTCGGGCGACGTGGTGGCCGGATCGACGGTGAAGAACCGGAAATCCATGAAATCGTCGAAACAGCCGGACTTGAGATGAACGATGAGCACCCGCAGTGCCGTTCCTCCGCTGTGAAGGGTGACGTCGAGCCCCCATCTGACGTTGCGGATCCCGTCAGGGTCGTCGGAGCGAACATTCAGATCGGCAACGTCAACGACTGAGTCGATGGAAACTCCAGCCGAGGGGCGCCACGCAACGCCCGTGTACTGTGTCCGTGTCTCTCCCGCCGGCTTGACGAGGGAACCCCCAGCCTTAGTGCAGATCGGACCCGGCGCCAGCTTCTCGTCCTCGGCGAATTGGCCACTGATGCAGTGTTCCCACCCATTCACGACCGGAAACACCTCATCGAGCGCGGCGGGGCTTGTCACCTCCTGGAGGAAGAAGACCGGCGCGTCGACCTTGTCGCGCCATGCACGCAAATCAGCGAAGTCGCCTGGCTGGCGCACGTGGTCGCCCGGGAAGACGGTGTGGGGATCTCCGGCATAGACCAGCGTCTGGATGTTCCAGTTCGCGATGCGGATTTGGGCTGCCGAGACCTGGCCGATACAGGCGATGAGCATGGCGACCGAAACGGCGGCCAACCGGGCATGTGTCACGAGAACCTCCTAGAATCGACGGGCGAAGAATTGGCGGCGAACCGAACGTTCCGTGTTTCCAAAGTAGTCCGACCACCACCGATCGGTCCGCAAAGGCTTGGGTGGATCGCTGGGATCGCGCCAGGCCAGCGACTCGCGAAAGGCGTGATGGGAATAGAGGCGCATGAACTCGCCGAGGTAAATGTCGGCGACGCGCGTGTTGCCAACGATGACGAGCATGTTCTCGTCATTCTGGTCAGTCGAGGCGTCGCTGAAGTTCGCCGAGCCGGCGACCACCATGGGTTTGTCCGACATCGGGTCGACCAGCATGAACTTGTTGTGCACATATTTGACATTGCGGTTCAATCCGGACAGGTGCTCCTGGACCCAGCCGTCGATCTTGTTGGTGGCGATCAGCGACCCGATGGCGAAGGTATTCGCGGGCATGTTGCGCAGGAGCTGGATAGCTTCCTCCTCCGCTTCGCGCTCCGGACTGCCTTCCTTCAACGGTCGGGTCGCCTTCTCGAGCAAGGCGAGACGAAACGGGGCCGCGCTGTTGCGATAGACGTCCTTGAACAGATCGTGCATGCCGAACGCAAATGTCATGAACACGCCTTCGCGGCCAATCATGGCAAGGTCTGCATACCACTGCAGCGCGGTGAGGTCGGAGCGCGGGCTGAAGATGACGCTCGTTCCGCTCGGCGGCGGCATGGCGGGAAGGGGCGTCAGATCCTCCGTGATATCGTTGAGCTTGCCATTGGTCGGATCCTCGCGCAGGGCCGTCCAGTATTTGAGATAGAGGTCGGCCGTATCGGGATCTTCGACTACGTGCGCGACGTTGGAGTGGCCGAAGATGCCGCCATCCGAAAAGTTCGTGCCGCCTGTCCAGACCGACACGGGAGCGCCGTTCTCCAGCTTCACGATGAACTTGTTGTGGGAGATGTACGACTTGTTGCTCCTACGCTCCTTGCAGTGATCGGCGAGCGCCTCGCCGCCGTTTTCGTCGACCTTGGCGATAGCCTCGCGGTTATTGTCCCCCGGCTTGGCCTTGCGGCCATCGTAGACGATTTTGACATCCACGCCGCGGTTGATGGCGTCCTTCAGCAATTTCAGGAAGGGTTCGTAGTGAAACTCGTAGGCTGCGACGCGCAGCGTGTGCGTGCCGGGCACCGCCGCCTCGACGAAGGCGGTCATAGCCTCATAGAGGCCTCGAGACAGCCAGATCCAGGCTTGCCCATTCTGGACCTGTTCCGGCCGGCGATTGCCGAAACGGTCGACGTAAGCCTGTGAGGCGGCCACGCCGCGATTGAAGTAGACATCGTGGTCGCCATTCTCAGGGCCTTCCGTCGTTACCTCCACCGCGACATCGGCCGACGCGGTGAGGGAGGGCGGCGCCCCTTTGAGCGCGGTGATCGTGTAGGTGTAGCGGTGTCCGGGTTTTGCTGTGTAGTCGGCCCATTGGAAGCTCTGGATGGGCTGCTCATTGGTGGGGTAGGTAGCGCCCGCCGGAAATCCGGGATCGGTCTCGGCGAAACACTTCATGCCCTCGAGGAAATAGGCCCCGTTTTCCTCGTGATCGATCCGGTGGACAGAAAAGCCCAGCAGGCCCTCGCACTCGAGTTCGGCAAGGTCGAAGCCCAGCGTGACCACGTAGGTGCCAGCGACCGCCGTGACCGCGATCGGCCCGTTGCTATTCCATGCACGCATGCCCCCTCCGCTTTGCTAGAACGCTGCGGCGACAGTAACAGCACGCCTTGTCACAAAGAAGAGTAGTGTTTATCGCTTCGCGAAAAACATGGCGCTACAGTTCTTCGAGGGCAGCACGCAAGCATCAGGGGGTCGCCGCCTTGAAGGTCCGCTCTTGCCAATCCGAGCCTCGAAACGGCCAGTCCGTTTGAGGCCCCACTGCGATCATTTTGAGAACCGGCGGCGGAGGACCGCTACCGGCGCTTTCACGCGTTCCGGCGTCTATCCTGCGATCCGCAGTTGGATTTCTTCAAAGATCCTAACCCAGCTGCGAACGCCCTTTCGTAGACGTCGCGTATCGTAGTGTTCGTCTGGCGCATGGATGGCGTCACCGGGCAAGATGAAGCCGATGACGACGCACTCAACGCCAAGAACCTCGCTTAGCTGGTGGACTAAGGGTATCGCACCACCTGTCCCTCTCAGAATGGCAGGTGTTTCCCACTCGCGTTCCAGTCCGTGCGCAGCGGCAGCTACGAAAGGGCTGTCGTGCGAAAGGACTACCGCCGGACTGCCGTCATCACCCTCAAATTCCACAGTGCAACCATTCGGAAGCTTCGATTCAACGTAGGCCCTGAACCCGGCACGGATCTTCCCCGGTTCCTGTGCATCGACGAGCCGGAAGCTGAGACGTGCTGTTGCACTTCCAGGCAAAACTGACCGTCCGCCCGGTCCTTGATTGCCCCCCGTGATGCCGTTCATGTCGACGGTGGGGCGTGCCCACATTGCTTCCAGCGTGGTATATCCTTCTTCCGTTATGCCCCCGCTCAGGTTGACCTCTTCAAACCGGCCTGCGTCTTGTTCGAGCCCCCGCCATCGCCGACGCAGATTATCCGGAATCTCGCGAACTCCGTCGTAAAACCCCTCAATGCGCACTCGCCCAGCTTTGTCATGAATGTCTGTCAGAATGTTGCTCAGTATGCGGATGGGGTTCGCGGCTACGGCACCGTAGTGACCTGAATGAAGATCGGGATTGGGCGCCGAGATGGTCACTCGCTCGTGGACCAGCCCCTTGAGTCGTGTCGTGATGGCTGGCTGGGTGGGCGACCACATCTCTGCATCGCAGATGAACGCGACGTCGCATTGAAGATCATGCCGATGCGCTTCGATGAAGGCAGGCAAACTTGCCGACCCCGACTCCTCTTCCCCTTCCAGCATCACGATGATGTCGGCTGGAAAACTGCACTCGATACTTTTCCATGCACGGAGAGCCTCGATGAACGTCCAGAGCTGGCTTTTGCTGTCCGATGCACCTCGGCCATAAAAGCGATGAGCGCCATCTTCTTCCTCGATCACGCGCGGCTCAAACGGCGAATGCGTCCATTGTTTCAAGTCGCCGACCGGCTGCACATCGTAATGTCCGTAAAACAGCAAACGTGGGCGCTCGATCATGGAGCCTGCGGGAGAACTGGCGAGGACAACCGGGTGACCGTTGGTCTGGATGATCTCCGCGGAAAGCCCGATCGCTGACAACTCCGACTTGAGCCAGTGAGCCGCGCGAAGAATTTCTGGTTCGCCCGAAATCTCGTTCGAAACCGACGGGATAGAGATTAACTCCAGAAGTTTGCGGACTGAAACCTCAAAATTGTCGTCAATGTCACGGAGCACATTTTCCACATCCGGCATGTTGATCACCTTAAGTGCGCAAAAATTTATATCGCGGACGCCGTCAGACGCAGCGGACGACCTTGAGAGATCCTTCGCTCGCGCTTTTCGTTCCCGTTGATCCCATGCTTGTTGCCAGGAGGCGCTTGATATCGCCCCAGAGCTCGCCTTCGTCCTCCAGGCCGATACTCAGGCGCAATGTTGCGTCGGGCCCCTGGCCATGACGTCGCGCTTCGGAAGCCGTCGATGGACAGGCGCTGGATGCACTCCAACACCAAGAGATGCAAAGTCCTCGGTTGGCCCTTCGGGTGTAACAACGAATTGGATGAGAGCGCCTTTCCAAACCACTGTGAACGCTGTACGGATTTCGATCGAAAAGGACGCGAATTTTCCGCACATCTATTCGCGTGAGTTATTGAATTGAAGTGGCGGCATCGATGAATTTTCGGCAGGTTGAGGTCTTCCGGGTAGTGATGACCAACGGTACCACGGCCCGCGCGGCTGACGTTTTGCATGTGTCCCAGCCAGCGGTCAGCAAGATGATCCAAGAGCTGGAACGCTCGCTTGGTTTCGATCTCTTCCAGCGGATCAAGGGTAGACTCCACCCTACTCCCGAGGGACAGCTTTTCTTCCGCGAGGTCGAACAGGCTTTTGTTGGCCTCAGCCATCTCAGGGGGGCGGCCGCCCGCATTCGAGACTACGGCTCCGGCGAACTCAGGATCGCTTGTCTTTCGGCGCTCTCGACCAATGTTCTTCCGCGCGCCCTTCGCGCCTTTATGGATCGAAATCCGAACATCGCCGTCACCTTCCAGACGCGCATGTCCTCTAATGTGCGCGACCTCGTCGCTTCCGGCCAGTTCGACCTCGGGATTGTCGCTGACGAGATCGATCGCACGGGTGTTGAGGTGAGCGAGTTTGCGCAGTTTCCAGTAGCCGTGGCGGTGCCCAAGGGACATCCACTCGAGTCCTTGGACATCATCCGCCCAATCGATCTTGCCGGCTGTCCATTTATCGCTCTCGCCCCGGAAGACACGACCCGACGCGACGCCGAGCACGTTCTCAAGGAAGCCGGCGTCGCGGTGCGAACTGTGATGGAAACGCCCTATTCGACAACGATCTGTGCGATGGTGGCTGCTGGTGTCGGCGTCGGCCTTGTCGATCCTTTGACCGCACAGCCGTATGAGGGCCGCGGGCTGACCTTGCGGCCGTTCGAGCCCGCACTTTACTTTCGAACCCTCTTGATCAGGCCGCCCAATCGTCTCCCCTCTCGTATTATTGCGGAGTTCCTCGAGGATTTGCGAGCCGCGATCTGAAATGGTCGAACACACTCGTGCGTCAGGTTGCTTCCGGGTGAGTGGATCTGCATCGGCTCTTGCCTGCTCCGATGACCAGTCCTTTACGTGAAGAGTTCCCTCCATCACACTTCCACGGCTCACATCCCGCTCCACGAAACCCTGCAACCCACCTTTCACCAACACGCTTCCCGGCTGAGATGCATCCAACTAGTTGATGAAGAGAAGCGGCGTGCCGTTGCGAGTATCGGCTGCTCAAGCTTGAAAGTATTCCCACCACTCGTCCATCGACTGCATCATGGGAAGGACGCACAGGTTCGTCCAATGGTAAGATTTAGGCCTCCTATTCCGTCAGGTTATTGGGTGGCCGGCGGCTGAGAAAGCGTCGCCTCACCGGGATGCGCGATCACGACCTCCTACACGGGCTCGGCGCTCGACAATGGAAGGCACACCAACGGTGCCCCATCGTGGCTCACAATTGGCTCGGGCCGCACGCAAGGTCTTCTGGATGACCTCGAATTGCGTCTCTCAAGCTGTTGCGAACAGGTCTCGAAATGATGCCTTCTGCTAAGTGCAGCACTCGCATGCATCGCATGCTCATGTTGCGACGGCAAAGCGCCGAATGGCGGACTTGAAGCCGACCCGCGCTCCAGAGAACTCCGTAGGCCCATAACCTAAGAGAATAGCAGCGCCATTTGTTGCTATTGGACGGGATACATCCCCGCATGTCAACAATGGCGTCATTAACGGAGACGGGATCGAATGCATGATGACACAAGATCGGTGGCGAGGTTCGCGGTGAGCCTGGAAGGCTATGACAGCCTGACCGTTCCGATACATCGCGCCTCGACAATCCGGTATCCGGATGCCGCGTCCTTCGCCGCCCGGTTCGAGCGCAGTGCTGATGGATATGTTTACGGGCTCTATGGAACGCCCACTCATCGGTACTTGGAGAAGAAGATCACCGAACTGGAAGAGGGCGCCCGCACACTGCTGGTGCCTTCCGGTCAAGCTGCTGTCGCTTGTTCCATGCTGGCCCTTGTTGCCGCACACGAGAAAGTACTCATACCCGACACCGTGTATGGCCCCGTGCGCGATTTTGCCACCCATGAGTTGGCGTCGCTTGGCATTGAGGCCGTCTTCTACGATCCCGTCGACTTGCGCGCACTGGATTCCCTGATTGATGCGCGCACGCGCCTCGTCTGGACAGAGTCTCCAGGGTCAATAACGCTGGAGATGCAAGACATTCCGGCGATTGTCCTGATAGCTCACGCCAAAGGCGCACTCGTCGGGTGCGATAACACATGGGCTTCTCCCCTCAATTTCAGGCCGATCCGCCATGGCGTGGATATTGTTGCGGAAGCTCTCAGCAAACATTTCTCCGGTCACTCCGACCTGGTCTTGGGCTCGATCACCACAAGGGACGACGCCTTAGGCCTGAAAATCAAAGCCTCTCTTGGAAGACTGGGCATCGGCACGTCGCCTGACGACTGTGTGCTTCTGGCTCGCGGACTGGAGACCTTGGCAATACGCCTCGCAAGATCCGACACATCCGGCCTTCGCATCGCGGCTTGGCTAGCCGAACATCCATGCGTGGAAACGGTGATCCACCCTGCGCTGCCTGGCAGCCCTGGCCACGAAATCTGGAAGCGAGATTTCAGCGGCTCCTGCGGTGTCTTCACGTTCATACTGAAGGAACAGTATGCGGGCCAAGCATTCGCTGCATTGGACGCCTTACAGATAATTTCCATTGGCGCTTCTTGGGGAGGAACCAAGAGCCTGATCGCGCCATCAACCGTGAAGGCACTGCGAACGGTTCGGCCTTGGACGGGTCCGGACTACCTCTTTCGCTTGAATGTCGGGCTTGAACACCCTGACGATCTTGAGGAAGATTTGCAGCGCTTCTTCGCGGTGTTGATCGACGGCGAGAGAAATGAACCGCGCAGCGCCGTCCACGGCTAGTTGTTTCCGGTCGTCGACGTGACTCATGGAGAGAGGGGAGAAAGCTGGTGCGCCCTGACTTTCTCCGCAGGCATGACAACGCGATCGAGGCGAGACCGGAGCCAGCAGGCCGCTCCCCATTTGCGATCCATTCTGGAAGCGCACAGTTCCTGTCGGTCACGCCGCCTTCAAATCGGTGCCGAAATGACACGCGAACTGACGTCCGCGGCCACCACTCTTCATCTCAGGAGGGGTCTGCGAACAAATGCTCTGCGCAATCGGACATCGCGAGTGGAACCGGCAACCGGAGGGAGGATTGATCGGGCTGGGGATTTCGCCCGCCAGCGTGACAAGTCCCCGTTCAGCGGCAACACGAGGATCCGATTGCAGAACCGAAGCTAACAGAGCCCGGGTGTAAGGGTGCTGAGGTGTCCGATAGACCTCCTCGCTCGTACCCTCCTCGACGATTTTCCCGAGATACATCACATAGAGCCGCGTCACGGCCTGTCGAACCAGCGCTAGGTCGTGAGCAATGAAAAGCATCGCCACCCCCAGATCACGCTGCAGCTCCAAGAAAAGATTCATGACTTGAGCCCGGATTGACAGGTCAAGAGCGGACACAGGCTCATCGCATATCAACACCTTCGGTTCGACCGCCAAGGCCCTGGCGATTGCGACCCGCTGCCTTTGTCCACCCGACAGTTCGCGAGGAAACCGGCTATTCATTTGGGAGGGTAACCCAACCTGATCGAGCAACTTGCCGACCTTGGTGTCGATTTGCTTGGCCGAAACCTTGCCGGCAATGACAAGTGCCTCGGCCAGGGTCTCACCGACGGTCTGACGTTCGGATAGGCTGGCATAGGGATCTTGAAAGATGTACTGGATTGTACGTCGCCGATCTCGTAGCGCGCGCCCCCGGAGGGTTGAAAGATCGGTGCCGTCCAGCACTACGCTGCCATGCTGATGATTCTCGAGACCAACTATGGTTCGTCCGAGAGAGGATTTGCCGCACCCGGATTCGCCGACAAGTCCAACGATCTCGCCGGCATTTAGGTGAACTGAAACGTTATCGACAGCGGTGATCCATTTGTCCCGTTCCCCGCTTTTATAGCGGGTGGTCAGGTCCTTTACCTCGAGGATGCTTTTCACTGTCCCTACCTCAGTTGCTCGTATTTTACAGTGCACGCCATCGAAACAGATGATTGCGGAATGGAGTGCAGTTGGGGCCGGCCGTTGAGACAAACCGGCTGGGTAAATGCGCACCGCTCGGCGAATGCGCATGCCTCCAGAGGCGCTCCCATGATCGGCGGAAGCCCGGCAATTCCCCTGAAGGGTGACCCGGAAGGATCTTCCTCTCTTGGAATCGCGTCGACCAAACCACAGGTATAAGGATGGGAGGGTGACACTAGTACGTCCGCTACGGGGCCGTACTCCACAATACGTCCCGCATACATCACGGCGACCTGATGCGCGATGGCGGCAACGACGCCCATATCGTGCGTGATCAGCACGATACCCATGTTCAATCTTTTCTGAAGGCTTTGCAGGAGCTTGAGTATTTGCGCTTGGATCGTCACGTCCAGCGCCGTTGTCGGCTCGTCCGCGATTAGCAGAGGCGGCTCGCTCGCAACCGCAATCGCAATCATGACGCGCTGTCGTAGACCCCCCGACAGTTCATGAGGATATTGTCTCATGCGCTGGACTGGGTCCGACATTCCTACCAGGGAGAGCAATTCCTCAGCGCGCTTCTCAGCTTGCCGGGTGGTCAAGCCTAGCTGCTTTTGCGCCACCTCCGCGATCTGTCGGCCCACCCGCCTGACCGGATTCAGGGCGCTCATCGGATCTTGGAAAATCACTCCAACCGATTTCCCACGAACATGGCGCAGGCTGGAAGGCGGCAAGGCTGCAATATTAGTACCGGCGATGTTGAATGAACCGCTGATCTGGACCGCCAGCCCAACTGGCATAAGGTCGAGTGGCGCGAAGTTCATCACAGTCTTGCCGGAGCCGCTCTCGCCGACAATGGCTAGCGTCTCTCCCCTGCGCACGCTGTAGCTGACCCGGTCAACAGGCCTAAGTGCACCATTCTTGGTGAAGAGATCGACACTGAGGTCTCTTACCTCCAGAACTTTATCTGTGCTCATGTCGCAATCCGCTTTTTCGGATCTTCGATTGGTGCTCGTTCCCATGAGGCAGCGACAAGCCGGCCGCGCCGCAAAACCGAACGTCGCAAGTCGCGCGGCACACGGTTCAGTGCAATCGCTTCGCCAAGCAAGTTGAAGCTGACGACGACTCCTGTGATCGCAAAGCCGGGAAGCAATACCATCCACGGATTGAGATCGAGGTACGGCAACGCATCAACGAGCATCTGCCCCCACTCCGGAGTGGGCGGTTGTATGCCCAGTCCGAGAAACGAAAGAGTCGCAATTGATAGTGCAATCCCTCCTGCATCCGCTGAAACATAGACCAGCACCATTCCTAGCGTTGATGGAAGCAGATGACGGAAATAGATTCGCAGCGGGCTGGCCCCAAGAACCCGGAGTGCTTCGATATGCGGCCGGTTCAATATCCCGATCGCCACGCCGCGGGCGACGCGAGTGGAACCTGCCCAGAACGCCAGGATCAGCGCCAGCACCATGTTCCAGTAGCCCGTTCCGAGCATGCCGATGATTGCGAGAGCTATGATGAGCGACGGAAGCGCCATGAAGAGTTCCACGAAGCGCATCAGGATCTCTTCGGTCCGACCTTTGACGAAGCCGGCGAAAGTACCCAGCGTGACTCCGATAAGGAGCTTGAACGTCACGACAATGGTCATTGCGACGACTGTTGTTCGAGCCGATACAATCAAGCGCGAGAAGACATCGCGGCCGATATGGTCCGTCCCGAGCCAATGATCGGCTGAGGGACCGGCGAAGCGAGCAGTAAGATCCTGTAGGTTGGGGTCGTGGGGGACCAGCCACGGACCGAATGCTCCTAGAAAGAGAAACAGACCTACCCCAATCAGCGCGGACTTTGGAAAGTTGCTGAACGCCTCTCCAACGGAATGCCAAAAGCGCTTCATGCCACCTGCCTCCGCAGCTTAGGGTCCGCCGCAATCATCAGCAAGTCGGCTATCAGGTTCACCAGCGAGACATACAGTACAAACGCCAGGAGACAGGCCTGCATGACCATGAAATCTCTGGTGCGAACGCCTGATACAAAGAGCTCGCCTATGCCGTGAAGGGCGAAAAGCGGTTCGACGATGATCGCTCCGATAGTCATCGAGCCGATCATGTTGCCCAGCGCGCTGACATATGCGGGAACTGCATTGGGTAAGGCATCGCGGAGCATGATATGCAGGACCGAGAACCCCTTCGCGCGCGCCGTCAGGGCATAAGGCCGTGTCATCGCTTCGGAAATGCCGATCCGGAGCACACGAGAAAGCACAGCAGCGGAAGGCGCCGCCATCGCGATTGATGGGAGTACCCAACTCAAAATGGAGCTGTCGCCAAACGAAGGCAACCATCGCAAATTGACGGCGAAAATCAGGATCAGAACTGCGCCTCCGAAAAACACCGGTGTCGACGCGCCTAGCAGAGCCATGAGCCGCACTATGTGGTCGGGGAAACGTCCTGGCCAAGCCGCACCGATCAGTCCCATCGCTGCCGATAAGACTATCGTCACGATGCTCCCCCCGAGAATGAGTTTCATCGTGGTCGGAACCCTGTCTCTGATGGCGTTGCCGACATCTTCGCCTGTTATATAGGCAATGCCGAAGTCACCTTGAGCGACGCCTTGCAACCAGTGCCAATAGCGAACAGGAACAGGATCGTTCAGCCCGAGCTCCTGCGCGACCTGGTCTACCATAGCCTTGGATGCGCCCGGAAAGCGCAGCTCGGCGATGAGCTGCGCGACGTTTCCCGGGGCAGCCACGACGAGCCCGAAACACAATACTGACGCCATCAGCAGCAGCAGTGCTGAGTTTCGCAATCGGCGCCTCAGATAAATAAACATGAACAAGCCACCTCCCCGGAACTAAGACTTCAACACGATACCTCGATAGGGGAATTCTGTATCGGTGGGAGGGACCTTGAAGCCTTCGACCCGACTCGAAGCTGCCCAATATGTCGGCGGGTAGAGGACTGGTGAATATAGGACATCTTCACGAAGCTTGTCGTAGAAGACCTGCAATGCGGCCAACTGAGCTTCACCTCCCACCGCTTCAGTGGCAGCTGCGATGAGTGGATCCAGACTTGGATCGAGCGCGACCTTGCCGTCGGACCCGCTTTCTATCGTGGATAGGAACAGAAGTGTCACCGAGCCGAATGGATCATAGGGAGCGCCATAGGTCTGAAAGATTGCGATGTCATATTCGCGCTTAGGAATCTCGGAATGACGGGAGGCATGGTCGACGGAATGCACCGTGACGTTTATGCCTATTTCACCAAGCTGCTGCTGAAGAATTTCGCCAAACACCTTGGAGCCGGCGATAAAATCGTCTGAAACTAGAAGCTCCAGGGACAAGTTCTTGCCACTCTTCGAGCGGTACGGCGCGCCCGTCCAACCGGCGTTCTCGAGCAGTTGCTTCGCTTTCTCGACGTCGCGAACGGGTGCGTCATGCCTCGTGCCAGACAAGGGCACGGTGGGCCCGAGAAGATCACCAGCCGGAGCGGCGTCGCCATTGAAGAGCACAGCCGATACGGCAGTCCGGTCGTAGCCAACATCAATCGCCTGTCGTACGGCCTTCTCCGCAAGGGCGGGGTTCCTTTGAGTATTGAAGGAAAGCACCATCGTCATCGAGCCCTGCGCGGTGATGACGTTGATTCCCGCCCGCCGCAAGGTGTCCGCCTCCTGCGATGTCAGCGCAGCGGCTCCGCCGCCGACAATGTCCAGTTCATCAGAACGCATGGCATCAACACGGGAACGAGAATCCGGCATAACGGTAATCTCGATCCCGGAAAAAGATGGCTTATCTCCCCAATATTTATCATTGCGGATGAAAGAACTGCCGGAGGTCGAATTTGCTTGAACAATCCACGGCCCAGTTCCAACCGGTGCCTTGAGGGTTCCGTCCTCTTTGACGGAAATGGGAGACAGGAAACGTACGGGCCGAACATAGCTGAGTTCATACATGAGCCCCGGTACGGGCTGCGTAAACTTGATCTCGATCGTGTGCTCGTCGATCTTCTGGACACCCGAGAAAAACTTGGAGGCGTTGATCCAGGAATTGTCCGCAACACCCATCCAGAGTTTCAGGTTCCAGATAGCCGAATCCGCGTCGAAGGGATGCCCGTCGGTAAAGCTTACATTCTTCCGCAAATTCAGCGTCAATCGAGTGTCGTTGTCGGAAAGGCTCCAGGATTCTGCGAGGCAGGGTACCGGAGCACCCCTTTCCCCATATCTGATCAATGGCTCGTAAATGAGATCTTGCAGTTGGAACTGGGCGACATAGTCACGCGCGTCCAGATTGGCGGACGCTTTGGCCACCGCGACACGCAAGGTTCCCGTGTGGTTGTCGGCCATGGCAGACCTGATCAGGCCGTCCAACCCCAACAGGAGTGGTGCAGTGGCGAAAGACGTTAGAATGTTGCGACGCGTAAGTGTCATTGAGCTTTCTCCATCGCCCTTTTCCCCATTTTACCTCGCGAGCCGGACGGGCTGCCTCCGCGCGGTTCCGATCTTTCCTCTTGCCGGATTATTTTGGTGAGTCGCCGAAGTGGTGTTGCCGCGATCGTTTCCGCAAACGCCGTCCGAACCAAGGGGCAGAACCTCTTTCCAATTCGGCACGGCCGGTATCCACTCCAGCTGTCACATGTAATTTTAAGGAAGGTGACATGGCGCAGATCATGCCGTCTAATATTTTTATCAGCATGAGCTATTCTCGAGGGTTATAGGATGGGATCATCGACGTTCATAAAGTCGGGGCAATGAGGTTGCGTTTACCCTGGCAGAATCTCCCATACCGCAGGGATGATTGGCCTCCCTCCGCCCGCTCTCCGAGGTAACGGGCAGGCGAAATGGCGAGGCATCGCGCCAAGCGCCCGTGAGGTTTTCTCCGATTTTGTGTGATCGCCGATCAGGATCGGAAGGCTTGCGGGCGCATCCTTGAGGCAGCGCGGCCACAACGCACCCTCATGTTCGCCTGCAAAAAGGGCCAAAAATACGAACGGCTGGCAATGATCTCATTATCTATGAACTGCTTGCATGAGATTATTCCCCAAAGTTATTAGTAGAGACACTCGCCTGGCCTTAGCGTCAAGTATCTGGTTTTTGATAACAAGGGTGGTTCTGGATGGGCAATCGAAGTGCCACTGATCCAGGGAAACACGAGGAATTCACTCCCCGCGAAATCGAGGTGTTCGCCTCGGTTATGCTGCACGGAACAACGACGAAGGCAGCGGACGCTCTGGACATCACGCAACCGGCCGTTAGCAAGATGCTGCAGCACCTTGCGGAGAAGGCCGGCTTCCAGCTTTTCAGGAAGACCCGGCAACGTCTCATTCCGACGCCGGAGGCGCATATGCTGCACGCTGAAGTGCAACGGGTTTTTGAGTCGGCACGAGGTATTTCGCGTGCGGCTAGAGATATCCGTGAACTACGCAGCGGCCGGCTGAACGTATGTGCATTACCAGCCTTTGGACTCACGCTACTTCCGTCGCTGATCACCAGCTTTTCCCAACTTCATCCATCAGTCTCGATCTCGCTGGAGATCCGGAGCTCGATAACCGTTATCCAGCGGGCGAGCCGTAACCAGTTGGACATCGGAATCGGCGTTACCTCATCGGAAGAGAACCCATCAATCGTTCGCCGCGCCTTGACGGCAACTCCGCCGGTTTGCGTGATGCCTGCCGGCCACAAGCTCTCACAATTGCAGGTCATTCAGGCGGACGATCTCGACGGCATCAACTTCATTTCGATGGGATCATCAGATCCAATGCGGCGGCAACTCGACGCCTTGTGCGTGGAGCGTGGGGTGAACCGTTCACTCAAAGTGGAGTCGAGCCTTTCAAGTACCTGCATCAGTCTTGTAGCGTGCGGCATGGGCGTAACCGTCGTTGATCGCTTGTCCGCCTGGACGGCGCGCGACCTACCGATCGAGATCAGGGATTTCCGGCCTCATCTCGATCTCAATCTCAGTGTCTATCGACCATGGGGCGTGATCGCATCCACGGCAGCCGATGCGTTCACCGAACATCTCATCCAGGGCACGCGCAGCTATATGAACGGGGTAGAGGAAGGCATCCTGAACCTCGTGCGCTGAGTTCATAACTTTTCGCCCGATGCGTGCGGCCCCAACTCAATTGACCGATTTTGATCCCGAAGCGACTGTCGCCGCATCTGGCGGCAGCAAAAAGCTAGTTCAGCAAGCTCTGGCCGCCGATGCAACAGCAATGGAAACCAAATTGATGTCAGACATCCAAAGGCTAGAAACAAACGAAAAATTGAGCCGTGTGGTTATCCATCAGGGGGTGGCATATCTCTCGGGCCTGACAGCCGATGACAGAAGTGCCGATGCTTTCGGGCAGACTCTACAGGTGCTGCGGAAGGCTGACGCGCTTCTTGGCAAGGCTCAGTCGGACAAATCGAAAATTCTGTCAGCGCAAATTTGGATGCGCGACATCAACGAGTTTGATGAGATGAACAGGGCGTGGATCACGTGGCTCGAAGGCACGGTTCCTCCCGCACGCGCTACCGTGGGCGCGACCTTCGCGCTCCCGGACATCCGTGTGGAAATCCAATTCACTGCCGCCGTCTGACCGTGTCAGCGAAGGGGAGGGGTCTTGCGGCCCCGCAATTCATGCAATAGCTGCGAAGAGGCGCTTCACATCCTCTTCGTCGTTATAGACGTGAGGAGAGATCCGTAGTTTCTTTCCACGCACGGTCGCAAAAATTCCCTGGCTCTTGAGGTGCTCGGAAAGTCCCTCTATCGGCCTGTCGCCAAGATCGACGATTGCAATATGCGGGGCTCGAAAGCGGTTGTCAGACACCGTTAGATCGAGCTTCGCAGCTTCGTCCCAGATCAATTGGTTGAGGTAATCAAGCCGGGAAAACACGGTTGGGACGCTCCACTCACTCAAGAGGCGAAGAGAAGCGGTCGCAACTGGCAGTACCGCGAAATCGGAGCGTTCGCCCATGTCAAATCGCCGGGCGCCTGGTAGAAACTCAGCCACATCTACCGCATAGAAGTCCGATTTATCGCCGCCTACACGGTTCCACGAATGGTGTTCGAGAGGCTTGCCTGTCGAATGCCATCGGCGGTCCGCGTAAAGAAACGCAAGCCGATATGGCCCGAGAAGGAATTTGTAGGTCGCGAAAACGAGAAAATCCGGACGCACCGTCTTGACATCGAAAGGCAGCGCTCCGACCCACTGGGTTCCATCGACGACGACACAGGCGCCAACCTCCCGTGCGGCGGATGCGATTGCCTCCAGGTCAACCGACATTCCCTCGAACCAGTGCACCATCGTACCTGCGACGACAGCGACCGGCACGCTGGACGACCCGATCGTCGAGATGATCGCAGACGTCCAGTCATTGTCGGCGGGCCGTTTCGCGATTGTGATCGACGCACCTTTTTTCTCCGCCAGTTCGTACCAGACATACCGATGCGACGGATGTTCGTTCTCCATGAGGATGATCGTCGAGCCGGGCTCCACAGGCACGTTGGCCGCGGCAACTGCTGTACCGTAGCTTGTGGCAGCAACGATTGCGATATCGTCCGCATCCGCGTTGATCATCGAAGCGGCCAGTGTCCGTGCATCCTCGACCTCGTCGTAGTACGACCCGATGGACATCTTCCAGGGCGACGCCTTCACCGCCGTCCCGGCTATGCCAGCCTGCAGCGATATTTTCGGGATTGGAGACATGTATGCGGCGTCGAGATAGGAGATCGACCTTGGGAGATCGAAAAGATTACGTTGGCAGTCCAGCATACGATCACACCTCGAAATCAATGGGCGTGCCAAGCGACTTTTCGCGGGCAACGCAGTAAACGAAATTCGCAAGTTCGATATCCTGCGCCGGGACGCCGAGAGAACGGTATAGAGTGATCTCCGCATCGGTAGTGCGGCCGGGGATGGCGCCTTCCAACATCGCGCCGACTTCTCCGCGGATGTCGTCTCGGCTAGCAACCCCGAGCTTGAAAGCTTCGACCATCTCTCCGGCCGCGATGAGCGCCATTGGCATGTAGTCGACCCAAATGCTCGATCTGCGCACGCATTCCAGGTCGAGTTCGCGGCATTGAGACACGCTTGCGCCGACGGCGTTGATGTGAATCCCCGGAGGCAGCCATTCGCCGAACAGTACCGGCTCCTGCGCCGAGGTTGTGGTGCAGACAATGTCCGCTTCTACCAGGGCGTCTCTTGCGGATGGGAAGACCAATGTCTGAAAGCCTGCGCTCGCCTGTTCTTCGGCGAAACGCGACGCCTTCCCAGGATTTCGCCCCCAGATGTGAAGCCGCTTGATAGGCCGCACCTTCGAGATCGTTTCTATGTGGCGTCGCGCCTGTTCGCCATATCCAAAGATCGCAAGGATTGAGGAGTCGGCGCGAGATAGTGCTCTGGTAGCGACGGCACTCGCTGCCGCTGTGCGCCAGGCGGTCAATTCCCCGCCATCGACCAGTGCAACCGGACTGCCATTTTCCTTATCAAAGAGGATGATAGCTCCTCGATGAGAAGGCAGCCCCAGGGCGAAGTTGTCAGGAAAGATAGAGAGGACTTTCGCACCAAACAGGTCGCGGTCGGAGAGCGCCGCGTACATTACGGATAGGCAAGTTCCTTCCGACCCAGGCAGCGTCAGCGTTCGTCGGACATCTTGGCTCGCAACGCCGTTCGACGTCTTGCGTAGCGCTGCTTCTGCGATCTCGAGCGACAGTTCGATCGAGAGCGCAGCTCGAATGGCATTTTTGTCGAGCACCATAAAAGCTGGTGCTTGATGATCGGCACTCATGATGCATGCGTCCCCGGGCAATTTTCGTGCAGCCTATCACCGGCACTCCCGGACTCATCCGCGAAGTTCATAACTTTAAAGCATAAACCACACGTCGCTGGATCGTTGACGATGCATGTCGCTCTCAGCAGAATACGCCAGCAGAGACAGCCGCTTCCAAGACGAACTCGGCTGCATGCTGAGATGCCGAAAGCATTGCTGGGATAAAGCGCTCGGAGCAATAATATATGCGTGCTATCGTTATAGGATCCGGAGTTATTGGTACCTCCGTTGCATACGAGTTGGCGAAAGCGGGAGCGAAAGTTTCTGTCCTTGAGCAGGGTAGAGTTGCTTCTGGTGCTTCCGCGGTAAGTTTTGCTTGGACCAATGCCAACGGCAAAAGACCTCGCGAATACCATGCGCTCAATGTCGCTGGTATGCGCGCCTATATCGATCTCGCCCGTGAGTTCGAGGGCGCGGGCTGGTTCAACCAAACAGGCAGTTTCGAATGGTGGACCACGGAGGCTGCACAGGCAAAGCAGCTGGCGGGAGTAAAGCTTGAACAGGAATGGGGGTATGGCGTCGATTTCATCTCCCGGGATCACGTTGCCGCGATGGAGCCTGACCTCGATGTTCGGGCGATAGGTGAGGCGCCTATCGTCTATTACCCCGAAGAGGGCTGGATCGATCCCGTTCTGTACGCAGCTTGCCTGTTGCGCAGTGCGTGCGAACGCTGGGGCGCGCAGGTGTACACCGGCACGCAAGTCAAGTCGTTGGAGACGCGGTCTGGACGCGTTTCAGGCGTGCGCACGGCGGCCGGCGAACGATTCGAAGCTGACATTGTGGTGAATTGCGCAGGGGGGGCATCCAAAGAAAGCTTGGGCGAGATTCCCGGCATCCCAATGAAGTCGTCAATCGGCGTTCTGGCGTTCACTCAGCCAGTGGCGATGACCTTGAGACGGCAGTTCCACGCTGACGATCTCGATGTCCGTCCCGACGGCGCAGGCCGCCTGATGCTTCATAAGATATCAGTCGACGATCAGCTCTCCGAACCGAAACTGCTTCGGCCCGATGGCATCGAAGCGACCACCATTCTCAATGCTGCACGTGAGCTACTTCCAGCGCTCGAGGCAGTCAGCATCGAGGCCGTCAGGACGACGGTTCGTCCGATTCCCGGCGACGGATTGACCTGCGCCGGCCCGATGCCGCAAGTCGATGGGTATTATGTTGGCGTGACACATAGCGGTGTCACGATCGCCCCGCAGATGGCCCGGTTGCTGGCCGATGAGATTGTTCACGGGAACATCCGCGAAGAACTCGCCATGTTCAGACCAGCGCGCTTCTTCGGCGGAGCCCCTGGCAGCGTCGTACCCAAATCCGCGGTTGCCGGCCCCAGCCACGACTGAGCATTCAGGCATGTCAAGCACCGAGATGTGGCGCTGCCGTAGGAGATCAACCAGTCCGGAATTCGAATCGAACAAAATGAGCGCAGCCTCGGAAAGGGGCGACAATCAAAAGGAAGCGCAAGGGTCGAAGGCTACGCAGAAGACAGGTCATAACCATAACAGGGGAACTCAGATGACACTTCTTTCACGCAGAACTCTATTGCTGGGATCGGCGGCCATTGGCGGCCTCTTGGTCACCGGTGTTGGTACGAATCAAGCTTCGGCAGAAGAAGGCAACACGTTGCGACTGCCGATCGGTCGCGCAGCGGGAAATCTCGATCCGCAGCGTTATGTCGGCATCTTCGCCGTGCAGGATATGATCTTCGACCCGCTCGTGCACTACTCTTCAGGCGGCAAGATCGAACCGGCTCTGGCTGCCTCGTGGGACAAGTCACCCGATGACAAAGTATACACGTTCAAGCTTCGCCCCGAGGTGGCGTTCACGGATGGCGAGCCTTGGAACGCCGAAGCGGCAAAGTGGAATCTGGATCGCTGGCTTCCGAAGGAAGACTACAACTGGATGCGTATCAGCGCGAATCTCGACAAGATCGAGATCGTCGACCCGATGACGATCGCAATCCATTTCAAGCAGCCGACTCCCACGGCTCTCGTAGAGTTTTCCTATGTCAGGCCCGTAAGGTTCCTGAGTCCTAAAGCAGTTGATGGAGAGGGTAAGTACGCATCTCCTGTGGGAACCGGTCCGTGGAAGATCGAGAAGGACGCGCCTGAGGGCACCGACCTCATTCCCAACGAAAAGTACTGGGGGGCAAAGCCTTCTGTTGACAAGGTTTCGCTGATTGTCATGCCGGACGCACGCAGTCGGATGTCGGCGCTACGAGCAGGCGACATCGACGCGGTGGGCGGACAGTTCATCGCTCCCGTCAGTCCTCAGGATGCGAAGACCCTTGAGTCTTCCGGCATGACCGTGGTGACCGACACGGGCACGGATACGATTGTGCTCGGCTTCAACCCGCGCATCGATACTTTTAAGGATGTGCGTGTTCGCGAGGCGTTCAACCTGCTTATCGACCGCGAGGGCATCTGCAAGGCAGTGATGAAGGGTTTTGCCACGCCTACGATGAACCTTTATCCCGAGGTGATCGCCTATTCGGGAACCCGATTTGAAGTTCCGAAGCGTGACCTGGAAAAAGCTAAGAGCCTGCTCGACGAGGCCGGTTGGGTTGGAGAGCCTGTCCGATCCAAGGACGGCAAGCAGCTGAACATCGATCTTGTCATATCCGAAGACGCGGTCCCGAGCTCCCGGGCCCTAGGCGAGGTTATACAGGCGTTGCTTTCGGAAGCCGGTATCGGTGTGAAGTTGCGCAACGTCGACCACGCTACGCGTCACGGTGATATTCCGGAGTTCAAGTATGATCTCTCGCTGTTTATAACCAACGGCGCGCCGTATGACCCCTTCAATTCAATTGGTTTGATGGTCCTCTCGACGATCGAACCGGGAACGGATGGAAAGATCTACGAGGACAAGGCGGTTGACCCACTGATCCTCAAGGCACTCTCGGCTCCGGAGCCCGAGCGGGCTGAGGCATTCCAGGCCGTTTTCACCTGGCTGCATGACAACTGGGCGATGATGCCGCTGTTCCACGCCCAGCGAATCTGGGCGCACAATGATCGCGTCAAGGCTTTTGCCATACCCGCGACAGAATACGAGATGCCGCTGAAAGGCATATCTCTTTAAGCTGTACTGCCTCGGCTTCGCGCCGAGGCACCCGCAGTCTCAGGAAAGCCAAAGGTTCGCCATGCTGAGAATAGCCATGAAGCGCGGTGTTTCCGCCGCCATCCTCATCGCCATCGCCTCTGTGTTCTCTTTCATCTTGATCGCAGCGTTTCCCGGAAACGTGGCCGCGCTCATAGCTGAGTTGAGAGGCGGCTTTGTGTCGCACAAGGTCGTTGAGCAGGTGGCGATCGAATACGGCCTGAACGATCCGCTGCCATTGCGATATGTGCACTGGCTCGGCGATGTGTTGCAGGGCGATTTCGGAAGGTCGCTGCGAACCGGTCAGCCGGTCTCAGAAGCCATAATGGAACGCCTTGAGCCCACTCTGGTTCTTATTGCTGGCGGCGGCATTGTCATGCTGATCGTTGGTGTCGGGCTCAGCTTCATGGGTGCCATGTGGCCTAACGGAACGACAGACCGGATGATCCGCGCCTTCGCCGTTTTGAACGTGTCGATCCCAAAATTTTTCCTAGCCTCAATGCTCATTTATGCGTTCGGCGTGACGTGGAACGTGTTTCCCACTTTCGGCTTCAGGGGACTTTCCAGTTGGATTTTGCCGAGCATCGCCATTGGGGTTGTTCCAGGTGCGCTCCTCAGCCGCGTCGCGCGGGTCGTGCTGGAGGAAACTATGAGCAAGCCTTATGTCATTACCGCGATCAGCAAAGGCTTCAGCAGACGAAGAATTCTGTTTCGCGACGCCTTGCCGAATATCGTCCCGGTCGTTTTGACAGCGTTTGGAATGGCGCTGGCCCAGATGGTGCCTAACGCGTTCATCATCGAACCGATTTTTTCGTGGCAAGGTCTTGGCGCCTATTTTGTTGAGGCAGCTCGCTTCCGGGATCTCCCAGTACTGCAGGCGTGCCTGCTGATCTTCTCCGTGCTGTTCATTGTGGTGAATCTCGTCGTCGACCTGATCGTCATTGTCGTCGATCCGCTTCAACGTCGGGCTGCGAGGGCCTGATCATGAGTTCGATAAAATCATTCTTTCGCAGCGTCGGCTGGCCGATCTCGCTGATGATCGGGTTCTTTGTCTTCATCGCGATCTTCGGCTCGCTGGTCAGCCCTTATGACCCGAATACGCAAAACCTCCTTGCTCCAACTGAATCGTTTTCAGGAGTCTATTGGCTGGGCACCGACAACCTCGGGCGCGACGTGCTCAGCCGACTTATTGCGGGTGCCCAGACCACGCTCGTGGGTGTGACCATTGTCCTGTTTCTTGCCGGCATATTTGGAATGTTGGTTGGGACCATATCCGGCTATTTCGGTGGCTGGATCGACGAAATCCTCATGCGTATGGTCGACTTCGGCCTCAGTGTGCCTAGTCTCGTGGTGGCGCTGGCGATCGTTGGTGTATTCGGCCCTAGCTATTGGAATATGATCATTGCGCTGGCGATCGCCTGGACGCCAATCTATGCCCGGCTGACGCGAGGTGTGGTGGCGGCGGCAGTAAACCAGCCGCATATCGAAAGCCTTCGCGTTTTGGGCGCCAGCCGACTCAGGATCATATTCAAACATCTGGTGCCGGTCGCATTGGGATCCGTGCTGATCTACGCAAGCGCGGACGTCGGTATTTTGGCCCTCGCGATCGCTAACTTGAGCTTTCTGGGGCTCGGTGTGCAGCCGCCGCAAGCGGAGTGGGGACAGATGCTGGTTTCGAGCCTACCCTATCTTGAAGAAGCACCGCGCCTGGTGATCCTTCCGGGGCTCGCGCTTACCATCATGGTCGTAGGTTTCAACCTGTTCGGCGAGAAGATCGCGCTGTCCAAGAACCCGCGCCGGATGACCAAGCGGAGCTTGGCCGCCCGCAAGAAACTGTTCATGAAGGAGATCGCGACATGAGCACTGGGAGTTCCCCAACACCTGCATTGCTCGAAGTCTCCAATCTGTCGGTGACGCTCCATACGGCGAGAACCAGCGTCAAGCCGGTCGATGGCGTGAGCTACCGTGTGGACGAAGGCGAGGTCCTGGCGATTGTCGGCGAAAGCGGCAGCGGCAAGACCATCCTCAACATGGCGCCGCTATCTCTGCTTCCGACGGGACTCGACGCTGAAATAGAGGGGACGGTGAAATTCAACGGCCTCGACATCCTGCGAGCGCCTGAGCAACAAATGCGCAAACTGCGTGGCGGCGAGATCGGCGTCATATTTCAGGATCCGTTGAGTTCTCTCAACCCGGTCCGACGCATTGGAAGGCAGATCGCCGAGGTCTCGGAATTGCACCTTGGCATGACTGCGGCGCAGGCCGACAAACGAGCCGCCGAACTGCTGGCGTTGGTCGGGCTACCCGATCCACTAAGCCGACTGCAGCAGTATCCGCACGAGCTTTCCGGGGGTATGCGCCAGCGCGTTGGCATAGCGATGAGCATTGCCGGCGAGCCCAAGCTCCTCATAGCGGATGAGCCTACCACCGCGCTCGATGTCACGGTTCAGGCTCAGATCGTGGAGCTGCTGAAAGACCTACAGAGGCGCCTGCAGATGGCCATCGTCATCATCACTCACGATTTTGGTGTGGTCTCCGGCATGGCGACCAAGGTGGCGGTGATGTACGCCGGCCGGCTGTCAGAACTGGGTCCGGTGGACGACGTGCTGATGACGCCGGTCCACCCCTACACCAAAGGTCTGCTCGGTTCAGTTCCATCGCTAAATGCAGACATTGGTTCGAAATTTATTGGTCTTCCTGGCCAGCCGCCAGATCTGTCTCGGTTGATACGCGGTTGTGCGTTCACGCCACGCTGCGCTTCGGCGCTGCAGAGCTGCAGCGCCACTCAACCGCACTTGCTTTCCGTACCAGGAGAGTCGTCGACGCACGTCGCCGCATGCCCGGTCATCATCAACAAGCTTGCGCGAGTGATGGAAGATGCCTGAGAACCTCATTGAGATCGTCGATCTCAAAACTCACTTTCGCGACCGCCACACAGGGGCTGAGATTAAGGCCTGTGATGGCGTGAGCCTGAAGATTGGCGCGGGCGAGATTGTAGGATTGGTCGGGGAGTCGGGATGCGGAAAATCGACACTGGGTCGCACGATCGTCGGTCTCGAGAGCGCCAAATCCGGAGAGATCCGATTCAAGGGCGAAAATTTCCTGGCTATGAGCGGCAAGCATTTGTTCGAACGAAGGCGCAAGATCCAATACATCTTTCAGGATCCGCTTTCCTCGCTGAGTTCCCGACAGACGATTGGTCAGGCGATCGATGAAGCGCTGCTCATCAATGGGGAGAACAACCATTCCGCGCGGGCGGCACGTGTCAAAGAACTCTTGGACCAAGTGGGGCTGCCCGAACAGATATTGGAGCGCTATCCGCGCGAGATGTCGGGTGGCCAACGTCAACGCGTGTGTATCGCGCGATCGCTTGCTGCCAACCCAACCGTACTCATATGCGATGAGCCTGTCAGTTCGCTCGATGTCTCCATCAGAGCGCAGATCATGAACCTGTTTCTGAAGCTGCGCGATGATTTCGGAATGTCATGTCTTCTCATTGCGCACGATCTGGCCATCGTTCGCCAGGCCGCACAGCGCGTCTACGTGATGTATCTCGGCCGCGTCATGGAAGAAGGTGAGAGCGGCGCGCTCTATAGCCAGCCCGCACATCCGTATACACAGGCGCTGCTCAGCGCGGTCCCGTCGACAAATCCAGTTGAGGAGCGCGAACGTCAGCGGATCATTCTAAAGGGAGATGTGCCAAGCCCTGTGAATCCGCCGACCGGATGCCGTTTTCGTACGCGCTGCCCTGCCGTGCAAAGTGTTTGTGAGACATCGCCTCCGGTCAACAGCTTGTCGGAATCGCATCTCGCAAGTTGTCATTTCGCTGGTCGGATCAAAGCGGGTATCCTGCAGGAATACGACGTGAGACAAGTCGGATAAACCGGCGTGGGAGACGGAGAGGCCCAGGTTCTCCAATATTGATGCGTACTCGCGGCGCCGAATACGGCTTGGGGATCTCCATGCCAGTAGCCGGAGACCGGATTCCTCTGGTCGGCACAGTCGCAACGTTGCGTCGGCGCGATCGGTGCTTCAGTCGGCATTCAGCGGTACATGCATCGGCTACTTGGGTTTCTCCTCAAGCTTTTCATCCCCGAAAGAATTGCCTCCCAGGTGCGGCTCGATATCCGAAGCTTGACGATTCTATCCCACATCCGCCTCACGTCCGCACCCTCAGCGCCTGCTCCAGCCTGTCGGCAATCTGTGTGACGATATAGGCAATCACCATGTAGATCACGACGGCAATCACGAAGGCTTCGAGGTAGTAGTAGTTCAGGGCGGCGGTCAGCTGGGACTGGGCGAAGATATCGACGACCTCGATGGCGAATCCGAGAGAAAGCGCCTTCATGATGACCATCATCGAAGTCGTCAGGTCGGGAATTGCCGTGAGGGCCACCTGGGGAAATAGGATACGTCGGAACAGTTGGCCGCCCGTATAGCCCAGCGAATGGGCTGCGTCCGACTGACCGGTGTCGAATGCATTCAGGGCTCCCTTGATAATCTCCGATTGGAACGCGGCGACACAGCCGGTAATCGCAACTACAAGGATGACCCAATTGGGGGTTTCGTGGGCGTTAAAGTTGATCCCCAGCAATGAGAACAGGAACTGGAATGCGGGCGGCAGACCGAAATAGGCGAGGAAAATCACGATGACCATCGGAACGCCCTTGAAGACGATCTTGTAAGTCATGATGAGCTCTCGCAGCACCGGCACCCGTCTGTATTCGATCAGCGCGAATATGCTGCCGACTATCGTCGACAGGACGAAAATCAAGAGTGCCATTCCAACGGTCACGGGTACGGCACTCAGAATTTCCTGCGTGTCCTGGAGCAAAATATCGGTATCAAACATGGTTGAATACCCTTACGTCAGACGCTCGCGAGGAGCTCGTTCTTGATCGGAGTTGTTGTCGTTGCCTCTGGCGCTTGCATCGGTGATCGAAGCTCGAAGAAGCGCACGATGAGCCATGCGACCAGGCACATCAGCGAATAGATGATCGCCAGGACGAGGTAGGTTTCGAACTGGAACTGATTGTAGTCGCGCTCCATGATCAAATGCGCAGTCGCCATGACGTCGGCGGCGCCGATGTACATGACCAGCGCAACGTTATGGATCAGGTAGATGACGGAGTTCCCGTAGCCCGGTAGTGCGAAGTGCACCGCTTGCGGGCCGACGACGCGAGTAATTTTCTGCCGGAACGTATATCCAAGGCTATCGGCCGCATCGTGCTGGCCGCGATCGACGGCAAGATATGCAGGCCGCATGACTTCCGACAGATATCCTCCATGGTAGAGGCTCAACCCCACCATGGCAGCCATCGTCGGCGAAATAAAATCTTTGGCGCCGAACAGGATCACCAACAGCGGAAGCCCATAAAACGCGACGAACAGCTGCAGGACGACAGGAACGCTCCGGGCATAGGACACGTAGAGGTCCACCAGGTGACTGATCAGTGGCACCCTGCGAACACGGAGTGTTGTCGCGATAAGAGCCAGACAGAACCCGGAAATGAGGGCCGTAAACGTGATGGCGAGCGTCAGCGGCAGTGCCGAGAGCAACTCGGGAATCATAGCAGATACATCCACTTTGAAACGCTCCTTCTTGCAATTCAGCCTTGCCGCTGACTAGCGAATATGGCCCTCAACGGCCGTGCTATTTCATGTACTGGACGATGCCCTCGCCGAACCACTTCTGCGAGAGCTTCTCGATCGTGCCGTCGTCTTTCAATTCCTTGAGAACCTTGTTCACATCGTCAGCCAGAACCTTGTTCTCGTCTGATCTGTGGATCAGCATGTAGGTGTTGTTGCTGAACACTGGTTCGGACGCCACGATATCGAGTTTCTTTTGCTCGATGACGGTCTGCTCACCGAGATTGGACGGCAAGACGAGAGCGTCGAACTTGCCGTTCTGAACTTCGTCCAGCCGGTTCGGGTAGGGAATGCCTGCACTCGATGCCGTGACATCGAGCTTGTATTGCGGGTTTTCTTTCTGCCAGTTCATGATGAACTTGTAGGTTCCACCGCCGGCCGTGGTCGGAACGATCCTCTTGCCGACCAGGTCTTTCATTTCCTTGATGCCGCTGTCTTTCTTGCTGTAGATCTTCATCAGGCTGGCGCCCATGGGATTTTCCGGAATGAAGAACTGCTTGGAGCGCTCGGGCGACTTGTAGTAGCCACCCACCGCGATGTCGTACTTGCCCGTGGCGAGGCCAGTTTCCTGCGCGATGTCAGAGACACCTTCCATCTCGAACTTGTATTGCGGCAGCTTTGCGTTGATCGCCCTCAGGAGATCGGGCTCATAGCCTTGCGGCTCGACGCCGATCGCGCCCCATGCCAGCGGCTTGGATTCGGCAGACGTCGCGATCTTGATTGTCCGAACGGTCTGACCATAACTGACTCCTGCGGTTGCAAGGGCTATTGCGATGCCGCCGACGACAGCCAGGGCATGACGACGGGAAAAGCGGGATGTGATTACAGACATTTCTTAGGTTCCCTTGTTGTTGGATTATTGAAAAGCGAGTTCTGACTGCAGGAATTGAGCAAGTCGTGGGCTGGAAGGCGCGTCGAAGATATCAGCCGGGCTGCCATCGGCGGCGACCACGCCACGGTCCATGAAGACGATCCGGTTGGAGATGTTCCTTGCGAATTGCATCTCGTGGGTCACAAGCAGCGAAGTGATCCCTGACGAGGTGACGTCCTTGATCACCTTCAGGACTTCACCGACGAGTTCTGGATCCAGCGATGACGTAGGCTCATCGAAGAGTATCACGTCGGGACGAACCGCCAGGGCGCGCGCAATGCCGGTGCGCTGGAGCTGGCCGCCCGACAGTTGGGAGGGATAGCTGTCTCGCTTCGGGGTGAGGCCGACCCGCTCGAGCTCCCGCAAGGCGATCTCCCGCGCCTCGTCCGCGGACTTGCGCTGCACGACGACCAGTGGATCCATCACGTTCTGCAGGACCGTCATGTTCTTGAAGACGTTGAATTGTTGAAAGACCATCGCCGTTCGCAACCGGATCGCCTGGACAGCGACCTTGTCGGCACGCTGGTAATCCATCCGGATCTGATCGAACGCGATGGTTCCTGACGACGGCTTGGCCAGGTAGTTGATGCATTTCAGCAACGTGGTCTTGCCGGTGCCGCTGGGGCCGATGATCGAAACCACGTCACCCCGCTTTACCGAGAGATTGACGCCGTTCAGAACCTGCGTGCTTCCGTAAGACAGCTTTACATCTTTGAGTTCAAGCATTGCTGGTTGTCCCTTCGGAAAGTGTGAGACGGACTGCTTCGACCGCATGCGACATCATCACCCGCTCTCCGCATGGCCGAGAACGTGCATCAGCCGGTTTGCCCAGCCGAAGATCGATATGGCGTGGATCAGGTCGATAATCTCGCGGTCGTCCATGCCGACTGATCGAAGCGCGGCGATATCGTCTGTCGTCGCTTCCGACGGGGCCGCCGACAGGCGGCGGGCAAAACTGTAGATTGCCGCATCGCGTGGGCCGAGCGCTTCAGGTTTATCGAGATAGAGCGCGGTGACCACTTCGTCGTTCTTGGTCAGCTCTGCATGCCTGCGGGCGTGAACAACGGCGCAGAATTTGCAGCCATTGACGATGGACGCACCTAATGCACCAAGCTCGCGGTCAGGGCGGGCAAGCCCGCCTTCGACATACATGATGGCGTTGAACAAGATGGTGCGGGCAAGGTAGCTCTCAGGGTCATGCGCAAGGGTGCGCACATATTCCGAAACTTTCTTGGCTGATGGCGTGACCTTCATCGCTTCAAGCTGTTCCGGCGTGGCCTCGGATAGCTCGACCGGCGCTATGTACGGATGCCAATTCAATGGCTTCAGGCGCACCGCGGAAATCATGCCGTCCTCAACAATCGCAGGCCGGTTGCCACCCGCGTCTGGAAATTGACGAAGGCGATGAGCTCGGAAAGGGCGACGATCTGAGGATTGTTCAATCCAGCTTGGGCGAGCAGGGCGATGTGGCCCGCTTCCGCCTTTTTCGGTGTCAGCGTAATCAGGTCCACATGACGTGCGATGGTCGCCAATGGCTCTTCCAAATCCGTTTCCCCCTGGGCTAAGGCCAGAAGCTGCTCAGTCGGATCGAGCTGAGCCAGCTGCACATCAAATTCGGCCATCAGGACCGGATCGGCATTCAGAGCGGCCATGCGACGGGCCAGAGCAACCCGCAAATTAGGCGCAAGCCCTTGGTCGTTTGCTGGCTGCAGGACGGAGAGGCGACATTCCTCCGCCCCCAGCACGAATTCAGGCCGAAACCGACGCGCGCTGAAAAGCGCATCGTGCGGTGATAGACCGGCGGCCTTGTCCATTGCGTCGATCACAGCGCGGCCTCCTTCTCCAACAAGGGTGTTGAATCGACCCATTCGTCGCCCAGAAGTTCGGGCGTGTCGTAAGCGATCAGGTTGGCGAAGTGGGTTTCGACATCTTCGGCAAACAGCGATGCGGCAATGCCGCGGACCAAACGGTCGGCACCCGCGCTGACGGCTGGGATATCACCGGAGACCTTGCCGTGCGTCAGCATGGCGGCGTCGTTGAAGCAGTGGATATGCGACAGCATCGGGCAGGAGCCGGGGACGCGCTCACGAAACTCGAAGGCGGGACCTAGGTCCGGTGCGTCGGACATGCCTGCACGCGCCGGCCCCATGTCCGGTGTATATCGGCCATCCGACCAGGTGCGGATATGTGGCGCGATGGCTGCAAATTCCGGGCGGCCGTTGAAGTCGTTTGAAAAGCCGGTTGCCGCGATCAGGAAGTCGTAGCGCATCAGCCCCTGGGTGGTTTCGATAAGCAGGCCTCCCGCATCTTCCGTGACCGCGACGATGCCGCAGTCGAGAAAGAACCGGGCATTGGGGTGGCGAGAAACGCGAAGCGTCGATGAACGAGGCGGCGGCGTCTGGGTTGAGGCGGTGTAGTCGAAGAACTTCCACTTCCAGGCATCGGGCAATTGATGCATGCCGAGTACAACACCCGGACTGCCGATTCCGGTCAGCTTGTTGATGCGCGGCATTTCCTTGCGCCGGATCAACATGTCCACAGATCCGGCGCCCGCCTCGAGTGCGGTTGCGGCATTGTCCATGGACGAGGCACCGGCGCCGATGACCGCCACACGCTTACCTTGCAGCGCGTCGAAATCGATCTCGTCCGCAGAATGGGCCCAATAAGCGCGATCGATGCCCCTGAGGAAATCGGGCACGGCAAAACCGCCCAGACCAGAGCGGCCGGTGGCCAGAACGAGATGACGGGTGAGAACCCGGCCGGATTCCGCGCCTTCGATATCGATCGCAATCAGATCACCAACCGGTGCGACGCCGGTCATGCGCACGCCGTTGCGCACAGGCAGAGCAAGAACCTTGCGGTACCAGACCAGGTAATCCATCCACTGGCCCTTGGGGATTTTGTCCAGCGACCGCCAGGCGTCGACGCCCCATTGCGCCGTGAACCAGGCGCGGAACGTCAATTGCGGCAAGCCGAGCGACGGACCGTGCAGGGTCTTCGGCGACCGGAGTGTTTGCATGCGGGCAAACGTTATCCACGGTCCTTCGAGCCCAGCCGGCGCCGCATCATAGGCGACGACATTGGTGATCCCTGCCAGCACCAGCTTTGCCGTGGCAGCAAGTCCGCACATGCCAGCGCCAATGACCACGACATCACGGACCGGGGCGCCCTCATGCATGCGTGTGGGGACCCAGGGCTTGGCGGGCAGCTCGACAAAGTCGAGATCCTGCGCGAGCTGGGCTTCCAACGCGGCAAGGCCCGTCGATGCTGCCGGGGTGGGAGTATGCTTCATATTCCAGTTCCGTTATTTGTGCCCGACGCGGGATCGTTCACCAATTGGCTGGCCAAAGCTGGATCGAGCTTCTTGAAACCGACGATCGACCGTTCAGCCACCGCTTCGACCGCATCCATCAGCGCCTGCGCGACTGGGCGAAGGGGACGTTTTGAGGCAGCCACAACGCCCCAATAAAAGAGAACGGTTACATCGATCGGGCGAATGACGACCCCAGGCAGGGCGACGCCATAGGCCGTGAGGGGATCGATGACGGCCGCGACACCAGTATGGCGCACGATCTGCAACGCGCCGTAGGCAGTATTGGTCCGGATCACCGGGCCGGTGTCGATGCCCCGGGCAGCGAGTGCCTTGGCGACATGCAACTGAAACCGCAGCGGATTGAGCAACGTAGCCACGCGACGACCCGCAAAAGCCGAAAGCGGTATGACATCAAGTTCAGCCAGCGCATCGTCCTCCCGCACGGCAGCAACATCAGGCGCCGAATAGAGCCGTAGGACATCCAGACCGGGCGTATCGAGCGGCAGGCTTGAAAACCCGATCTCGGCACGTCCGCTGCGCACTTCCTGGGCGACGATCGAGGGAAGAAACTGCCCGAGATGCGTCTCGTGCGGAAGCTCGACACCCTTGAGCTCGGCCAGGGCCGCCGGGATCAAGCCGGTGCCGATCGCGGAAGTTGTGACAATCTGCAGGATCCGCCCACGGCCGGCGGCGATCATCTTGGCCCGCGCTGCAAGTTCGGTGAAAGACATCAACAATCGCCGCGCTTCCTCCTCGAATGCGACACCCTCTTCAGACAGCTGCACCCGTCGACCGATCCGATGCAGCAATTCGAAGCCAAGTTCGGCCTCGAGCTCCTGAATGGTGCGTGTCACCGAAGGTTGGGAACGCCCGAGCATGTCAGCCGCCTTGGTAATGCTGCCGCTGGCAGCAACCGCAAGGAAGGTCTGAAGGTCCCGGGTTTCCATGTTCTCCCTACATGCGTAATTCGTATGATTGACATCGTCTCATTCATTTTTGATATATGTCAAGCGGAAACTAATAGTCGTTGCGGCGTTTGCCGGCTCAGAGCCGGAGTCCTGATCGAAACGGCTGATGGCAACCGACGTGACTTCAATTCGGATCCTCCCGATGAAAAAACTTGTAGGCGGGGACGGCAAGGATTCTCGAACCATAAAGCCGGCGACAGGAGGAATGTTATGCGCGTGAGTATTCTGGGCGCTGGAGCAATTGCCTATGGCCTTGCGGCCTATTTGGCACAATCGGGACATACGCCAACACTTTGGTCACCGTCGGGAGACCGCACCAGAACGTTGGCGACTGGCGAATTATTGAAGGCGACGGGGGATATCGAGGCGACGGTGCCGGTGCGTATTGCCAATGATTGTAAAGATGCCATCGATCACGCGGATGTGGTGGTGATCGCGCTTCCCGCTTACGGCCACAAGATGGTGATGGATGCCGCCGTCCCTCACCTGGCAGATGGTATTCCTGTCATCGTCAGTTCGCACAGTTCGTTCGGCGCGCTGTATCTCTCCAAGCGGTTAGCCGAGCGCAAGGTCAGGTTGCCGATCGTCGTTTGGGGCACAACGCTCTTGACCGGCCGCCAGCTCGGACCAACAGAAGTCCAGGTCACTTCCATTCGCCAGAAGCTTGATGTTGCGACGCTGCCTTTCGATGCGCTCGATCAAGGGTACAAGCTTTGCACGGCCTTGTTCGGCGATCGTTTCGTCAAGCGCGATGGTCTGCTGGCAATTGCGCTCAGCAACCTCAATCCGCAGAACCATCTGGGAATTGCCCTTCTCAATCTCACACGAATGGAGAAGGCCGAGCGATGGAGCCAGGGGGGAAATGTCACTCCTGCCGTTGGTCGCTTCATCGAGGCTCTGGATGCCGAACGATTGGCCATAGCTGGCAATTTCGGTATCGCGGTTCGTACCGTCCAGGAACATTTTTCATTGTCGTTCCACGTCCCCATGAGCACCGTTTCGGAAATGAACCTGGAGATGGATCGCCAAGGTCGTGGCGGCTTTGGCCCGACGACCATCGAGAGCCGCTATATTCTCGAGGACGTTCCGTTCGGCCTGTTACCAACCGCAGTCCTGGGGAAGATCAGCGGAAATCCGGCGGTTCTCCATGAATCCGGAATTTCCATATTGTCGGCGGCTTATGGCCGGGATCTCAAGGGAGATAATGATATTCTTCCTGGGCTCGGCATCGAGAAAATGACAAAGACGGATCTTGAAGCCCTTTGCCGCAAGGGGTTTTGAGCGCGCTCGCGGCCAATGCGGCGTGATTACGCTTTGGGGAAGCTAGCGCGACGCTCCTGTTACATCATTGCGAGCTGATTCTAACCAACGACATCCGAAGGGGACCAACACAGGTTGGATATTATCAAACTGTGTTGGTCCGAGTTGGCTATTTCACCTGCTTGATCTCCCCCGGCGCCAAACGGCGCCGGATAAGACGTGCCGTATCGATCACATCATGCGTTTGATGTCGGTGTACGCGCCATTCGTCTTCAGCGTCACGGTGACGTCGGCACCGGTGCGGTTGCGCCAGAACCAACCGTGATTGCCGTCAAAGGCTGCCTCAAGTACGCCCTCGTCCTCTGCAGCACCGCGTCCCTTCTCGTATGAGATGTTTTCGCCGCCGCCGTCACCATGGGTGTCGAAGTTCACCGCCGCGCCATTGGCTGTCCAAGAGTAGTTTGCCTTTGCGCCCTTGGCCATGACGAGCTTGATCTCAGCTCCTTCGCCGGGCTTGAGGGTGACCGACATTTCGTCCGTCCGCAGTTCCTGGGCAGAGGCGGAACCAATCACCAGTTCAGCGAAGACGCGCTCCAGAAGACTCGACTGCTGATCTTGGCCTGGCACTGCGGTCGGCGTGCCGTTTTGCAATTCGCGAAGGCGGTCTTGCTCGGCCTCTTCGGCGAGTTGTGTCTTGATCTCGCCCATCTCGGTGAGCTCGAGCGCTCGCCCAACGCCGGTGGGATCGATGGCGTATTCGGCCGGCAGCACGATGGTCACAAGGATGGCCGCTGCCGCGACAATGGCGATGAGGGTAGATCGGAGGAGCTGCATGGATGTCGGCAGTTCAGCGCGGGTCGGGATGTCTGTGTTGTACATGGGAGAATTCCTTTTTTGATCTTTACTTGGAGGTTCAGGAGACGACCCAGCCGGTGAGCTGATAGCCGATCAGCACAAACCCGGCGGTCATCATGATGGTGTTGGCGGTGTATGCGTGGCGCCAGAAACTGTCGGTCCGGCGCCAGTAGCCCATGACGATAAGGATAGCAGCGAGCGCCAGAAGCTGACCGACCTCAACGCCGACGTTGAAGGCAAGTAGGTTGGGCACGAGCCCGTCGGGCGAGATGTTGTATTCGATGATCTTCGTCGACAGGCCGAAGCCGTGGAAAAAGCCGAAGATCAGCGTCGCGATCTTGGTGTTCGGCTGGAAGCCGAGCCACCTCTGGAAGGCACCCATATTGTCGAGCGCCTTGTAGACGACCGACAGGCCGATGATCGCGTCGATGATGTAGCTGTTGATGCCAACGTTGAAATAGACGCCAAGCAGCATGGTCGTGGAATGGCCGAGCGCGAACAGGCTCACATAGATGCCAATGTGCTTCATCCGGTAGAGGAAGAAGATCACGCCGAACAGGAACAGGACGTGGTCGTATCCCGTCACCATGTGCTTGGCGCCGAGATAGATGAAGGGCAGCAGATTGATGCCCGTGATCTCCTGGATATAGCCCTTGTCGCCTTCGGCAACGGCATGGGCGAGGGCAGTCCCCCCAAGCAATGGGAGGGTCAGGAGAGCAATGAGCACAGGAAGGGCCAACCGCCAGCGCGCGCAAGGCGTGCGTGGCGGACCCTTGTAGAAGGATCCTTGCATGAGAATTCCAATCGTCGTCGTTGAGGATGGCCGCGCGTGCGGCCGCGATCATGCGATGACGATCTGCCTGGGAGGGCGCTCAAGCCGGAAACGGATTTCGAGGTCGGCAAACGAAGGCGGGTAAACCAGCCAGCTCCGGCCTATCGGCGGTGCTGGCTGCGCGAAGCCCGGAAGCGTGCTCGCCGTTTCATGGGTGTGGTCGGCCGGATTGTGGCCGTGGGTATGACCAAAGCTCTGCTCATCGGCTTCGCCATCGTCATGGCTGTGGCCGTGTTTTTCGATCTGTGCTGTCAGCTCTGCGTGACGCGCTGCCTCGGCGGCAGCGAGCGCAATCGGGCTATGCGAGGCCGAACTACCCACTGGGGAGAGCAGCACGCCGAGAGTCATCGCGAACGCGACGATGAGACGAAAGGCTGTGCTAGGGATCCAATTCGGCATGCTTAGCGATTATTCTCTAAAATCCTAACGAATGGTGGCATGCACCAGAATCGAGGCCACTTTGAGGCTTGGAATATCCTCTCTGGGGGGATAGCATCAGGGGCATGAATGAGCGTCCCCACGTCCACGAAACCCATCCTGCCATCATCAAGCGGCTGAAGCGCGCCGACGGCCATCTGCGCGGGATCGTCGAGATGATAGAGGCCGGGCGACCGTGCCTCGACATCGCCCAGCAACTTCATGCCGTGGAGAAGGCCATCGCCCAGGCCAAGAAGACACTGATCCAGGACCACCTCAACCACTGCCTTGAGGACGTCGTCGGACCGCTGGCGCTCGAGCAGCGCCGCTCGATCGACGAGTTCAAGGATATCACCAAGTACCTGTGAGAAGCGCCATGATGGACAAAGTTCGCGATTGGTTCGGGTTCGGCCCGATGACGCAAGGCATGGGCGGCCACGGACATGATCACGGCGAGGGCGGCCATGGCCACACGCATGGCGTCATCGACCCGACGATCGCCACGACGACGCGCGGCATCTGGGCGATCAAATGGTCATTCGTCGTTCTGGCCATCACGGCGGCGCTGCAGTTGGTGGTCGTGTTCCTCTCCGGCAGCGTGGCGCTGCTGGCCGACACGATCCACAATGTCGGCGACGCGGTCACCGCCATCCCATTGTGGGTCGCCTTCATGCTGGCCCGTCGCAAACCGAGCAAGACGTTCACCTACGGGCTGGGCCGCGTCGAAGATCTGGCCGGCATTCTGATTGTCCTCATCATCTTGTTCAGCGCCATCGTTGCCGGCTACGAGGCGATCGACCGGTTGATCAATCCGCAGCCGATCGCATTTCTTGGCTGGGTCGCCATAGCCGGCATTATAGGTTTCTTAGGCAACGAGGCCGTTGCAGTGTTCCGTATCCGGGTCGGCCGCGAGATCAACAGCGCGGCGCTGATCGCCGACGGCTACCATGCGCGCACCGACGGCTTTACCAGTCTGGCGGTTGTGCTGGGTGCTATCGGCGTATGGCTGGGGTTTCCGCTGGCCGATCCGATCATCGGGCTCTTGATCACGGTGGCCATCTTCGCGATCGTCTGGCAGTCTTCGAAGGCAGTCCTCACGCGCATGCTCGACGGTGTCGAGCCCGGCATCGTCGATGAAATCCATCATGCCGCCGAGCATGTGTCCGGTATCGAACGTGTCCAAAGCGTGCAGGCGCGCTGGATCGGCCATCGCCTGCATGCCGACGTCGCTATCAGTGTCGCCGACGCGGCGACGGCCAAGGACGTGATGGGCGTCACCGAAGCCCTCAAGGAGGAACTGTTCGCCCACTTGCCGGCGTTGGCTGAAGCGAATGTTCGTCTGGAGAGTTCGGCCGGGTCTGCCGCGACGGGCACGGAACCCTCTCACTCACATGGTCATCATGCGCCGGAGCCCTTCAAGGTCGACTGCGATCTGGCTGCCGGGACATTGGAAATCGTCGACACGCCGGCTGGCGAGCGGATGCGGCTGACCATCGACCGGCATGCCGACGATCTGATGGCAACGGTGATCATCGATAGGCCTGGCGGGCCGGAGACGCTTCGCCTCGAACCCGTCGCCGACAACCATCATCGCCTTGAGAGCACCGTGGCTCCTGCTGAGCCGCATGAGTTCCAGGCGAGGCTGGTCTTGGCCGCGAAGGGTCGCGAGCAGGTGCTGCCGTTCAAAATGGTCGAGCCGGAAGGCCACCATCACTGAGATCAGGCCCGCCATTCAATCGCCACGGATCAACGACCCATCGCTCCTCCAAGAAGACAGACATGTGCTGCAAGTCCTTGCCAATCGCACTTATCGCCATCTTTTCCTGGCCCAGGTCATCGCCCTGATTGGCACTGGCCTTGCCACCGTGGCGCTCGGGCTGCTGGCCTATGACCTTGCCGGCGCCGATGCCGGCGCGGTGCTCGGCACGGCGCTTGCCATCAAGATGATCGCCTATGTCGGCGTGGCGCCCGTTGCCGCCGCGTTCGCCGAGCGCCTACCACGCCGTACCATGCTGGTTTCGCTCGACCTCATCAGGGCAGGAGTTGCCGTATTCCTGCCCTTCGTCACCGAAGTCTGGCAGATATATCTTCTCATCTTGATCCTGCAGTCGGCGTCAGCCGGCTTCACCCCGACCTTCCAGGCTTCGATCCCTGACGTGCTGCCCGAAGAGAAGGACTACACACGGGCCTTGTCGCTCTCGCGACTGGCCTACGACCTGGAAAGCGTCGTCAGCCCCATCCTCGCGGCGGCGCTGCTTTCGGTCATAAGCTTCCATAGCCTGTTCGCCGGCACGGTTGTCGGGTTCCTGGCGTCAGCGGCGCTGGTCGTCTCCGTGGTGCTGCCCAGCCCGCAGCCCTCCGAGCCGCGCGGCATCTATGAACGCACGACGCGCGGGATCCGCATCTATCTGACGACGCCGCGTTTGCGCGGTTTGCTGGCCCTTAATCTTGCCGTCGCGGCGGCCAGCGCCATGGTGATCGTCAACACGGTGGTCCTGGTGCAGGCAAAATTCGGCCTTTCCCAGAGCGACACGGCATTTGCCCTTGCCGCCTTCGGTGGCGGCTCGATGATCGCGGCGCTGGTCCTGCCGCGGCTGCTGGACAGCATCCCGGATCGGGTTGCGATGTTGTCAGGCGCCGGCCTGCTGGTTGCCGGCGTGTTCGCAGGGCCGTTCGCCATCAGCTATCAGCTGCTCTTGCCGCTCTGGTTCGTGCTCGGGCTCGGCTATTCGCTGGCGCAGACCCCGTCTGGGCGGCTGATCAAGCGCTCGGCCGATCCCGTCGACCGGCCGGCATTGTTTGCCGCGCAATTCGCGCTTTCGCACGCCTGCTGGCTCATCACCTATCCGATCGCCGGAATCGTCGGCGCGGCGATGGGCCTGCCCTTCACCTTTATCCTGCTTGGCGTCATTGGCGCCGCGGCACTCTTTGCCGCGATGTGGTTGTGGCCGCGTCACGATCCCGACGTTCTCAGCCACGCCCATGACGATCTGTCTGACGGGCATTCGCACCTCGAGGACGCCGTCTGGACCGAAGCAGGCTTCGAGCATGCGCATGGTTATGTCGTTAACGATAGGCACCCAAAATGGCCGAAAGCGAGCTGAGCGGCCCCAATGCTGGGAGATGTTGGTGCCTTCGGCGCGCTGTTCCTCACCTCGTTCGCCGCAGCGACAATTCTGCCGCTGCAGTCAGAGGCGGTGCTGGCCGGCCTGCTGCTGACCGGAAGCCAGTCACCGGCGGCACTGATCCTGGTCGCGACGATCGGCAACGTGCTTGGTTCGGTTGTCAACTGGCTGCTCGGCCGCTGCATCGACCGCTTTCGCGACCGCAAATGGTTTCCGGTCAAGCCCACTGCGCTCGATCGCGCCGCGGCGCGCTACCGCCGTTACGGACGATGGAGCCTGTTGCTGAGCTGGGTTCCCGTCATCGGCGATCCGCTGACGATGATGGCCGGTGTTCTGCGCGAGCCGCTCTGGAGCTTCGTTGCGATCGTCACGATGGCGAAAGCCGGCCGCTATCTCGCGCTCTCGGCGGCGGTGCTGAACTGGCTGTAGGCCGCAACCGCGACCAAGTGGGTCGCTGGGGTAAAACTCTCAAACGGTTTTCCGACTTTATGTCTTATGTCTATACAAATTAGCAAGCGTGCACATGATCGTTGCCAATCAAACAAAAAGGGGAACTAACATGATGACTCTCGACCGCCGCAATTTCCTGGCCTCCACAGCCGGCCTGGCCTTCATTGCCGCGTTTCCGCGCGCCGCGTACTCGGAGGGGCATGAAACGTTGAAGGTCGCCATTGCCGCCGAAACCGGCGATCTCGACCTGCTGCAAAACGTCTCCACGCTGAGTTCCTACACGGTCGTGTTCGACGCCCTCATACACTATGGCCAGGACGGCGCGCTCGAGCCCGGGCTCGCCACCAAGTGGGCTGTCGCCGACGACCAGCTTTCGATCGCCTTCGACCTGCGCGAAGGTGTTGCCTTCAGTGACGGCACGCCCTTCGATTCGACCGCCGCCGAATGGAATCTCAAACGCTGGCTGGGCGTCGCGGATTTCTCATGGATCGGTGTGTCCGACGGATTCGACAGCATCGTCACCGATGGACCCAGCAAGTTGACGATCAAGCTGAAGCGTCCGGTGCCCGCCGCCTTGCTGGAGCTCACCATCGTGCGTCCGGTGCGCTTCCTATCGCCGAAGGCTGTCGACGCCGGCGGCAAGCAGACCGCTCCGGTCGGCACCGGACCGTGGATCGTCGAAAGCTACGATTCCTCCGGCACCGTGCTGGTGCGCAACGACAAATACTGGGGCGAGAAGCCACTGTTTGCTCGCATGGAGCTGAAGGTGGTTCCCGACGAACTCGCCCGCGCCAACGCCCTGCGTTCCGGCGACCTCGACGTGATCGGCGGCGACTGGGTGGCGACGCTGTCGCCACGCCGCGCCCGCGCGCTTGAAAAGGACGGTATGAAAGTGGTGGCCGAGGCCGGCACCGCAACCATGCTGCTCGGTTATTCGCCGAAGGCCAAGATGATGGCCGACAAGGCCGTGCGCGAGGCCATCTATGTCTCGGTCGACCGCGCCGCGATCGCCAAGGTGTTGTTCGAAGGCTACGCAGATCCGGCGGCGGATCTCTTCCCGGCCAACGTGCCTTCGTCGGGCAAGCGGCATGACGTGCCGGTACGCGACGTCGCCGCGGCCAGGAAAATCCTTGCCGATGGCGGTTGGAGCGAAAGCGGAGGCGCCTGGAGCAAGGAGGGCGCGCCGCTGGCGATCGATTTCCTCGTATCGGAGGAATCGCTGCCGGGTTCGCGCCGCATCGCCGAGATGATCCAGGGGCAGCTGTCCGAGGTCGGCTTCCAGGTTCAGGTCTCGTCAGTCGACAACGCCACCATGCACGACCGTCGCCCGGCGTTCGAATATGATCTTGCCTTCTTCACCACCTATGGCGCGCCCTATGATCCGCACGGCACGCTCGGCAACGCGTTCGTATCCACCGCCGACAGCGGGCCGGACGGCAAGATCTATGTTTCCCCGGAGCTTGATGGCGTGGTCAAGGCCGCGCTCGAAGCGAGCGGCGACGAACGCGAAGCCAAGATGCAGGCGCTCTACGACTGGCTGCACGACAACCGGGCGATCTGCCCGCTCGTTGTCAGCCAGCGGCTGTGGGCGCACAATCCTCGCGTCGAGAACTTCGCGCTTCCCGCGACGGACTACGACCTGCCGTTCAAGGCGATCACGCTGAAGGCCTGAACGCCTCGAACCTCCTGGGGGAGTTCCGATGAGACGCACGATTCTGCGAAGGATGTTGCTTGCCTGTCTGCTTGTCGTGGCGGCATCGGCATTGACCTTTACCCTGGTTGCCGCGGCGCCGGGCAACGTCGCCGCGCTCATGGCCGAGCGTGCGGCAGGCCCGGGCGCGGATGCCGAAATGATCAAGAAGATCGGCGAGGACCTCGGGCTCTATGATCCGCTGCCGGTCCGCTACGGCCGATGGCTTTTCAGCGCCATCACCGGCGATCTCGGCGTCTCGCTGCGCACCGGCAAGCCGATCGCGCAGGAATTCGCCGCCAGAATCCCGATGACGGCGGCGCTGCTTGCGGGCGGCGGCATTCTCGCCTTTTTCCTGTCGCTGGCGCTCGGCGTTGCCGGTGCGGTCAGCAATGGTGGCGCGTTGGACCGGTTCCTCCACGCCTTCTCGCTGGTCGGCGCCTCGACGCCGAACTTCTTCGTGGCGGCGCTGCTGGTCATCGTCTTTTCGGTGATGCTGGGCTGGCTGCCCACCTTCGGCGTCAGCGGCTTCACCTCGTGGCTCTTGCCGTGGGTGACAATCGCCCTGTTTCCGGCATCGGTGCTGAGCCGCGTCGTCCGCGTCAACCTCCAGGAGGCCATGTCGCGACCCTTCGCCACGACGGGCTTCGCGAAGGGCTACACGAGGACACAGGTGCTGATGCGCGAGGCTCTGCCCAACATCGCCATCCCGTTCCTGACCACCTTCGGCGCCCAGTTCACGCTGATGATCATCGGTTCGATCGTGGTTGAAACGGTGTTTGCGCTGCGCGGCGTCGGCGCCTTCTTTATCGATGCAATCCGCTTCCGCGACTTCGTCGGCATGCAGTCGGTTCTGTTGCTGTTCGTGGTGTTCTTCGTTGTCGTCAACCTGATGGTTGACGTGATCTGCATGTTTGTCGACCCGCGCATGCGTAGGGCGAGAGGAGCTTGATCCGATGAACACGTCCTTGTTCAGGAGCATGAAGGACTGGCCCTGGCTGGTGCTGCTGCCAGTCGTCTTCTTTGTCGCGGTCGGTGTGCTCGGTCCCTCGATCATGCCTTACGATCCCGGCGCGCAAGACTACGACGTCACGCTTGCGGGACCGAGCTGGGCTCACTGGCTGGGCACCGACTATCTCGGCCGCGATATTCTGAGCCGCATCATCGGCGGCGCCCGCATATCGCTGGTGGCGATGGTGATCGTGCTGGTGGCCGCACTTGCCATCGGCGTCAGCATCGGTTCGTTCGCCGGTTATGTCGGCGGGCGCGTCGAGCTGGTGTTGATCAGCCTCATCGACATCGCGCTGGCGCTGCCAAGCCTGGTGATCGCGCTGGCACTGATCGGCATTCTCGGCACCGGCTACTGGTCGATGATCACGGCGCTGACGCTGGCGTGGTGGGCGAACTATGCCCGCATGAGCCGCGCCGTGGTCACCGCCGAATTGCAACAGCCCTATATCGAAGCGGCAAGGGTGATGGGCGCCAGCCATCTGTGGATCTTTGTGCGCCATATCCTGCCGCATGTCCTGGCCCTCGTCGTGGTCTATGCCAGCGCCGATGCTGGCGCCCTTGTCCTGGCCATCGCGACGCTGAGCTTCCTCGGCCTGGGCGTCGCGCCGCCGGCGCCGGAATGGGGCCAGATGCTGGTCGACGGCATGAGCTACATCGAGGAATACCCAAGGCTGGTCGTCCTTCCGGGCCTTGCGCTCACTTTGGTGGTGGTCAGCTTCAATCTGCTGGGCGAGACCTTCGCGTTGCAAAAGGTGCCGAGGCCGGTGCGCGGCGGTTTGCTGCGCAAGCGTCGCAAGGCGCGCGCCGTTGAGGAAGCGGAGCGGAACGCCGTCGAAACGGGAACAGCCGCGCCATGAGCGACGAGCCGATCTACTCCATAGAAAACATGGTCATTGATCTCTACGCCACGACCGTTTCCGTGCGCGCGGTCGATGGGGTGTCGTTCAACGTCCGTCCCGGCGAGACAGTCGCCGTCGTCGGCGAGAGCGGTTCGGGCAAGACCGTCATGACGCTTGGGCCGCTCGGCCTGCTGCCCGAGGGCGTCACCGTTGATATCAAGGGATCGGCGCGAGCCGAAGCGAGCGAACTGGTCGGAATGGAGTCCAGGCGCTTGTCTGACCTTCGCGGCCGCTATTTCGGCGTCATTTTCCAGGACCCGATGAGCGCGCTGAACCCGATGCTGAAGATCGGACCGCAACTGGCGCGCCAGGCGCGCCGCTTTGCCAATCTGTCGCATGCGGATGCCCGCAAGGAAGCAGTCTCGCTGCTCGCCCGCACCGGCATCCCTGATCCGGAAGACCGCTACGATCGCTATCCGCATGAAATGTCTGGCGGCATGCTGCAGCGCGCCATGATCGCACTGGCCCTGGCAAGCCGGCCGCGCGTGCTGATCGCCGACGAGCCGACCACTGCGCTGGACGCCACGGTGCAGGCGCAGATCCTGGAGCTCATCCGCGAGATCCAGCGCGAGGAAGGCATCGCGGTCGTGCTGATCACGCACGACATCGGCGTCGTCGCCTCGGTCGCGGACCGGGTCATGGTGCTCTATGCCGGGCAGGTGGCGGAGGAGGGGACCGCGATGGATGTGCTGACGCGGCCGACGCATCCCTATACACGCGGGCTGCTTGCCTCTGTACCGGATTTCCGCGCCGACGAACGCGCCGCGACCAAGGAAATACCAGGTTTGCCGCCGAACCAGATCAGGCTGGAGCCGGGCTGCCGTTTCGCCGCCCGCTGCGAACTGGTTGAGCCCGAATGCCACGTGCATCGGCCGCCGCTCCAGACGATCTCGACGGGCGGGACGCCGCACAAGGTGGGATGCCCGGTGGTGCTGAGGCGGGAAGGGATAGCGGTCCATGGCTGACATTGCGGCGATTGAGGTCAAGGGCCTGAAGGTCCATTTCGCCAACCGCTCCGGCACAGGCGCCGTGCGGGCGGTCGACGGCATCAACCTGACCATTCCGCGTGGTGCCTTCCATGGCATCGTTGGCGAATCCGGTTGTGGCAAGACCACGCTGGCTCGCAGCGTCGTCGGCCTGCAGAAGGAGACTGAGGGTACGGTGCTGATCTCGGGGCGGGATCGCGCCCAGTGGCTGAAGTCGGACCGCAAATCGTTCAGCCGCGAGGTCCAGTTCGTCTTCCAGGATCCGCTGGGCTCGATGAGCCGTCGCCAGACCGTCTACCAGACGCTGGAAGAGCCGCTGCAGATCCATCGCCTCGGATCTTCGGCCGAGCGCCGGCGCCGTATCGGCGAGCTGCTGGATCTGGTGGCGCTGCCAGCGACCGTGCTCGACCGCCTGCCGCGTTCGCTTTCCGGCGGCCAGCGCCAGCGCGTTTCGATCGCTCGCGCGCTTGCGCTGAAGCCATCGATCCTGGTTTGCGACGAACCGCTCAGCGCGCTTGACGTTTCGATCCGGGCGCAGATCGTCAACCTGTTCACATCATTGCAGAAACAGCTTGGCCTTACCATCGTCATCGTTGCGCATGACCTGGCGATCGTGCGCGAGGTCTGCTCAAACGTGACGGTGATGTATCTTGGCCGCATCGCGGAAGCCGGCGTGACGCGGCCGCTGTTTCGCGAGCCGGCCCATCCCTACAGCCAGGCACTGCTTTCGGCAGTTCCTTCGCCGGATCCTCGTATCGAGGCCGGCCGTCGCCGAATCATCCTCGCGGGCGATCCTCCAAGCCCCAGCGCGCCGCCACCGGGATGCCGCTTCAACACCCGCTGTCCTGTGGCGATCGATGTCTGCCGGGCCGAGGAGCCGATGTTGCGCTCGGTGCCGCATGGCGGGGTCGCGGCCTGCCACCTGGCCGACGGCGAGCGGCGGCCGGTGATTTGAGTGCCGACTTGATCTGCCCTCGTTGCCCAGGCCGCCGCCGGCTTCGGTCACTCAATTCGTTGGTTTCATGTGGTATGCTGGCGGTATTCCGCTTCAAGGTCGGCGTGATCCCGGTGCTAGCGGCATGTTCGATCCTGGGCGTGCTTTTCGGCGTCGCGGCGGGCTCGATCTAGGCCGATCTTTCTGCTCGGATGCGAGCATCGCAGTCTATTTCGTATCGGGGCTGTCTGATGGGCGAGCAAGTAGGAGGCGAGGTATAATGGGCACGAGGCGAGTGGCTGTGGTCTGGCGCGGTAACCGGGAGGCGCGTCGCACGGCGACACCGCAGAACAACCGGTTTCATCGCGTGTTCGAGGAACTCGCTGCGATCGGTGTTCACGCCGATCCGGCCGTTTATGACGAAGAGTTTGCCGAGGAGGTTCGGACCCAGCTCCTGGCGACGGACGGCGTGCTGGTCTGGGTCGATCCCTTGCACGAGGGAAAAACCCGTGCGGTGCTTGACCCGCTGCTGCGCGACGTGGCGGCACGCGGCCCCTGGGTGAGTGCACATCCAGACGTGATCCTGAAAATGGGCGTGAAGGAAGTTCTGCACCGTACGAAGCATCTCGGATGGGGAACCGATACTTACCTCTACGGCTCCGCCGAGGCTTTTCGCGAGGCGTTTCCGGAGCGGCTTCGAACGGCCGGTCCACGGGTGCTGAAGCAGAACCGCGGCAATGGCGGCCAGGGAGTATGGAAGGTCGAGCTGATCGGTTCGTTTCCTGGCGGAGAGCCGGCGGTTCGGGTGCTGCACGCGCGACGCGGCAGTACGCCGGAAGAACTCGCACTGCCGGATTTCATGGCGCGCTGCGAGGTGTATTTGACACCCGATGGCTGCATCGTGGATCAGCCATTCCAACCGCGTTTACCCGACGGGATGATCCGCTGTTACATGGGCGCCGACAAGGTGGTCGGCTTTGGCCACCAGTTCATCAAGGCCCTAATCCCACCACCTCCTGAAGGGCCAGATTCCGAGGCTGCGCAACCAGGGCCGCGGATAATGCATCCCGCTACGGCCGAACCGTTTCAGGCGCTGCGGACCAATATGGAAACCGGGTGGACGCCGCAAATGATGGCTGTGCTAGGCATCGATGCCAGGTCGCTGCCGATCATTTGGGATGCCGATTTTCTCTACGGACCACGGACTGTGTCAGGTGAAGACACGTATGTGCTTTGTGAGATCAACGTCAGCTCGGTCTTTGCCATCCCCGATCAAGCGCCGGCCGAAATAGCTCGACTCGTTGCCATGCGATTTTGAATCGACGAAGATTGGCAGTCCGAGTGGGGCTCTGGCCGAACGCGGTTCGGCGGTCAGTCCGATGGTCGCCGGACCCCTGCTTGCCGTTTCCGGTTTCGGCTGACCAATTCTCATCGCGGTGGCTTGAACACCATCTACGAAATCCTTTTGCTCACGACGTTTCGCAAGATTCGGCCGCCCGAGGAACGTTAGCCTCAACCGGCGCGAGATCTGGATTTGGAAGCTCTTGCTAGGGTGACCGACCCGGAAGAGCTGAACCCGCCATCCGCTGGAACAGGTCGTCGACCTGGGCCGGCGAGAGGCTGGCGTCCTCGGCGATCCACCAGGCAAGCACCGAGAGAAAGGCTCCCGATATGAACTGGACGACGAATTCCAGCGGCACGCCCGCGTCGCCGATCCGCTTGCCAGACAGTTCGGTTCGCACTGCGCGCCGTATGCGTTCACGCAATTGATCGTGGATCGTGTCGCCGCTGCTCGCAAGTAGCGCCTTGTGAAGCGACCGGAACGCCCGCGCGTGCTCGAACATCGGCAGGCTGAATTCGAACGGGCGGTTGCCTGTCTTTTCGTCTGCCGACACGCGCCTGCTCAGCGACAGCAGATGCGCCTCAAGGGCCGCGCTGCGCAATTCGTCCTTGCCGGCATAGTGCGTATAGAAGGTCGACCTGCCGACATCAGCTTTCTGGCAGATGTCTTCCACGGTGAGAGCCGCATAGCCGCACTCTGGGATCAGGGCAATCAGCGCGTCCTGCAGCATGGCGCGCGTGCGCGCGACACGACGGTCGATCGTACCCCTGTGGTCGGGCCGCTCGATTTTAATGGTCATTGCTCTTTCCACCGTGCGGTTTCGGACGTTCAGCGGTCCGTTGTCCAGCAACAGCGCTACTGGACAATACGCCGAGTCCAGAAGCTCAAGAATGCCTTGAGCACTCCGGAAACGGACGAGGAGGCAAAAGGAAATGCACCAATTTGGTCATCGGGCTGGAAACGGACAGCATTCGCGAAAGGGCGTTATTATGCTTGCCGTGCTCGTCAAACTGTCGCTGGTCGCCGGTTTTCTGCTAATGCTTCATTTGGGGGACGGCTATCTCAATGCCGGTGCTTGGACGGCTGCAGTCCACGGCCTCATCCTCGCCGCGGTCGCGGCATTCGCACTCTGGGGCGGCTTTCGTCACATGCGGACTGCCGGCGCGCATGGCGCCGGCGAAAGGGGCATCGGCATCGTCCTGCATAGGGCGGTCGGCTATGACCTGCTTGCGCGCGTCCTGACTTGGGGCCGCGAGGACCGGTTCCGTGAATTCATGCTGCGTCTGGCAAGGCTCCAGCCCGGCGAGGCGATGCTCGATGTCGCCTGCGGTACGGGCACGCTTGCCATAGCCGCGAGACAGTTGGTCGGAGCGGTCGGACGCGTCACGGGCGTCGACGCATCGGTCGAAATGGTCGAGAGGGCGCGCGTCAAGGCTACGCGAGCCGGCGTTGATCTGACCTTCGTCCAGGCGACGGCCCAGGAACTTCCCTTCGAAGATGGCCAATTCGACATCGTGATCGGTACGCTCATGCTGCATCACCTGCCGAAACCCGACCGATCGACCTTCTTTCGTGAAGCGGAGCGGGTTCTGAAGCCGGGAGGCCGACTGCTGCTTATCGACTTCGGAAGGCCGCTGCACGAATCCACATTGCCGAGGCTCCATCGGCACGGGCATATCGACATGAATGCGGTCGGAACTCTACTGGTCGAGACAGGCTTCAGGGTCGACGATACCGGCGCCGTCGGGACCATGAACCTCGATTATGTGCGCGCGACCACGGACAAGATCCTGCCTGCCTGAGCGCGGCATGCTGCGGCGACCGGACCGGGCGCGCCGCCGCCAGGAAGACGCGCGGGCCGGTAGTCGCGGGCCGCGCTGCATTGTGTGCGCAGCCGCCGCGGCGCTATCTTGCCGATTGGCTATCCCGGCCTGCTTCGATACGCGAGTCTACCGAATGCCCAAGACCTACTTGTCCTTGACGCTTGCGGCCGCATGGTTGGCATCACCGCTTGCGCATGCCGATGGCGTCGACCGGGCGCTGGATGCCTTCCACGCGACATGCCTGGCGCACGGCCCCGACTTCGAGCGAACCGCGACATTGGCAAAGACGCGCGGATGGACGCCGCTCGTCGACGGCGCGGCACTTGCTCCTGTGGATGCCATGAAGGCCTTCCGCGGATGGCAGGTCACCGGCGACGACCTTCCGGCCGGAACGATGGTCGCGGTGACCAGGGCGACCATGGACGGCAGGTCCGTCCAGACCTGCTCGCTCAAGCTTTTCGATGTCGACCGCGCCGAGTTTGAAAAACGGTTCTTCCACCGCACCGACGCCGAAAAAATCGGCGAGGAGAGGAAGGGCAGGCAGGTTTCCCGGCTGTTCATACTGATCGCGGGCAATCGCAAGCAGCTCGTGCATTTGACGTCGCCAGCCGTTCGGGGCACAGCGAACGCCATCATAGCAAGTTCGATCGTCGATGATTGAAAAGGCTTCGCGGGCCGCGTCCCAATTTAGCCTGCTTGCGCTGCCAGATCACTCGGTTGGCGCGCAATGACGAGAAAGCGAGCGCAAATGCGACTGACCAGCACGATTTTTGGCGTGGCGCTCCTGCTCGCCTCCACCGTCGCGGCCGGCGCTCATCCTCATGTCTTCGCGGAAGCCCGTTTGGACCTAACGGTTGGCGCTGACAAGTCGGTCAAGTCGCTCAAGCATCTCTGGCGGTTCGACGAGCTCTTCTCCTCGACGGTGCTGATGGAGTTCGACAAGAATTCCGACCTTACTCTCGACGCCGAAGAACTCGACGCCGCCGCCCTCACCATCCATGCCTCACTGGAAGAATACAATTATTTCCAAATGGTCACTGTGGAAGGCAAGGACGTGGCGATGACGCCGCCGGCGAGGCTGGTCACTAGCTACGAGAACAATCAACTCGTCATCCAATTCGAGACGCAGCCGAAAGACACGCTGGCGCTCGCCGGCAAGGTGAGCATCGGCGTCTACGATCCGACCTTCTACACCGCGATCGATTTCACCGATGACGATAAGATCGCCGTGGCTGGCCTACCGAAAGATTGCACGAGGGCCGTCGTCCGCCCCGATCTGAATACCGCAATCGCACAGAATCAGACGAAATTGACGGATGCCTTCTTCAGCGATCCTACCGGAACCGATCTCGGCAAGATATTCGCGACACGCCTTGAATTGACGTGCGGTTGAAGCGGCGGAACGGATAGAACGTGTTTTTCCAAACCCTGGTCGAGTTTCAACGCACGATATACTTGGCGCTCGCCGAACAGATCAAATTGCTGTCAGCCGGGGGCGACTGGCTGGCGTTCACTGCCTTCCTGCCGATGGGTGTCCTGTTCGGAGCTGCGCATGCTTTGACACCCGGACACAGCAAAGCCGTGCTGGCTACCTATTTGGCCGGATCGGATGCCAGCATCCGTCGCGGCCTACTGGTGTCGCTGACACTCTCCTTCACCCATGTCACGATTGCCGTTGTGATTGCAGCCCTCTCGTTGCCATTGGTCTCGATTGCGCTTGGCAGCGTCGGCCGGGCGCCGCTTTTGGAGGATGTCAGTCGTGGCCTACTCGGGTTAATTGGTCTGTGGATGCTTTGGCGGGCGCTCAGCCACGGTCATCACCATCAGCATGAAGGCGAGGTTGTGGGCGTCATGGCCGGCCTGATCCCATGTCCATTGACGCTCTTCGCGATGACCTTCGCGATCTCAAGAGGTGTTCCGGTCGCGGGCATACTCTTTGCAATCACCATGATGGCCGGCGTGGCACTGACGTTGTCTTGCGTGGCAGTTCTGTCGATCCTGTTTCGGGAACGGCTGGTGCATTTCTTCGACCGTCGGCCGCGCCTGTTCGATGTGATATCGCGAACTATCGAAGGTACCGCCGGCCTTATTCTTACTGGCGTGGCTGTCTGGCAAATCTCGTCGAAATGAGAAAGTTTGACCGACCGCCAAGGCCACAGCGATTCTCATAGGTGTCACATTGCAATTAACGACGTCGTGCCATTAAGTGCCGGCACGCGTGGTTCGGGTTTGGGTTTAGAACATTGAGCGACCGTCAGAAGATCATTTGGATGATAGCGCTGGCGATCCTCGCCGGCATCGCGGTGATATTGCTAAATCACTGGATCAAAGGCGATCTCTACCCGGCGGGTCCATTGACTTCGACTACCCAGACGCCACATTTAGTTCGGCCGGCATGACCGGTTCTTTTTCTATCCGATTTCTGGCCCGCCGGTTCGCGCCGGCGGATTTTTTGCGGGGGTAGGATACTCAGCGCGGAATTGGCTATCTTGCCCCTGATTGTCAGAGGCGGAGCTGCGGTGATCGCTCCGCAATGATGGCCAACGGCGGTTCCACGACGGCGGCATACGCGCTTGAGAGATGAGAGTGGCTGTTTCATAAAGAGGATATCATGCCTGCGGACGATGGTAGTCTACGCGACATTCTTGGAATTCTGTTGGTTCTCCTACTCGTAGGCGCCAACGGTTTCTTTGTCGCCGCCGAATTTGCGCTGGTCGCGGTTAGACGAAGCCGCGTCGACGAATTGGCTACAGCTGGACGCTCGAACGCCAGCCTGCTTCAACGGGCTTTGGTGAATCTCGATGCGAACCTTGCAGCAACTCAGCTCGGCATCACCATCTCATCGCTGGCGCTCGGTTGGGTCGGCGAGCCTGCACTCGCTCATCTGATCGAGCCACTCCTCTTGGGAGTGATGGGGTCGCTGGCCACGGCAGCTTCGCACACCATTGCCGTCGCAATCGCCTTCATCATCATAACCGCGCTACACATTGTCCTGGGTGAACTAGCGCCGAAAAGTCTGGCGCTCCAGCGCAGCGAGAGCACGGCACTTCGGGTCGTACGCCCTCTCGGTCTGTTCCTGTTCCTGCTCAGGCCGGCGATCCTTGTTCTCAACGGTCTCGGCAATCTGGTGCTGCGTCTGTGCGGTCTGCGTCCGGGCACAGGCGAGGAGTCCTTGCATTCGCCCGAAGAGCTGAAGCTGCTCGTGGCGGCAAGCCAGGAGGCAGGGCTCCTTCATCAGACGCAACAGGAACTGGTCGAGCGTGTCTTCAACATCGGCGATCGGCGCATTGCCGACATCATGACACCGCGACGCGATATCGACTGGATCGATACCGACGACATCCCTGACGAGATTCTGCGCACCATCCGGCAATGTCGCCATGAGCAGCTTCTGGTCGGCCGTGGGGGGATAGACGAACCGCTTGGCATGATTCTGAAGAAGGACCTTCTCGACCAGGTGCTCGACGGCAAAACGCTTGACCCGATGGCGGTCATCCGAGAACCTTTGATCGTTCACGAGGCAACGCCGATTTTCCGTGTACTCGATCAGTTCAAGCGGACGCCGGTGCGCCTGGCGATCGTCATCGACGAATATGGCGCTCTGGAGGGGATCGTCACCCAGACCGATCTGCTCGAAGCCATCGCAGGCGACCTTCCTGACCTGGACAATGAGGACCCTGATGTCATCGAGCGCGATGACGGGTCCTTGCTCATCGACGGAATGATGCTGGCGCACGATGCGTTCGCTCGCCTAGGATTCCGATCGGGGTCTGCCGAAGGGGATTTTCACACGATCGCTGGGTTCGCCTTGTCCCGCCTTGGGCACTTGCCGGAAGCCGGTGAGCACTTTGACTACGAGGGCTGGCGCTTCGAGATCCTCGATATGGATGGAAGGCGGATCGACAAGCTGCTCGCTCGCCGTGAGCCGCCTACATCCAAGCCGGCAACCAGTTGAGACTGACCGCGCGACAGGCCGGTAAGCCGGCCGGCCTTTTGCGCGCGAATATTCCCACTTTTCGAACCCACGCTTCCACAGTAGTCCCTATCCACAAACGCCCGTCAGTTCGCCCAGGACGCGTATCCGCTGGAGTCACAGTGACTGGTGAGCGTCTTCGCGTCGCGCTATGTGATCAATGGAACCGACAGTTGAGGGTCTAAATGGACGCCAAGAGCGCCGTCTGGCTGATTATTGGGGTCCTGGTGGTGCTAGTGGTGGCCTTTCTCACCGCAATGGCATTCGGGCTGCTATGAGTCAGCCAGGCTGATCGACACTCGCCACAGGCCGTTGTGGCGCCGGGCGGTGGCACCCCCATTACCACAGCGACTGCGCGACGGAGGGACATGTCGGTTGCGTGTCCACGAACGACCACAGATGCGGCATGCGGCAATTTTTTGCGGCGAAGAATGATTTTTGAATCGTGTACAGAAGTCATGGCCAAGACCAATCCCAAATCCCCTGATTTTCCGCCGCCGCGCCGTTGACCCGCTTTGAGAAAGCCGAGTTCGCGAAGCTTTGCGATCCGAAAGGCCGTCGCAAATCAACTTGCACCGACAGATGCCTCGCTGGTCTGTGATCTGGTAACGGCGAGGTCGCGCTCATTGCCATGCGAGCCCGGTTCAAGCGCGCTGTGGCCGATTGCAGCGACTCGGAATTTCTTTCGACGAAACGACATCTGCTGTCGATCACCAGCGGCATTGACCGGACAACGGCGGCCACGCAAAAGATGGCCGCGCAATTGGGCGTCTAAGCCCGTCGCTCGCCATTTCATCGGCCGATCTTGATGCGCGGGAGCAATATTGGATATTGAAGATCGGCACTTAACCAGTAGGTAATTTGCAATCAGCCAGTTGTGCTAACTTCACGATAGTGCTCTTCTGTCCGAATTATCTTGGGAGGGCGATATGAAATCTACAATTCTTGCCGCCATGGCGGCTTTGACCATGTTGGCATTTTCGGTGGATACCTTCGCACACGGCGGCGGCACCGATGCCAATGGGTGCCATACCAACCACAAGACTGGCGAGTATCACTGCCACTGATATCAGGACCAAATTGCGTGATTTGGGTTCGTGCGAGTAGGCATATTCGCGGCGCCTAGATAGCAGCGTTGCTCACCGTGGGGGCGCAGATGAGAATTCGAAGGCTGTTCCACTTGGGCACATTGATGCTTGCGGCGGCATCAGCTACGCCATGTCATGCGCAGGGGACTTTCGGAGGAAATGACTGCACCGAAGATTGTTCCGGGCATAAAGCTGGCTACGACTGGGCTGAGCAAAATCAGATTTCCAACGACAGCGACTGCAGCTCAAACAGCCAATCATTTAATGAGGGCTGCCAAACATTCGTTGAAGACCCGTCTCGCGGTTCGGACGAAGACGATGAAGGCGAAGAGATAGACGACTGAGATACAGCGCTGATTCGGATAAGGATCCAGCCGGCGGCTCCGTCGTGTAGGCGCGGTCGCTTTTGGTGTGGCATCTTTCATCGGCTGCGCTCATGCCGAAGACGCGTGCGACCCAAACTACGCGGGAGCCTGCGTTCCAATCGCCAGCGACGTCGATTGCTCCTCCGGAAAGGGCAATGGTCCGCCTAGGTACGCGGCCCGGTCACTGTTGTCGGCACGGATATCTATGATCTGGACCGCGACGGCGATGGGATCGGCTGCGAAAACGTCTAGAGCCACGCTACGGCTTGGACGGCCCTGTCCCGTTCCACTGGATGAACGCCACTTCCTTCCCGGTGACTTCCCGCACGGCTTTCAACAGCACCTCATGCAGGACGCGCGTCTGCCGGTAGTGGTCGCTATGGGGCGATATAAACGGCTTGATGATACTTAAGTGCAGTGCCTCCGCTGCCGTCACAAAGCGCTCAATTTCAGCCTGTGATAATTGCTGCGAACCTTTCGACCTGGCCATGTCCTATCCTCGAAATCTCTCTGTGTGCCAGACGACCTTGCCGTCGATCTTCATCGGCTTGTGGATCATCAAGCGCTTCGGCAGATGCTCGGGATGCACCTCCAGCAAGGTAATTTTGATCTGTGGCTTGCAGCGGTTGCAGTCGAATTTCAGCTTCTGAGGATCGACGCCTCCGCCATAGACCATCATCAGGTCGGCCGACCGGCAGTAGCGGACGTTGCCGCAACTGCACTCAGCCTTTACAAGCATGTTGTGCCGGGTCGCCTTTCCCAGCGTGTCGATCGGGTCGTGCGCCATAACGCCTAAAAGAGGAACATATTCCTCATCAGTCAAGATCATCTTGACTCTGTCGTTCTCATTTTGTTCACTGTCGGCACGATAGCCACAGGACGCGAGCCATGCAGCTCAGTTTAGAGATCAAGGGCGCTCTGCCTGAAGAAAAACAGCGAGGGATCGAAGCCGCAAAAGCTGTCTTTGCCGCAGCTGGGATATCGCCTGAGCAGGCGGCCGATGGAATGTTCGCGTTGGAAGGCTGGGATGACGCCAGCTTTTCGGCCGACGAAGAGCCTAATGATGATGACGACAACGCGGCGAGCGTTTGGATGGATGCGAACAAGGCGGCAATTGCTGCATGCTGCGCCGATTGGCCTGTGGACGCAGTCCCGGAAAACCACCTTTTCTTACAACTGGTAGAGTGACACCAGCCGCCGGAAGCCGTGGCCGCAGCGAAGGAGAGAAACTAATGATTGAGGTGCTTTACACCGCCGAGAAACGGCAAGACGAGCTGATTGCCAATATTATGCGCGACCGCCCGGAAATCGAGAAGGCGGTCAAGAAGGCATGCAAGGTCTTAAACAAGCTTACTCCGGACGGTGCCCTATATGCGAGTGGCTGGATTATTGCCGATCTAATCGTCAGCCTCATGCCTAGCGAGGAAGAGGCAAGGGAGTTGTCCCGCATCGTGCAAGGCCAGATCCAACGCGAATTCAAGACCGCATACACTAACTTGGCGCGCGGGACTGTGAATTAGCGGGGTTTGCGAAATCAGGGGCAAGTAATGTGCGGTCGCTTCACCAGATACCTGTCATGGTCTGAAATCCACCGGCTATACCGACTGACGGCGCCGACAGAAACCGGCCGCAATGACGAGCCACGCTACAACATTGCGCCGACCCAGGATGTCCCGTTCGTAACAGCCGGCGAAGACGGCAATCACAAGCTCCGCGAAGGGCGCTGGTGGCTGGTCCCCTTCTGGGCAAAGGAGATGCCGAAGGCGGCGATGTTTAATGCGAGAATTGAGGGCATCGAAACAGCTCCGGCCTTTCGCGACGCCTTCAAATCGAAGCGCTGCCTGATCCCGGCGGATGGCTTCTACGAATGGACCATTTCACCGGCGGACGGCAAGAAAGATCCATGGCACATTTACCAGCCAGACCACGCGCCCTTCTCGTTCGCCGGCCTCTGGGCCTACAATTCCAATCTCGACATCACCAGCTGCACCATCATCACAGAGCCTGCGGGCGACCCGATGAAGCAGTTGCACGATCGGCAGCCGCTCATCCTCGACCAAGCCTACTATGACGCGTGGTTGGATCCTGCGACACCCAAGGACAGTCTCAAGGACATTCTCCGCCACGACATCGACGGCGAGCTTCAATTCAATCGCGTTGGTCGTGAAGTGAATACGAGCGCCGTCAACAAATTGCCCAACGACTATCCCGGCCTGGTCGGGCCGATCAACCCGTTATGAGCGACGAACCGAGCCGGCTTGCCGAAGGCATGACAGCGCCGCCGCGCGACCGACGACGCGTTGCCAATCATCCGTGCGAGCACCCCGGCTGCGATAAGGATGGAGGTTTCGGCTTTGCCCGGCCGCGGCAGCCATCGCACTGGTTCTGCCTGAAGCATCGCGACGACGGGGAACGGTTCCTCTAGGAGGTTTGAATGTCGGACAATATGCTGCCCACGCAGACTAAGCCGAAGCTGATTGTGGTCGTTGCGTTTGATCGAGGCGAAGACGGCGAGCTTTTTGCCGCTTACGGTCCCACCGACCAGCAGAGCGAAGAACGCGCAGTCCGCACGGCTAAGGCTCTGTCGTCAGGCCACGTTGGTGTCATAGCCTGGAGCCGTGATGCAGACCCAGCGCTCGGTGACTATGGGCCGCCCACGACGCTATTCGTCTGCGGCGACGTTCCGGACATGGATTAGCCAGACGTCACGGGTCGGGTCGGCCCAAGGCCTATCGTGCGTGTGTTGCCTAGTTTGCCGACCTTGCGAGACTCGGCCGGGCCAGCATCGCCCCGCCAGTGGTTGATGCTGCCCCACATGTGCCTCATCTCACACGCCCGCTGCACTACCTCCACTTCGTCGCCGACCTGCTGCACCTCAATGGCCATGACGTGCGCGACTCTTTCAGACCAACTCGCCGATGTATCGGCCAATCCTATCGTCGCCGATCAGCGGCGACACAGTCGAGAAAAGCAAATGCGCGCGAACGATGCCGGTCGCATCCATATCCTGAATGCAAACGATGACCGCCGCGGACGGGGACAGTCGGTCCCGCGTCCCGTCCTGCGGCCGGCGCTATGCTGACGCTCCTACGGCTGTCCTGTTAACCGCCCGCGGCGGGGGCGAATTTCCTCCGTCCCGCGCGCGACAATGTCCGCATTCGCGGACGCGCGCAGGACTGCGGCTTATACGCCGTTCTTCCTTTGAGCGCCGACGATCGCCGGCGCGGGATGCTTGGGCATGGAACCGAATCCCAGGCAGGGTATTGAATCGGACCATGGACCCGAGATCCGCATGTCGGCTGTAGATGGCACCCTCAGCATCAGCAAAAGGCGCACACGGCGCAGAGACTCAGAATCTATCCCTACATATCCGCTGCCGGCATTTCGGTCCTTCCAGCTCTGCACATTGACTGACCACATACCGGTGGGCGGGGATTGGCTCTTCGAGATGAAGTTCGATGGCTATCGTGCCCAAGTCGCCATCTCCGGCTCGAACGTTGTCGTCTATACCCGCAATGGCCACGACTGGACCCGACAGTTCAAGGTCATCCTGCCGCCGCTTCAGAGACTGACCAAAGGCGCGGTTCTGATCGATGGTGAGATCGTCGCCATCGACAGCCAAGGCCGCTCGAACTTCTCCATGCTGAAAACCGGCATTGCCGCGGGTATGCCCCTCAAGTTCTACGCCTTCGATCTGCTTGAATTCGATGGTGAAGATCTGTCGACCCTGCCGCTCCTCGAGCGCAAGGCGCGACTTGAGTCCCTGCTGGGCGCGCGCCGCCCTGACGACATTCTGCAATTTTCCAGCCACATCGTCGACCAGGGCAGAACGGTGTTCGACGCCATGTGCGAGGGCGGCCACGAAGGCGTCATCGCCAAGCGCGCCGACAGCTCCTACGTCGGCGACCGCACCGGGAGTTGGCTCAAGATCAAGTGCACGAAGCGACAGGAATTCGTCGTCGGCGGCTACCGCCCAAGTGACACAGGACGTGGCATGGCATCGCTGATCCTCGGCACTTACGACAATGGTCAGCTCATTTATCGCGGCCGCGTCGGCACTGGGTTCACCCAGGCGATGCGCAAGGACATCCTCGCGAAGCTCGAGAGACGCCGTGTTGACAAACCGGCTTTCGCGTCCGTTCCGCGAGACATTGCCCGCCGTGCCAAGTGGGTGAAGCCCGAGCTAGTAGCCGAGGTCACCTATGCCGAAGTGACACCGGACGGCAGCTTGCGGCATCCAAGCTTCGAGGGCATGCGCGAAGACAAGCGAGCCGACCAGGTGGTGATGGAAATGCCGAAGACGCCGGCAACTCTTGGCTCCGCCAATCTGGACCCGGGAACCGGCAAGGAGATCGCCGCTGCTATCGGCGTCAAGCTGACGCATCCAGACAAGGTCATGTATCCCGGGACCAAGGTGACCAAAGCCACGCTCGCCGCCTACTACGCCCTCGTCGCCGAGAAGATGCTGCCGCACATCCAGGATCGACCGCTGTCGCTGGTGCGCGATACCGATGGCGACCTGCAGCAGACCTTCTTTCAGAAGCACAGACTGCCCGGCATGCCCAAGGCCATCCATGACGGCCAGTTGGAGAAGATGTCCGGGAAGGAAAGCCGCATCTTGTGGGTCGATGACCTGGCTGGGCTGATCGCAGGCGTCCAGATGAACGTGCTCGAATTCCACATCTGGGGAAGCCTGCGCCAGCAGCCGGATCTGCCGCATCGCATGATCTTCGACATCGACCCCGACGAAGGCTTGGGCTTCACTGCCGTCAAGCAGGCAGCCCTCGACATTCGAGGCATTCTGGAAGCGCTTGGACTGCAGTCGTGGCCGTTGCTGTCCGGCGGCAAGGGCGTTCATGTGGTCGTGCCGCTCGTCCCCGAGGCAGACTGGGACGAGGTCAAGAGCTTCTGCCAAGACTTCGCCGAACTACTGGCCCGTACAGATCCGTCGCGCTTCCTCGCCAACATGAGCAAGGCGAAGCGCAAGGGCCGAATATTTCTCGATTACCTGCGCAACGGCCAGGGCTCCACTGCAATCTGTCCCTGGTCCACTCGGGCACGCGCGGGGGCGGCGTGCGCGGTGCCCGTCAGTTGGAAGGAGTTGCCCTCCTGCGAAAGCGCCAACGGTTTCGATGTTTTCGCCGCCGCCGCGCGGGCTCAGTTGCCCGAAGCCTGGGAGGGCTATTTCGACGTCGAACAAACGCTTACCGATCGCATCCGCCACGCAGTCCGGTAGCAATAACCAAACCAGATGGTTAGCGACATTTGATTTGGCGCGGACCGCCTTTGCCCAAATTCGAGAGCGTCCCCCTTCTACGGCAGGTCCCCGCAACGCCGTCTAGAGTGAGAGTACGGACCGGTTTGCCGTGACGGGTTGAGGGCTGGAGGAGAGGCCTCCGGCGCCCGTCGCGGAGAACCGCGATGTCTAGACATTACGCTCGCGCCGGCGCCGACCGGTCAAGCCTCTATGACGATATCACCAACAAGATCATCGCCGAACTGGAAGCAGGCCGCTTTCCCTGGGTGCAGCCCTGGGGCACGGCGGCGGCGCAAGCGCCCCTTGCTATGCCGGCCAATGCCGCGACAGGCCGCGCCTATTCCGGGATCAACGTGCTGATCCTGTGGGGTGCGGTCGTCGAGCATGGCTTTCCCATCCAGGGCTGGCTGACTTTCCGCCAGGCGCTATTGCTGGGCGGCCATGTCCGCAAGGGCGAACACGGGACCACCGTCGTCTATGCTGACCGCTTCATCCCTGACGACGAGAAGCATCGCGCGCGGGAAACCGGTGAGGCGGCACTGGCCATACCGTTCCTGAAGCGCTTCATCGTGTTCAACGTGGCGCAATGTGAAAATCTGCCCGACGTTCTGGCCGCGGCTCCGCCTGCACCAGAGCCCGGGTTGATCGAGCCTACAGTCGAGACGCTGATTAAGGCGACAGGTATCGATTTCCGCATCGGTGGCAGCAGTGCCTATTATGTGCTGGCGCAGGACTACGTGCGTGTGCCTCCCCCGCAGGCCTATTTTGAGACCATCGACTGGCACCGCACCGCCCTGCATGAGCTTGGCCATGCGACCGGCCATGCCTCCCGCGTCGGCCGTGACCTCGGTGGCGCCTTTGGCACCAAGAGATATGCTTTCGAGGAATTGGTCGCCGAGATGAACGCTGCCTTCTGCTGCGCCTCGCTTGGCATCGTGCCGACCGTGCGCCACGCCGACTACCTGGCCTCCTGGCTCGAGATCCTGCGCGAGGACAACCGCGCCATCGTGCGCGCGGCCTCCCAGGCCAGCAAGGCGGCCGACTGGCTGCTCGCCTTCCTGCCGCAACCTGGCAGCGGAGCAAAGGCAGGCTCCGCCGAGGTCGATATGGCCGAGATCGACAGGAGGGCGGCATGATCCTCCTCTCCGAGGAACAGCGCGAGCGCCTCCTCTCCAATGGCCGCGAACGCAACGCCGATCACGTGCCGGTGGTGAAGCTCTTCAACCCGCTCGGCGAAGGAACCTAGCTCGCGACCGAGCTGGATGCCGATGGCGACGCCATGTTCGGTCTCGCCGATCTCGGCTATCCCGAACTGGGCAGTTTCTCACTCCTCGAGATGACGTCGGTCCGGCTGCCCTTCGGCATGGGCATCGAGCGTGACATTCTCTTTGCCACAGACCTGCCGATTTCGGTCTGGGCAGAGGCCGCCCGCCGGGCCGGAAGCCTTCGCGACGCGGAACGCGTCCAGGCCGCCCAGGCTGGTCGGGAGGACGCGTGAGATCTCAGCTTGAATCCGCAAAGCCGCAGATGCGCAAGTGTCTGCGGCCCTGTGCCCCCCGGGATCTTCCTTTGCGGCGTAGTCCTCAGAGTGAGAGGGCTGCGCCTTTCTTTGTGACGGGTTTGGAGGTTGAGAGAGTCTCGGCCGCCCGTCGCGGAGATAGCCACATGGTTACGCCCAAGCAGAAGATCACCCTCAACGCCTCGCGTGATATCCCCTTCAACAAGCTGATGCTGAGCCAGTCCAATGTCCGGCGCATCAAGCGCGGGGAAACGATCGAGGACCTTGCCGCCTCGATCGCACGGCGTGGTCTGCTCCAGAGCCTCAACGTCCGGCCGGTGCTGGACGGCGAGGGCAATGAGACCGGCATGTTTGAAGTGCCCGCCGGTGGGCGCCGCTATCGCGCGCTGGAACTGCTGGTCAAGCAGAAGCGCATGATCAAAACCGAGCCAGTTCCCTGCGTCGTCACCAACGCCAATAGTGAGGTCCCGATCGAGGAGGATTCACTTGCCGAGAATTTTCAGCGCGAGGATTTACATCCGCTCGACATGTTTCGCGCCTTCCAGACCCTGCACGACCAGGGTGCCAGCCATGACGAGATTGCGGCACGCTTCTTCGTCTCCGCAACGTTCGTGCAGCAGCGCCTGAGGCTGGCCAGGGTTTCGACCAAGCTGCAGGAGGTTTACGAGCAGGATGGCATGAAGCTCGAGCAGCTCATGGCCTTCACCGTGACCGACGACCACACGCGTCAGGAGCATATCTGGGAGGCGCTCGAAAACTCCTGGTCGAAGGAGCCGCAGCAGATCCGGCGCCTGCTGACGGAGACCACGGTGCGAGCAAGCGATCGCCGGGCGCTGTTCGTCGGTGTCGACGCGTATGTGGCTGCCGGCGGCGTGGTGCTGCGCGACCTGTTCGAGGCCGACAATGGCGGCTGGCTGCAGGACCCGGCTCTGCTCGACCGCTTGGTCCGCGACAAGCTGAAGTCGATCGCCGACGAAATCGCGACGGAGGGCTGGAAGTGGATCGTGGTCGATGTCGATCTGCCTTATGACCATAATCACGGTCTGCGGACACTGGCCGGCACCCCCGTCGATCCGACCGACGCAGAGCGGGCGGAACGCGAAGCCCTGCGCGCGGAGTACGAACGGCTGGAAGCCGAGTATGGCGAATCCGACGAACTCCCCGACGATGTCGATCAGCGCCTCGGTCAGATCGAGACCGAGCTTGAGGCCTTCGAGAGCCGGCCGATGAACTACGATCGGGCCGAGATCGCCCGCGCCGGTGTGTTCATCAGCATCGATCGTGATGGCGATCTCGTCGCCGATCGGGGCTATGTTCGCCCCGAGGACGAAGCCATGCAGGCGGTCGAATGCGACTCCGGCGAGCCAGGCTGCGCCACCGAGAACGAGGATAGCAGACACGATCCTTCGGTCCGCCGCGCCATCATCACCAACGGCGCGCAGGCGCCCGAGCCTGAGGAGGATGACGGCGACGCCATCAAGCCGCTGCCCGAGCGCTTGGTCATCGAACTCACCGCCCATCGCACGTTGGCGCTGCGCAATGCGGTGGCCGAGAACCAGCATGTGGCCATCACGGCGCTGTTGCATCGGCTCGTCTTGGACACCTTCGGTCATCGCTCCGCGACCGGCTGCCTCGAGGCGTTCGTCCGACATGTCCACTTGCCGACGCAAGACGCCGAGCTGAAAGACAGCCTCGCGGCCAAGGCGATCGATGAACGCCACGAGGCGTGGAAGGGCGACATCCCACTCGGTGACGATCAGACCCTGTGGGCCTGGCTCGATAGCCTCGATGAAGCCAGCCGCCACGCGCTGCTGGCGCACTGCATCAGCTATGGCATCAACGCCCTGTTCGAGCGGCCCAATCCCTATAGCGGTAGCGGCATCTCTCAGCATGGGCTGGATCAGCGGCTGCGCGAGGCCGACCGGCTGTCTCGTGCCACCGGGCTCGACATGGTGGGTGCAGGCTGGCGCCCGACGGTCGACAACTATCTCGGCCGCGTCACCAAGTCCCGCATTCTCGAAGCCGTGCGCGAAGGCGCCGGCGTCCAGGCGTCCCAGCTCATCGACCATCTCAAGAAGGGGGACATGGCCAAGGAGGCCGAACGCCTCCTGACCGATAGTGGCTGGCTGCCCGAACCGCTCCGTCTGATCGATCAGGACGCACCGGCCGCGCAGCCGGACGAGGGGGAGGAAGCTGATCTGCCCGAATTCCTCGTCGGCGATGACGACTCGGCGGCATCCGATGAGGTCACCGCTCACGCCGTCGCTGCCGAATAGCACCCGTCGACAGGGCGGCTCCGGTCGCCCCGTTCCCCCTTTACCTCACGGCCTGGCGCCCGCCGGGCCATTTTCGTTTCAGGAGACACCCATGTCTGCCCACATCGTCTATGACAACGCCCCGCTCGGCTCACTGATCCGCTACTGGGACGGCACCCCCAAACCGCCCGCGCGCTTCACCCGCAAGCTCGCCGACTGGGGCCGTCGCAACGGTCTCGGCCGCCTGGTGCGCAAGGCATCGCCGCGCGACCGTCCGACCTACTGCGCCCCGGCCTCGATCACGCTCAACGAAGGGAACTTTTCCTCCGGCGGCATCATCCTCGTGACCGTTATGCGTAGCCACTCGGTCGACAGCGCGCTCAGCTTCGAGATCGTCGAGCGACCCGCGATCGGTATGGTCCGGGTCCTGCAGCAGATTGGCGACGACGACGAATTGTTGCACCTCGCCGAGAGCCGGGAGGCGGCCGCACTCTGGTTGGCCAAGACCGGGTACCGCAATGCGCGTCTTGAAGACGTCACCGCTGACGAAGTCGGCGCCGACGTCGTCGAGGGGCGGGCGGCGGCGTAACCGCGAAACATCACACCTGCACGCATGGACATCAACCTCGACCCGCCACGGCCCGGGCTCGGAGACGAGCGCCGGGCCGCCTGTTTTTCAGGAGCAGCACGATGCCGCGATTCACTATCGAGACGACCTACCACCTGCCGATCTTCCGGCACGCAATGTATTCGGCTGACACGCCTGAGGTCGCCTGCCGGCTAGCCATCGAGGACGATGACTGGTCGGGACAGCGGGAGGATTGCGAGTCCTTGGGCGAAACCCATGTCACCGGCATCTGGGAGAGTGCCGGCCCCGCTTACCGTGGACAGGCCATTCCCGTTCCTGCACATTTCGGAGAAGCGGTGCAGCGCAAGGCCGCACAATTCGAACTCATGCTGGGCTTGCTCAAGATCATCGTCGGCGATACCCAGGCCCCCCGGCCGCCGTCGGGGTGGCTCGGCAAGGCCGAATGGGCGATCGCGCGCGGCGAAGCGATCCTCGAAGGCGCCCGCGATCCAGTTGAACCCGGGGATGCGCCATGAGCATTCCAGACCATGCCCGCAGCAATTTCCAGACGCTGCTTCTCTGCCGCCATCGACGGCAACCTCGCGCTGATGGAATGCGCCGACGCGGCGACCGGGCAGCGGCGTTATGTAATCTGCGCGGTCGGTCGGGAGGGCGCGGACTACGTGTTCACGCCGTTCGGCCATCTCGCCGATGGCAATCCCTATGATGCCTACCTGCCGCCCGATCCCGACGACGCCAATGGTTTCCTACAGAAGTCGGAGTCTGACGGCGGAATATGATCGAGGTCGGTCGATACCGGCAAGCGCTCCACCTCATGGCGGGGCGCTTGTTTTGTTTTGGCTTTTGCGGGGTCCTGAGAGGGAGAGGCAGGCCGGGATGGGTTTGAGCCTTCGCGGTCCAGAGAGAGCGCCGCGCGGCCCGATCCTGTCCCCGCTCTCCCGAGGTTGTCACAATGAACATGATCTCGCCCGCTGTGGCGGTTCCCGCTGCCGCGCCGCTCCCGCTCGCCCAAACCGGTGCAGCCGGCGCTATCTTCGCGGCCGCCGACCTGCTGCTTCCCCGTTTCGAACGCGGCGAGTTCATCGACGCGCCAAAGCTGCGCGCGGCGATGGAAGCCGCATTCGGCGCCTCCGACGCCGCCGGCGCCTGGGACTGGAAGCAGGCCTACGATGCCTGCGAGGCGGCCACGGTCCTTTTCCTGCGCAAGTACGGAAAAGCGCTGTTCCGCAAAGCCGCGTCGCCGGCTCTCCGGCTATCCGCATTGTCGAAGATCGCCGGGCTGACGCCGACCCATACCCGCCGGTCCGAAGAGGCGCAGACCTTCCAGCAGTTCTCGACGCCGATCCCGCTTGGTCTTGTCGCGGCAACGGCCGCCGCCATCACGCCGGCCGACCGTGTGCTGGAGCCTTCGGCCGGCACCGGTCTGCTCGCCGTCCTGGCCGAGATCGTCGGCGCCTCGCTCATCCTCAACGAACTGGCCGAGACGCGCGCGGCACTTCTCTCCCGCCTCTTCCCGGCCGTCTCCGTCACCCGCTTCGACGCCGCCCAGATCGACGACCATCTCGATGCTGGCGCCGTGCCGAGCGTGGTGCTGATGAACCCACCCTTTTCGGTCATGGCCAATGTCGAGGGCCGCATGGCCGACGCGGCCTTGCGGCACATCGCCTCGGCGCTGGCGCGCGTTGCGCCCGGCGGGCGGCTGGTGACAATCACTGGTGCGAACTTCTCGCCCGACCATCCGGCCTGGACCGCCGCCTTCACTCGCCTGCAGGAACGTGGCCGCGTCGTCTTCTCCGCCGCCATCGGCGGCTCGGCCTACGCCAAGCATGGCACGACCTTTCCGACACGCCTCACCGTCATCGACAAGCTCCCGGCGGAAGATCCCACCGTCTTCGCGGATGCTCCCGGCATCGCTCCGGATGCGGCGACGCTCCTCGCGTGGATTGAGGAGCGCCTTCCCGCGCGGCCGCCGGTCGTGATGGCCGCCGTATCCAGCGCGGCATCGGCGGTCGCCGCGCCCCGCACCGTGCACGGCTATCTCACACGCTCGGCGAGAAGAACCACGCCACGCATGTCCATCGCCGAACCGGAAGCCATCGACCTCGCCTATGAGGCTGTCGACTGGCAGGCGGCCGAGGACGGCCAGATCAGCGACGCCATCTACGAGGCCTACGGGCTTCAGGCGATCCGCATTCCTGGCTCTCGGGCTCACCCCACCCAGCTCGTTCAATCGGCGGCCATGGCCTCGGTGGCGCCACCCAAGCCGAGCTACCAGCCGCGCCTGCCGAGGAACGTCCTTGACCTGCTCTCGGACGCGCAGCTCGAGACTGTCATCTATGCCGGCGAGGCTCACGCCGAGTATCTCGCCGGCGCCTGGACGCTCGACGATACCTTTGACGTGGTTAGCGTAGCGGCCGATGACACCGCGGGTGCCGTGCGCTTCCGGCAAGGCTTCATGATCGGCGACGGCACTGGGGTGGGCAAGGGCCGCGAGTCCGCGGCCGTAATCCTAGACAATTGGATGAAGAGCCATCGTAAGGCGGTCTGGATCTCCAAGTCCGACAAGCTCATCGAGGATGCGCAGCGCGACTGGTCCGCGCTCGGCATGGAGCGCTTGCTGGTCACCCCGCTCTCCCGCTTCCCGCAGGGCAGGCCGATCGTGCTGCCGGAAGGCATCCTATTCACCACCTATGCCACGCTGCGCTCCGACGATCGCGGTGAGAAGGTTTCGCGGGTCAAACAAATTGTCAAATGGTTGGGTCCGGATTTCGATGGGGTCATCATTTTCGACGAGGCGCACGCGATGCAAAACGCCGGTGGCGGCAAGAGCGAACGGGGCGATGCAGCCCCCTCGCAGCAGGGCCGTGCCGGCCTGAGGCTGCAACACGCGCTGCCGAATGCCCGCATCGTCTATGTCTCGGCGACTGGCGCCACCACCGTCCACAATCTCGCCTATGCCCAGCGGCTCGGCCTCTGGGGCGGCGAGCATTTTCCGTTCCCGACGCGGGCCGAATTCGTCGAGGCGATCGAGGCCGGCGGCGTCGCGGCGATGGAAGTGCTGGCGCGCGACCTCAGGGCGCTCGGTCTCTATACGGCGCGGTCTTTGTCATTCTCCGGCGTCGAATACGAACTGCTCGAGCATGAGCTGACGCCCGAACAGGTCCGCATCTATGACGCGTACGCTGGGGCCTTCGGCGTCATCCATAACAATCTCGATGCGGCGATGCAGGCGGCCAACGTCACCGGTAGCACCGGCACGCTCAATGCCCAGGCCAAGTCGGCCGCGCGCAGCGCCTTTGAAAGCGCCAAGCAGCGCTTCTTCGGTCATTTGTTGACCAGCATGAAGACACCGACCCTGATCCGCTCCATCACCCGCGATCTGGAGGAGGGCCATGCGGCCGTTGTCCAGATCGTCTCGACGGGCGAGGCGCTCATGGAACGGCGGCTGGCCGAACTGCCGACCGAGGAATGGAACGATGTTCGCGTCGACATCACGCCGCGCGAATACGTCCTCGACTACCTCGCCCATTCCTTCCCGGTGCAGCTCTATGAGCCCTTCACCGACTCCGAAGGCAATCTGTCGTCGCGCCCGGTCTACCGCGATGGCCAGCCCGTCGAGAGCCGGGAGGCGGTCGCCAGGCGCGACGAGCTGATCGCCAAACTCGCCAGCTTGACGCCTGTCCCCGGCGCGCTCGACCAGATCGTCCAGCATTTCGGCACGGACATCGTGGCCGAGGTCACCGGTCGCTCGCGCCGCATTGTCCGCAAGGGCGGGCGCCTTGTCGTTGAAAACCGTTCCGGGTCAGCCAACCTTGCCGAGACGCAGGCCTTCATGGATGACCAGAAGCGCGTTCTGGTTTTTTCGGACGCGGGCGGAACGGGGAGGAGCTACCACGCCGAACTCTCAGCCCGGAACACGCGGCTGCGTGTGCATTATCTGCTCGAGGCCGGCTGGAAGGCCGACACTGCCATTCAGGGCCTCGGCCGCACACATCGCACCAATCAGGCGCAGCCGCCACTCTTCCGGCCGATCTCGACCAATGTGAAGGCGGAAAAGCGCTTCCTTTCGACGATCGCCCGCCGCCTCGACACGTTGGGCGCGATCACCCGTGGCCAGCGCCAGACCGGTGGCCAAGGCCTGTTCCGGCCAGAGGACAATCTTGAAAGCCACTATGCCCGCGATGCGCTGCGGCAACTCTATCTGCTGATCGTACGCGGCAAGGTCGAGGGCTGCACACTCGAGCGTTTCGAGGCGGCGACGGGTCTCAAGCTAATGGATGCCAATGGCATCAAGGACGAATTGCCGCCGATCACCACCTTCCTCAATCGCCTGCTCGCACTGACCATCGAGTTGCAGGGCGTGCTGTTCGGTGCCTTCGAGCAACTGCAGGCGGCGCGCATCGAGGGCGCGATCGCGTCAGGCACCTACGATGCCGGGCTGGAGACGCTGCAGGCCGAAAACTTCGTCGTCACCGATCGGCAGGTGATCTACACCCATCCGCGCACCGGCACCGAAAGCCGCCTGCTCACGATCACCGAACGCAAGCGCAATCGGCCCGTCACGCTCAATGCGGCGCTCGATCATCTCCGCGATCCGCGTGCCTTACTGCTCATCAACAAGCAATCGGGCCGCGCCGCGGTACAGATCCCGACCCCCAGCGTCATGCTCGACGATGGCGAGGTCGAGCGCCGTGTCCGTCTGATCCGGCCGATGGAAAGCCAGAACATGCCGCTCAAGGCCATGGGCGAAACACGCTGGGTCGAGGCCGACCGCGAGGCGTTCACAACTGCCTGGACCGCCGAAATCGCCGGGGTGCCGGAGTTTTCGGACTCGGTCTTACACATGGTCACCGGCCTGCTGCTTCCAATCTGGAAGCGCCTGCCCAACGAGTCGACCCGCGTTTATCGACTTCAGACCGACGAGGGCGAGCGCCTCATCGGCCGCCGCGTCTCGCTGGCATGGGCCGCCAACGCCTCTGCGACGAACGTGGTTGCGCTGTCGCCGGAACAGGCGTTTGCGGCTCTGATGGACGGGCGGACAATCCTCGATCTCGCCGAGGATCTCCAGCTTCGCCGCAGCCGCGTCATGGGCGCATGGCGCATCGAATTGTCCGGCTTCACCGACACGATGCGCGAGCGCCTCACCGCCTACGGTCTCTTCCACGAGATCATTTCGTGGAAGCTCAGGATGTTCGTGCCGATCGACGCCAACGGGCTCGCCGTGCTGGAGCGCGTGCTCGACCGCTTCCCAATCGAGCGGGTCGGTGAGCGGGAGGCTGCATGATTCCGCGTCAAGCTGCATCCAACCTCGCACACCGCCTCGGCGAACATGCCGAGGCGGTGTGCCGCCACTACCTCTCCAATGGCCGTCGCCAAGGCAACTATTGGACCGTCGGCGACGTCCGCAATGCGCCGGGCCGCTCGATGTTCGTGCGTCTGCGGCCATCCCCGAAGGGACCGCCAGGCAAATGGACCGACGCCGCTACCGGTGAGCATGGCGACCTGCTCGATGTCATCCGCGAATCCCTCGGACTGATCAACTTCCGCGACGTCGCCGACGAGGCGCGCGTGTTTCTCGCGATGCCAGATGCCATGCCACCCCGACCGGCCGAGCCGATCACGCAGGTCCCCGTTGGATCTCCAGAAGCGGCTCGCCGACTGGTCGCCATGTCGAAGCCCATTATAGGCACCCTCGTGGAAACCTATTTGCGTGGACGCGGCATCACGACTTTGTCCGGCACCGGATCGCTGCGGTTCCATCCGCGCTGCTACTACCGGCACGACGATCAAGGACCGACCGAGACCTTGCCGGCAATGATCGCCGCTGTCACCGACCTCGATGGACATCTGACCGGCGCGCACCGCACCTGGCTCGCACCGGACGGCACCGGCAAGGCACCCGTCGGCACGCCGCGTCGGGCAATGGGTGACCTTCTGGGTCACGCCGTCCGCTTCGGCGCACCCGGCAGCGTCATGGCGGCAGGCGAAGGCATCGAGACGACGCTGTCGCTCAGATGCGCCTTGCCCGACATGGCGATGGCTGCGGCACTCTCGGCAGCCCATCTTGCCGCCATCCTGTTCCCTCCGAACCTGCGGCGGCTCTATGTCATTCGCGACAACGATCCGGCCGGTGACGGTGCCCGAGACAGCCTGCTCGAGCGTGCGACGGACGCCGGAATCGAGGCAATCGTGCTGTCGCCGGCGATGCAAGACTTCAACGAAGACCTCCGCCATTTCGGACTTGCCGCCTTCCAGGCCTCGATAGCGGACCAGCTCATGCGCAAAGATCGCACCCGCTATCTGACACAGGCGGCATGAGCCGTGAGGGGAAGCGCCCAGCGCACTGTGCCGGCAGCGCCGCATGGATGCGTGGCCCGCCGGCAGAGAACCGCGACCCGCCTTCAAGAGGGCGATCGGGCCCACAAACTGGCCGGCCAGGCAATGGCGGCCGCCGACTATTTTCCGGCGGCGCGCGACTGCTCGCGAATGGCAGCGATTGGGCGCGACGCCTTTCCATCGCGAGGCAAAATAGTCGGCCGCCGCCATCCTCCGCTGCGCTCCGGCCCTCCGCTTCGCTGCGGGTGTCGGACCCTCCCGCCCGTGGACTCTCGTCGCCATGAAGGCCGCGAGGGTCGCGGTCAAACCGACGGGAGCAGCCCCATGAGCGAGCACGACGACACCGAACCGCACCACGCCGCTTCTCCAACCGATCACATCCTGACCGAACTCCAGCTCTATGGCTGGCGCCCATTTGCGGATGAGCCAGATCCGCGACCGCTCCCTGCTGGCGACCACGTGGCCGGAGCCGTGGCCGACATCTTTGACGCCCTCATCGCTACCCTGGCCGACACGCGCCTCGAACCCGACCTCGATGACCTGCTCTGGTCCGTCACCAATGTCTTCCACCGAGCTGTTCAACGTATCGAGCGGCAACTGGACGACAACGAGCAGGCCCAGCGCCGCCTGCAGCGCGAACAGGACGGCAGCGAGATCAAGGCGGTTGAACTCGAGAACCTCACCGCCCAGGGCCAGACCATGATCGAACGGCGCGACGCCTTCGAGCTCATGCGTGACCAGGCCGCCGACCACTACGATCAGTACACCGGCTCGGCCTGGCGACCGCGCACGGGGTCGATGATCAACCACCTCCATCTCACCGCCGCAATGATCGATAGCCGCGACTTCCTCGCGGCCAGGCGGCGCGCGGAAACCGAGGTCATGTTACCCGCCGGCGCCAAGATCGCCTTCTCCGGCGGCGATACCACCGATCACGAGCTTATCTGGGCAAAGCTCGACCAAATCCGCGCCAAGCACCCCGACATGGTGCTGATGCACGGCGGATCACCGAAAGGCGCCGAAAAGATCGCCGCCCGCTGGGCCGATCATCGCAAGGTTCCGCAGGTCGCCTTCAAGCCCGACTGGAGCAAACATGCCAAGGCCGCTCCCTTTAAGCGCAACGACCAGATGTTGGCGGTCATGCCGATCGGCGTCATAATCTTTCCGGGCACCGGAATTCAGGAGAACCTCGCGGACAAGGCCCGCAAGGTCGGCATCCCGGTCTATCGGCTCGGAAACGGCGGCGCGTAAGCGCCGTCGGAACCTACCCCCCTATAAATAGCAGGGGAGGCACGGCATTCTTCAAGCCGTGTCGTTCGAATCCTTTCCCGAAAGCTTCACGCCGGACATCGCGCTCGCCGACACCTTCTTGCGCAATGCCGCCGCCCACCTCGATGGCGCCGACCGGGCGGCGGATCTAGGCAGGCACAATGCGGCCCTTCACGCCATCGCCATCGCCATCGAATTGCTCCTGAAGTCGCATCTTCTCAGAGTCGTGACCGACGATCCCTGGAACCGCCGCCATATCGGGCACGATCTCGGCAAGGCGGCTCTTTACGCCGAGAGAGCTGGATTGGGCCTGCCACCGCAATTGCACAGCGTCATCGCCAAGCTCCATCCTCATTTTCAGCGTGGCGGCTTCCAACGGGACCCATCGCGATCATGGCCGTCCGGGTTCTCGCTCGACGCCCGCCACATCGCGCGGCAACTCGCTCACACTCTCATGGAACATCAGCGTCGCGCCAACGACTCCCGCCCGCTCCTGACTTGAAGATGACCACACCCCGCGACCATTGCGCTGATCCTTGGTCCGACCGACGGCCTGAAGCCATCAACCCGCAAGGGGTCGGACTACGCGAAGCGTGCCGCCGCTCCGGCTTCGCCTTCGCGGTGATTGCGGCCATCGGCCGGACGCATCGGGCGCCTGTAAGCGGGGGATGGTCCTCCGCTTCAAACAGGAGCCGGGTCGATGTCCTTCGCCGACGCACATGCCTTCGCCTTCAGCCTCGCCGCCACCCTCATGGTCGCCATCGTCATCTTTCGTGCCGGCGACGGCACTCTCTCGGTCGTGCCGGCAAACGAGTATGACGGCGACGACACCGCCATCATCAGCGAAATCGACCCGTTCGCCCCATGACGGGGCGGACATCGCGCCTGGCGATGCAAGAACACCGGCGGGTTTCGCCCGCGCTTCTCTTTTGCTATGCTGTGCACTGCGCCAGGTGGTGGTGGAAGGCGCAATCGCCAGAGCTATTCTCTCGGAGACACCACCATGATCATCCTCGGCATGTCCGTTTGTATCGCGGCCATCGGCATCCTGTGCTGGTTGCTCTTCACGCTTGCTATCTTCGCCCTTCCGTTGTTCGTCGGGGTCAGCGCAGGCACGTAGGCATTCAACACCGGTGCTGGCTGGCTTGGCGCGATCCTCGTCGGTAGCCTCGCAGCCGGGTTGACGCTCGGTGTCGGCCAAATTCTCCTTGGCGTCGTTCGCCCCATGTGGGCGAAGCTGGCGATCACGCTGGTCTTCATCGCGCCTGCGATCGTTGCCGGCTACCATGCCTCCCATGGCATCGCGAAGCACATGATGCCTTCGGAAACCTGGCAGATCGTCTTTTCCGTCATTGGCGCGACCGCTGTCGGCGTCACGGCCTATCTCCGGGTCGGGGGCATGACAGCCGCCGACCAATCCGGCAGGGACGTGGTTCGAGCCTAGACCCGCGCGGGCGAGCCGGGTGGACCAGACCGACGAAGGGCTGGCCACCTCATCATCGGTGGTTGGAGCAATCGGGCTACATGCCAAGGATCGAGCGACGGCCACGTGCCGGCGCGGCCCCGTCTGTGGACTTGGACCTTCTTCGGTCGATGCACATGGCAGGCCGACCAGTCGGTGGCAGGACGGCAGCGCGGCCGGTGGCTGCGGCGTTGGGGTGCGCGGGATCTTGCCTGGAATGTGTGGACGATCCCAGTGAAACTCGTAGCGATCTGCTGGCGGCGAGTTGGGCGCCAACATCTCCGTTGCCAATCCGTCCCCAGACCGCTCCAAACGGCCTCTTCAATGGGCTGATCTGGCCGAAGGACGGCTGAAGCCTCGACCGCTTAGGCCGCAACGGCGCGTCTCGACTTTCTTCCCCTGCCGGCTCCCACCCCATGCCGCAAGCGCATGGGGACCCCGAGCGCCGCCATTCCTCGCGAGCCAAGAAAGTCGTTCCTGCGCCGTCCTCCGCGTTGCTCCGGTCGCAAGCGATGCGTCGTCGGTCGCCTGCGGCCAAGTGATCGCCATCGAGGCCGCATGGTGCGGGCTCGGAACAGAAAACGGAGACTTACAATGGCTACCATCGGCACCTTCAAGAAGTCCGCCTCCAACGAATTCACCGGTGAAATCGTCACCCTCAGCGTACTGGCCAAGAACGTGCGCATCGTCCCAGACACACGCGCCACTGGCGAGAATGCTCCCAGCCACCGGGTGCTGGTCGGCCGCGCCGAGATCGGCGCCGCCTGGTCGAAGACCTCCAACGAGGGCCGTGACTATCTGGGTCTTAAGCTCGACGATCCGAGCTTCAACGCCCCGATCTACGCCAACCTCTTCGACGACGAGGAAGGTGAGGGCTTTTCGCTCATCTGGTCCCGCCCGAACGCGCGGCGGGGCGATTGAGGACCCGCGCAGGCCCCGGCCGGAAGGCCGGGGCCTTCTTCCGCGGAAGTGCGGCTCGGTTCACTCAAGCCGAGAGCGATGCCGAAACCGCATCGCCCGATGCTAATCACCTATCCTCCGTCGGCGCTGTTGTTTCTATAAAATGCAGGCTTTCACTCTGTGAAGACGGGGCAAGCGATGATCGAGCCGTTTGACGAAACCGCGCCGACCAGTGACGAACTCACCGAATACGATCGGGAACACGTCAAGCTCTATATGCGCCTGCTTGACGCCGCCGACGACGGTGCGGACTGGCGCGAGGTGGTCGAAATCCTCTTCGGCATTGATCTGACGAAGGAGCCACAACGCGCCCGGCGCATCCACGACAGCCATCTGGCGCGAGCGCGCTGGATGGCGCGTGCAGGCTACCGTCATCTCTTGCGTCGACCCGGCAACTAGCTCCATAGCGCCTGTGGTTCGCGTGTGATGCCGAAGTGGCATCACCCGATGCCCGGCAAGGGTCTTCCGCCAATCGCTGCAACCCGGAATCGTTTGGAGGCGGGGTCTACGCGTTGTTTGCGAGGAGCTCTTGGATGAGGCCGGATACGTCGCATTGGCGAGACAATGCCAGCTATGAATATTTCGATACATTACCCATCGAAGGGCTCGCCTGGGAGTGTCTGCGGCGTCACGAACCCTATCAACTGCACTACCAAGCGCTCCTGACCACAAGATCCGAAAAAGCACCCTTCCACCCTGAGGCACAGCGGCAATGGGGGTTGCGATTTCCCGGCCACGCCGGATTTGTCCGCGTTGGCGCAAGACGTTTTCTGGTCGCCTGACGTCGATCCAGCTGTGGTTTCACTCGTGCCGGCGCCGGAATTCCTGTCGTCCTTGCGATCGGCGCCATTGACCGGCATGGGTGTAAGCCGCGACAGCGTGGAAGGACGCCACACTGTCCATAGTGCGGGTGTCGCCACTCAACTTCTGCTTCTGCCCGGTAGTGATCCGCACGGCTCTTTGGCGGCGTTGATCCCCTTGGACGCAGAAACGTTGGGACGGATCGAAGCACTCACCCGTTTCTGGCGTTCCTTGCAGGGGCGCCCCACACCTTCGGACACGAGGATGACCCTGCAGCAGCGCCGCCGCTTTCGACTGATGATACAGGCCGCTGATGGCCACTCGAATGGCGCGAGCTACCGCGACATTGCGATCGCGCTTTACGGGTTTAAGCGCGTCGCCGCCGATCCTTGGAAAACCTCCGCGCTGCGCGATGCGGTGATCGGTCTCGTCGAAGGCGCCACCGCCATGATCGGCGGCGGCTATTTGCAAATACTGCGTCATCGCCGTCGATCCTAGCGGGTCTGGCCGCGCAAAAGGGGTGGAGTTTTAGCCCCCCTCAACTTCCCCATCCCTGACGAAGCTTACTCTCCGCCACCATGGTCTGCGTCCACCGCTGAACGCCAGCGGCTGCCCAAAACCCCACGGAGGTTCGACCCATGCGACCCGATATCGCCGTTTTGCCGCCGCGCTTCCTGCGCACCAAGGAAGCCGCGGATTTCCTCAGCCTGTCCGCCCGCACGCTCGAAAAGCACCGTACCTATGGTACCGGTCCTGGCTATCGAAAGCTCGGCGGCCGCGTCGTCTATGCCGTCGACGATCTTCAGGCCTGGGCCGAACGCGGCGCCGTCACCTCTACATCCGATCCGCGTGGGTCGGTCCTGCCGGCCAAGCGTCACACGCCGACGCCGCCGTCGCATGACGGACGATACGCACGCTGACCGCGCGCGGATTTCCAAATGGCGGCGCGAAACCAATCCCTTTCGGAGCGCGGGCAGCTCGACCTGTTCAGGGCGCTGCCTGGCGACTTCGCCCCACGAGATGCGCAGGATCTCATGGCCTATCCGTTCTTCTCCCTCTCCAAGAGCCATCGCATCGCGCCAATCAACTTCACGGCCGGCAACGTCACGATCCGGGTCGAAGCCGTACCCGATCATGGCATGGCGACCATCTGGGACGCCGACATCCTGATCTGGGCCGCGAGCCAGATCGTAGAGGCGCGCGACGCCGGCCTTCGCACCTCGCGCCTGATGGCCGCCACGCCCTATGAGATTCTGACCTTCGTCGGCCGCGGCAAGAGCCTGCGCGACTATCTGCGCCTGAAGGCGGGGCTTGACCGGCTGCAGTCGACCACCGTCTCGACGACGATTCGTCAGCCCGCCGAAGGCCGGCGTCACCGCTTCTCATGGATCAATGAGTGGCAGGAGTGCATCGACCGCCATGACAAACCCGCGGGGATCGAGTTGATCGTCCCCGACTGGTTCTACCAGGCAGTCCTCGATGACGCGCTCGTGCTGACGATCGATCGCGCCTATTTCGACCTGACCGGCGGGCTGGAGCGCTGGCTCTATCGGCTGGTGCGCAAGCATGGCGGACGCCAGCCCGACGGCTGGCGCTTCGATTTCCGTCACCTTCACCAGAAATCCGGCAGCCTGTCGCCCCACAAGCGCTTTGCCTTCGAACTGCGCGACATCATCCGCCGCCAGCCGCTGCCCGGCTACACGCTCTTCCTCGAAGTGGAGATGGGCGGCCGGACTCTGCTCGCCTTCGAGCGGATCGCCTCCTGTGGAAAGCCTGGGGACGGCATCGTGCCATCGGGAACCGGAGCTATCGTGCCATCGGGAACCGCGGGCTCGTGCTATCAGGAACCCAAACGGGGGCTAACCCTTGGAAAGCAAAGCCGAAATCGCGCCCTTAACTTAGACTCTAACCCCGACTCTAACTCTGAAGAGCGCGCGCGCGATGTGCAGAGGCTCGTCCGGCGAGCCAGCCACGCGCTCAGCGTAACCACCAACAACACCCCCAACACGTCGACGGTTTCTGGCGGTCGCAACACGGCAACCAGCGTCTCTGAAGCCCCGAATCCGCCTCTTGATCCGCGCTCGAAAGCCACCCGATGATCGCCGCACTCCGCAATCAAAAGAGCCGTGTCGGCAAGGCAACTTTGACGCTGCTTGTCGCCGGTGAATTGACCTGCAAGGGAAATCAGTTCGCGACCTTCGTCGTGCGCCCGACCACCGACATGACGACTCAGGAGCGCGCACGCATCGCCGCTTTTGAGCACGACGTCCTCGTCGCCAACACGCTGCCCGCGAGGCTCGCGCGCGCATTTCCCACCGCATCAGGAGAACCGAAATGACTGGCACCGCGGCTCCCCGCATGCGCGACGCGGTCCCGGCCATGCACCACGCTCGCGACGAACTCGTTCATGTCGAACTGACCTGGGTCGAGAAGAGGATCGAGAACTGGATACGGTTCGGCACGCACGCCCACAAACACATTGTTGATCGTCGCCGGCGCATCCTGTCCTATCGTCCCGGCGCGGTCTTCGCCTTCGTGCGGTGGGCCGCGAACGACTTCGGAACGATCATCTCACGCATCGATATCGTGCGTGCGGTATCACGTGGCGAAGCCTATCAGACACTGCCCTTCGTGCGGCCTGGCGGCGACATCCTTCTGAAGGTCGAGAGCTGGCCCAAGGCCGAACGCGTGCTGCAGGCGATCGACGCCATCCAGCGCCTCGACATCGAGCCTGAGTTGGTGTCGCCCGATCATTGGCGGCACATCCACAACCGGATAACCGCAGGCCACGAGCCGCGCAGCTACACACTCGACCAACATCGCGCCTTCCTGCTGCGCAAGAGGACCGAGCCGTGACGCGCGCCGGGATCATCCTCGCCAGCGTTGTCGCAACCATGGGCGTCGGCTATCCCGGCCTCACTTCGATGCCCACGAAGCTCATCTGGAATGCGTCAGCCAGCGCACCGATCGGCTTCTATACGATCGACTTTCAAGGACCGTTCGAGGTCACCGATCTTGTCGCCGTCGGCGCCCCCGAGCCACTCGCGGCGTTCCTCGCCGATCGCGGCTATCTGCCGAGGGGCGTGCCACTCTTGAAGCGCATCCTTGGCGTTTCCGGGCAGCGTGTCTGTCGCTCGAACCTCACCATCACGGTCGATAGCATTAAGGCTGGCATGGCGTTGAAGCGTGATCGGGCCGGCCGTGACCTGCCGGCCTGGCAGGGCTGCCGCCGCATCTCGCCCGGCGAAGTCTTCCTGATGAACCGGCAGGTCCGCGACAGCCTCGACGGACGTTACTTCGGCCTCCTTTCCACCAGCCAGATCATCGGTCGCGCCGTCCCGCTGTGGACAGACGAGGACGGCAACGGCCGCTTCGAATGGCGCGCGCCAAAGCGGTGAGCGCGCGACCGGCGGCGCGCGTCGTGCCGCCAGCCTTCATCACCGCACAACTGAAAACAGGAGTCAGACATGCAACAGATCGGGGAATTCACGCGCCAGAAGACTGGCTATAGCGGGCGCATCCACACGCTCAGTCTCAACCTGGATATCGCCATTGTGGCGGCAGAGGCGAGCGAAACGGAGAATGCGCCTGACTACCGCGTTCACGCCGGAAGCGAGGACGGCCCCGAGATCGGCGCCGGCTGGAAACGCTCCAGCGAAAAGGCCGGAGACTATGTCTCGATCCAGCTCGACGACCCGACCTTCGCGCAGCCGATACGCGCGAACCTCTTTCGCAATGGCGACGACAATACGTCCTGGTCGCTGCACTGGGCGCGACCGCGCGACCGCAGCGAGAAGGATTGAACGATGCGCGCTCGCCCTCCGTCGACGAGCCATCGCAATGCGCCCGGGCCGCTTCGCGCTGCCCGGCGCATGGCTCTGCTCCTCCTTTGCGGCCTATCCGTCGCGACCGCCATTCCGGCGGCGACAGTGGCGCAGGACTTGGCCGTCGCGCAATCGTCGCAACGCAACCCGTTCGGCGCGCATATCGCAGACGCCTCGCAGCGCTTCGGCGTTCCGACCGCGTTGATACGCGCCGTCATGCGCAAGGAGAGTGCGGGCGACGCGCGCGCCGTGTCCAGCGCAGGCGCCCGCGGCTTGATGCAGATCATGCCCGGCACATGGGATGATCTGCGTGCCCGCTGGTCGCTCGGCCACGATCCGTTCGATGCCCGGGACAACATCCTGGCCGGAACGGCGTACCTGCGCGAACTGCACGATCGCTTCGGCTCACCGGGGTTTCTGGCCGCCTACAACGCGGGACCTGCGCGCTACCAAGCCTACCTCACCGGGCGTCCGTTACCGGCCGAGACCCGCGCCTATGTCGCAGCACTTGCCCCGTTTGTCGGAGGCGGTGCGAACAGCCGCCCTTTCGCCATAACCTCTGCCGAGGCCATTCCCTGGAAGCACGGCTCGCTCTTCGTCGGTCAGCCGGATCGCAACCAAGCTGTCGCTCTCGTGCCGGCCGAGCGAGCGTCAAATGACGCGAGCTCTGCACCCACCGTGCGCGATGTCTCCGCCATCGCGCCGCTGTCCGAAGGCCTCTTCGTGGCGCGAGCGGGCGAAGGGATCCAGCCATGAGCGCACATGGGCGTCTTCGCGCAACCGCGAGCCCCAGCGCACCGTGGCGTGGATGGAGGCGGAAGGTGGGCAGAACAACCGGAAGATGGCGAGATAAAAGGCCGCGAGGTGCGGCGTCGATCGGTTGTGTTGTTTCAATAGGTTATGCAGCATTTCCGCGAGGTGCGAAGGTTTCGCGCACCTCGGCGGAACACCGATTTACCTGTGGTTTCCGTGTCTTGACACGATGTGCGGATCTTCGTCATGAACGGTGAGGATGGTTTCCGAATCCGGCCCGGCCGCATCCGCTCATCGGGCGCCCAGCGCGGCAGGCCCTTCATCGCGCAGGCGCTTGCCGCCGCCCAGAAGGCCGGCGCTCGTATCTCTCGCACCGGCCGGATCAGTTCGGGCAATCGCTCGACCTTTGGGCGTGGCCGCACGGCGAGCGTGCGCGCCAATCGTCTCCTCACCGGCCGCTCGCGAGCCGTGATCATCAAGACGCGGCTGGTGCGTCATCACGCGCGCGCAGCGCCGCTTGCCGCCCATCTCACCTATCTGCGCCGCGAGGGCGTCACCCGTGACGGGGAGAAGGCAAGGCTGTTCGGGCCGGAAGGCGGGGAGGTGGATGGCGGTGCTTTCGCCACGCGGTGTGGCGATGATCGGCACCACTTCCGATTCATCGTCTCGCCCGAAGATGCCGTCGACATGGCGGACCTCAAGTCCTTCGCCCGCGATCTGATGGGCGAGATGGAAAAGGACCTCGGCACAAAACTGGATTGGGCTGGCGTCGATCACTGGAACACCGATAACCCGCACCTTCACATCATCCTGCGCGGCCAGACTGATGACGGGCAGGATCTTGTGATCTCCCGCGACTACATCAAGGAGGGGATGCGCGCCCGCGCCGCCGACCTCGTTACCCAGGAGCTCGGCCCGCGCACCGATCTCGACATCCGCCGCAATCTGCAGCGCCAGGTCGAGGCCGAACGTTGGACCCAGCTTGATCGGCAACTTGTTCGCGATGGCCGCGACACAGGCGTTGTCGACCTTGCCTCCGCTGCGAACGCTCAGCCCGATGCGTATCACGTGCTGAAGGTCGGGCGGGTGCGCAAGCTCGAAACCCTTGGCCTTGCCGAACAGGTCGGCCCGGGCCAATGGATGATCGACGACAAGGCCGAGGCGACGCTGCGCGAGCTTGGCGAACGCGGCGACATCATCAAGCGGATGCACCGCGCCCTGACAGAACAGGGCATCGAGCGCGGCGCGGCGACCTATGTGTTGGCGGCAGAGCGCCTCGACACGCCGATCGTCGGCCGGCTGGTCGATCGCGGCCTCGATGATGAACTGAAGGGCAGTGCGTATGCCGTGGTCGATGGTACCGACGGCCGCACACATCACATCAAGCTGTCCGACCTCGACGCCGCCGGCGACAGCGCTCCAGGTTCCATCGTCGAGCTGCGCAGGTTCCATGACGCGCAGGGACATGGACGCGCAGCACTCGCTGTCCGTTCCGATCTCAACATTGAGCAGCAGGTTACCGCCGCAGGCGCAACCTGGCTTGACCGCCAGAATATCGCCCACGAACCGATTGCATCCGAAGGCAGCTTCGGCGCCGAGGTGCGGCAGGCGATGCAGCGCCGTGCTGACCACCTCGTCCAACAGGGCCTCGGCGAGCGGCATGGCCAACGCACAACCTTCACCCGCAACCTGATAGACACGCTGCGTCGCCGCGAGTTGGAGGCGCTCGGTGAAAAGCTCTCGGCCGAAACCGGCCAGCCGTTCAACCGCGTTCGCAGTGGTGAGTTTGTGGCCGGTTCCTACCGGCAACGTTTCACGCTCGCCTCCGGCCGCTTCGCCATGATCGATGACGGCCTCGGTTTCCAACTGGTGCCTTGGACGCCGTCCCTGGAAAAACATGTTGGCCGCCACGTCTCTGGCGTCGCTCGCGATGACGGCGGCATCGACTGGAGTTTTGGCCGCAAGCGAGGCCTCGGCCTCTAACCTCATGTTGAAGAAAGGACCGCTTCTATGTCCGCCACCAAAATTCTCTGGGGCCAGATCCTCGCCGTCTTGATGATCGTACTGTTCACGACCTGGGGCGCGACGGAGTGGGTGGCCTGGCGCCTGGCATTCCAGCCCGAGCTCGGCAGGCCATGGTTCCGTGTCCTGGGCTTTCCGTTTTACCTTCCGCCGTCATTCTTCTGGTGGTGGTATGGCTTCGATGCCTACGCGCCGTCGATCTTCGTAGAGGGAGCCTTTATCGCGGCTTTCGGCGGTTTCGCCTGCGTCGCCGTCGCCATCGGCATGTCGGTCTGGCGGGCTCGAGAGGCCAAGAAGGTCGAGACCTACGGCTCCGCCCGCTGGGCCGACAAGCAGGAGGTCAAGGCAACGGGCCTTCTCGGCCCCGATGGTGTGGTGCTTGGGCGATATGACAGCGCCTATCTGCGCCACGATGGGCCGGAGCATGTGCTGTGCTTCGCGCCCACACGTTCGGGCAAGGGTGTCGGCCTCGTCGTCCCGTCGCTGCTGACCTGGCCGAGCTCCGCCGTCGTTCACGACATCAAGGGCGAAAACTGGCAACTTACCGCGGGCTACCGCGCCAGGCATGGCCGGGTCCTGCTGTTTGATCCGACCAATCCGAAATCCTCATCCTACAACCCGCTGCTCGAGGTGCGCCGCGGCGAATGGGAAGTCCGCGACGTTCAAAACATCGCTGACATCCTGGTCGATCCCGAAGGCTCACTTGAGCGGCGAAACCATTGGGAGAAAACCAGCCACGCCCTTCTGGTCGGCGCAATCTTGCACGTCCTCTACGCCGAGAAGGACAAGACGCTTGCCGGCGTTGCCGGTTTCCTCTCCGATCCGAAGCGTCCGATCGAATCGACGCTGTCCGCGATGATGAAAACCGCGCATCTGGGGGAGGCCGGTCCGCACCCGGTCGTCGCCAGCGCCGCGCGAGAGCTGTTGAACAAATCCGACAACGAGCGCTCCGGCGTCCTGTCTACCGCCATGTCGTTTCTTGGCCTCTATCGCGATCCTGTCGTGGCAGAGGTGACCCGCCGCTGTGACTGGCGCATCAGCGACCTCGTCGACGACAAGCATCCGACGACACTCTACCTCGTCGTACCGCCGTCCGACATCAACCGGACCAAGCCGCTCATTCGCCTGATCCTCAATCAGATCGGTCGCCGCCTGACCGAAGATCTGCAGGTGAGGGCGCAAGGGCACCGGCTGCTCCTGATGCTCGACGAGTTCCCGGCGCTTGGCCGTCTCGACTTCTTCGAGTCGGCGCTTGCCTTCATGGCCGGCTACGGCCTGAAAAGCTTCCTGATCGCTCAATCCCTCAATCAGATCGAGAGGGCGTACGGCGCGAACAACTCGATCCTGGACAACTGCCATGTCCGGGTAAGCTTTGCCACCAATGACGAGCGCACCGCCAAGCGCGTGTCCGACGCGCTGGGAACAGCGACCGAGATGAGGGCCATGAGGAACTATGCCGGCCACCGGCTTTCGCCGTGGCTCGGTCATCTCATGGTTTCCCGCTCGGAGACTGCTCGCCCTCTGCTCACGCCTGGTGAAGTGATGCAACTGCCGTCAACCGACGAGATTGTCATGGTCTCGGGTGCGCCGCCGATCCGCGCCAAAAAGGCGCGCTATCATGAGGATGCTCGCTTCCAGGAGCGTATCTTGCCGCCTCCGGCGTTGGTGGCGGGGGAGGAGGGGAGACATGACGACTGGACCAGCCTGCCTCTGCCTTCCCGTCCGCAGATTGCCGAAGCCACGTCGGCGCCGTCGGCCACGGATGACGACACAACTGATTCCGAGCGTCGTCGGCAACCCGAGCTCAGTCGGGTCGAGCTGGTCGTGACACCTTCGACCGAGAACGAATTCGAGATCGATCACCTCGACGACGTCGAGGACGATGTTGCCCGCAACCGTCGACTGACGCGCCTCATGCAGGGCATTGCGCGGCAGGCGTCGCTCGACCCCGGCGACGGCGTGGATATGTGAGGCTCCCATGGTAAAGCCACCCCGCAAACAACGCCTGTCCGTCTATCTCGATCCGAAGGTCATGAGCAGGCTGGCCGAACATGCGGCGCGAAGAGATTTTTCACGCTCGCTCGTCGCCGAGGCGGCCATCGAGTCGTTCCTCTCACCCGATGCCGCCGAGCGACAGGAGGCGGCGATTACCAAGCGGCTCGACCAGATCGATCGTCGTACGGCACGCCAGGAGCGCGATCTCGGAATTGCCGTGGAGACGCTCGCCGTTTTCGTCCGCTTCTGGCTGGCGACAACACCAGCGTTGCCCGAGCCCGCGGCGCAGGCCGCCCATGCCAAGGCTGGCGAGCGCTATGATGCCTTCGTCACCGCGCTCGGCCGGCGCTTAGCAAAAGGTCCAAGGCTTCGGCAGGAGATCTCCGAGGATATCGATGGCGGCCTGGACACACAGCCCGGCAGGCCCGTGGGCTAAATGGGCGGGCGGACTGAGATTTTGCACGGATTTTTGGTTGAGAGTTATAGTCTGTATGCTATAAGGCAAGGGCGAATGAAAAACCAAAAACCCGTAGTTTGGATGGGGTCGTCGAAGGGCGACCTGCGCGAGTTTCCGGTCGATGTTCGCCGGTTGATGGGAGTCGCAATCAACGACGCCCAGAATGGCGAGGAGCACCCGGCTGTCAAAGCCCTGAAAGGGTTTGGGGGCCGCAGCATCCTCGAGGTGGTCGACGACTTCGACGGAGACACCTATCGGGCCGTCTATGCCGTGCGCTTTGCTGGGGTGATCTACGTGCTTCATTGCTTCCAGAAGAAGTCGAAGAAGGGCAGGGAGACACCCAGGCACGAAATCGATCTGGTGACAGTGCGATTGAAGGCGGCCGAGGCGCACTACCGCGAAAATTATGGGAAAGGAACAAAGTCATGACAGAAGACATCACCGCCGAAGTGAGCAGCGGCAACGTGTTTGCGGACCTCGGCTTTGACAATCCCGAAGAGGAATTGCTCAAGGCCAAGCTGGCCCGCGAGATCCGCGCCATTATCAAGCGCCGGCGCCTCACCCAGGCGAAGTCGGCCGAGCTGCTCGGGATGAAACAGCCGGACGTCTCCGCGATCGTCACCGGGCGAACGGGCAAATTCTCGATAGATCGCCTCGTGCGTTGCCTCGGTCGGCTCGACTACAAGGTGGATGTTGTGGTGCGCCATAAGCCTCGACGGTCTACTCGTGCTGAAGCCGCTTGATCAGACGGCTTTGCCGACGAGCTGACAATTGACGGCGAGCGCCGCTCTTGCCTGAAGATCGCCGGCCTTGATTACAGGTCGGCACCGTCAATCTCCTGTATTTGCACGCTACGCCACTACGACTCGATATAGGTGTTGAAACCACTCGAGATGTGGCTCTCTTAATCATCCCCGTCCAGGGGGCGCCCATGTCCCCCGGATCGAAACGGGGACAGGATGGCAGCTTCCCATCACAATTCAGAAGGTCTGGCGCGCGGCGCACGGATGCTGCGCACAGCGCTCGGACCCGCGATCGCGCGCTATCTCGACGACGCCGGCATCGTCGAAGTGATGCTCAACCCCGATGGGCGTTTGTGGATCGATCGCCTGTCCGAGGGGTTGTCCGACACAGGAGAGCGTTTGTCGGCGGCGGATGGCGAACGCATCGTTCGCCTCGTCGCTCATCATGTCGGTGCCGAGGTCCATGCCGGCGTCCCACGTGTCTCGGCCGAGTTGCCCGAGACGGGCGAGCGCTTCGAGGGGCTGCTTCCTCCTGTCGTCGCGGCGCCCGCCTTCGCGATCCGCAAGCCCGCCGTCGCCATCTTCACCCTCGAAGATTATGTCGCGACCGGAATCATGTCGGCGCAGCAGGCGGACGCGCTGCGCCAGGGCGTTGCCCACCGGGCGAACATCCTCGTTGCGGGTGGCACCTCCACGGGCAAGACCACGCTGATCAACGCGCTGCTCGCTGAAGTGGCCAAGACCGCCGATCGCGTCGTGATCATCGAGGATACGCGCGAACTGCAATGCGCCGCGCCCAATCTCGTGGCAATGCGCACGAAAGACGGCGTCGCGTCTCTATCTGATCTTGTTCGCTCATCGCTGCGCCTGCGCCCCGACCGCATTCCGGTCGGCGAGGTGCGCGGGGCCGAGGCGCTCGAACTGCTCAAGGCCTGGGGCACCGGCCACCCCGGCGGCCTCGGCACGATCCACGCCGGCAGCGCCATCGGCGCGCTGCGTCGGATGGAGCAACTCATCCAGGAAGCCGTCGTCACCGTCCCGCGCGCGCTGATCGCCGAAACGATCGACCTGGTTGCCGTCCTTTCCGGCCGCGGCTCCGCGCGCCGGCTGTCCGAACTCGCCCGTGTCGATGGCTTGCGTCCAGACGGTGATTACCAAGTCGCGCCAGCCGTCCTCGAGGGCGACGACAGCCCGACCTTGCTCATCCAAAGCCCTGAAGGAGAGAATCCGTGATCCAACGCCTGCGCTTCGCGCGCCATCGTCTTGCCATGACCGTTTCGGTTGCCACGCTCTTCCTGGTGATGGCCGCGCCCGCCCATGCCTCCGGCTCGTCCATGCCGTGGGAACAGCCGCTGCAACAGATCCTCCAGTCGATCGAGGGCCCGGTCGCCAAGATCATGGCGGTGATCATCATCATCGTCACCGGCCTGACGCTCGCCTTCGGCGACACGTCTGGCGGCTTCCGCCGGCTCATCCAGATCGTGTTCGGCCTATCCATCGCTTTCGCGGCGTCGAGCTTCTTCCTGTCGTTCTTCTCGTTCGGCGGCGGGGCGCTGGTCTGATGGCGGGCGCTTTCGAACCGGGCGGCCCAATGCCGGATTATGCAGTGCCGGGCTATACGGTCCTCGTGCACCGCGCGCTGACCGAGCCGATCCTGCTCGGCGGCGCCCCGCGCGCCATTGCCATCATGAACGGGACGCTCGCCGGAGCCGTGGGGCTGGGGCTGCGTCTGTGGCTCGTCGGCATCGCGATCTGGGCGATCGGCCATGTAGCCGCTGTCTGGGCCGCCAAGCGCGATCCGCTCTTCGTCGACGTCGTTCGCCGGCATCTGCGCATCCCGACACATCTCACGGTCTGAGAGAGGTCGCGCCGATGATGAACCTTGCCGAATATCGTAACCGTAGCAGCCGGCTCGCCGACTTCCTGCCCTGGGTGGCATTGGTCGGCGCCGGCATCGTCCTCAACAAGGACGGCAGCTTCCAGCGCACCGCGCGCTTTCGCGGACCCGATCTCGACAGCGCCGTGCCGGCCGAACTGGTCGCCGTCGCCGGCCGGCTCAACAATGCCTTCCGCCGTCTCGGCTCCGGCTGGGCGATCTTCGTGGAGGCGCAGCGCCATGCCTCGACCCGCTATCCCGACAGCCGCTTTCCAGATGCGGCCTCCACGCTGGTCGATGCGGAGCGCAAGGCGGGCTTTGAGGAGGCCGGCGCGCATTTCGAGTCCAGCTACTTCCTGACGCTCACCTATCTTGCGCCCGCCGAAGACACCGCCCGCGCGGAAAGCTGGCTTTACGAAGGACGCGAGCGGAAGGGCCTGGACCCCAATGCGGTGCTGACCGGCTTCGCTGACCGCAGCGACCGCGTCCTGCGCCTTGTCGAAGCCTTCATGCCGGAGTGCCAGTGGCTCGATGACGCCGAGACGCTGACCTATCTGCATGGCTGCGTCTCGACCAATCGCCACCGTGTCCGCGTTCCCGAAACGCCGATGTATCTCGATGCCATGCTGGCCGACCAGCCGCTGACAGGCGGGCTTGAGCCGCGGCTTGGCGCGTCGAATCTTCGCATTCTCACGCTCACGGGTTTCCCGACCGCGACCACGCCGGGTCTGCTCGACGAACTGAACCGGCTGGCCTTCCCGTATCGCTGGTCGACACGCGCGATCCTCCTCGACAAGACCGATGCGACCAGGCTGCTGACAAAGATCCGGCGTCAGTGGTTCGCCAAGCGCAAATCGGTTGCCGCGATCCTCAAGGAGGTGATGACCAACGAGGGGTCCGTCCTCGTGGACACCGACGCCGCAAACAAGGCCGCCGATGCCGACATGGCGCTGCAAGAACTCGGCGCCGACTATGCTGGCATGGCCTATGTCACCGCGACGGTGACGGTTTGGGACGATGATCCCGGCATCGCCGACGAGAAACTGCGCCGGGTCGAAAAGGTCATCCAGGGCCGTGATTTCACGGCGATTATCGAAACCATCAACGCCGTCGACGCCTGGCTCGGCAGCCTGCCGGGTCACGTTTACGCCAACGTCCGTCAACCTCCCATCTCCACCCTCAATCTCGCCCACATCATCCCGCTTTCCGCGGTGTGGGCGGGCGAGGTGCGGGACGAGCATTTTGCAGCGCCCCCTCTGCTCTTCGGCAAGACCGAAGGCTCGACCCCGTTCCGGCTTTCGCTTCACGTCGGCGACGTCGGCCATACGCTGATCGTCGGCCCGACCGGCGCGGGCAAGTCCGTGCTTTTGGCTCTGATGGCACTGCAGTTCCGCCGCTACGCGGGGTCACAGGTGTTCGCCTTCGATTTCGGCGGCTCGATCCGCGCCGCCGCACTCGCCATGGGCGGCGACTGGCACGATCTCGGCGGCGATCTCAGCGATGGGGCGATCGACAGCGTCAGCCTTCAGCCGTTCGCTCGCATTCATGATGTCCCCGAGCGCGCCTGGGCCGCCGACTGGATCGTGTCGATCCTGACGCGCGAGGGTGTGACGATCACGCCTGAGGTCAAGGAGCATATCTGGACGGCGTTGAGCTCGCTGGCGTCCGCGCCCGTCGAGGAGCGCACGATCACCGGTCTGGTCGTGCTGCTGCAATCAAATGATCTCAAGCAGGCACTGCGCCCCTATTGCGTCGGGGGTCCCTACGGCCGGTTGCTCGATGCCGAGCGCGAGCATCTCGGATCGGCGTCGGTCCAGGCATTCGAAACCGAAGGGCTGATCGGAACGGGTGCTGCGCCCGCCGTCCTGTCCTATCTTTTCCACCGCATCGAGGACAGGCTCGATGGCTCGCCAACCCTTCTCATCATCGACGAAGGCTGGCTTGCCCTGGACGATGACGGCTTTGCCGGCCAGCTCCGCGAATGGCTGAAGACGCTGCGCAAGAAGAACGCCAGCGTCATCTTCGCCACGCAGTCGCTCAGCGACATCGATGGTTCGGCGATCGCGCCCGCGATCATCGAGAGCTGCCAGACCCGGCTTCTGCTGCCGAACGAGCGCGCCATCGAGCCGCAGATCACGGCGATCTATCGTCGCTTCGGCCTCAACGACCGGCAGATCGAGATCATCGCCCGGGCGATGCCGAAGCGCGACTATTACTGCCAGTCCCGCCGCGGCAACCGGCTGTTCGAGCTCGGTCTGGCGGATGTGGCGCTCGCGCTTTGCGCCGTATCCGCGAAGACCGACCAGGCCGCGATCGCCCGCATCGCCGCCGAGCATGGCCGCGATGGGTTCCTCGCTGCCTGGCTCAACCACCGCGGCGTCGGCTGGGCCGCTGAACTCGTTCCCGCCCTAACCAGCCCCGCCCTCACCAACAAGGAGAAGTCCCCATGAAACTGCGCCGTTCACTTGCCCTGCGGTTCGCTGCCGCCCTACTTTCCGCACCCGCCGCCTTTTCGCCCATCCTGGCGACGCCGGCACACGCCTTGATCGTTTTCGATCCCTCGAACTATTCGCAAAACGTCCTGACGGCAGCGCGCTCGCTCGAGCAGATCACCAACCAGATCACCTCGCTTCAGAACGAAGCGCAGATGCTCATCAACCAGGCCCGCAATCTCGCGAGCCTGCCGTTCTCCTCTCTGAAACAACTCCAGCAGTCCGTGCAGCGTACGCAGCAACTGCTGGGCCAGGCGCAGAACGTTGCCTATGATGTCCAGCAGATCGATCAGGTCTTCCAGCAGAAATACGGCACCGTCTCTCTGTCGGCTTCGGATCAGCAACTCGTCGCCGACGCGCGTTCGCGCTGGGGCAACACGGTCGGTGGCCTTCAGGATGCCATGCGTGTGCAGGCGGGCGTCGTCGGCAACATTGACACCAATCGCAACGAGATGTCGGCGCTGGTCGGCCAGAGCCAAGGTGCGACCGGCGCGCTTCAGGCTACGCAGGCCGGCAATCAGCTCCTCGCGCTTCAGGCCCAGCAACTCGCCGATCTCACCGCGGTCGTCGCCGCGAACGGCCGGGCGCAGGCGTTGCAATCGGCCGAGCAGGCCACCGCTGCCGATCAGGGCCGCGAGCAGCGCCGCCGCTTCCTGACGCAGGGCTTGGGCTACCAGCCCGGCAGTGCGCAGATGTTCTATGGCAGGAACTGAGGCCCTCGCGATGGACGGCAAGATCCTCGCTCGCATCGGCGCAGTCGTCTTCATCGCAGTCGCTTTGACAGTGACCGCAATCGAGATGGACAGCAAGGACGATGAGCCTGACGCCCTGGCGACGCGAGACCGTTCCGTCGCGTCACAAGACCGGCTCGCGTCCGAATTGCGCCGCTGTTCCGGGATCGGCGAGGCCGGTCCTCGCGATCCCGGCTGCCTGAAAGCGTGGGCAGACAGCCGGCGCCGGTTTCTCGGTCAACGCGGCTCGGCAACCGCGCCTGCTCCGGCAGCGCCGACAACGCTGTTTCCGAATGTGCCGGCGTCAGCCGACCGGAAAGAAGGGGAGCGGACGGATGTGACCGCTCCGGCGATGCAGGTCGAGCCGCCTCGGCCGGAGGCGCGCTGACATGGGCGGCATGGGGGTCATCGACCATTTCCTCGAAGTCTTCACGCGCTACATCGACAGCGGCTTCGGCCTGCTCGGCGGCGAGGTCGGCTTCATCGCCACGACCCTGATCGTCATCGACGTGACGTTGGCTGCGCTCTTCTGGTCCTGGGGGGCGGACGACGACATCATGGCGCGCCTCGTCAAGAAGACGCTGTTCGTCGGCGTCTTCGCCTATCTCATCTCCAACTGGAACAATCTCGCCCGCATCGTCTTCGAAAGCTTCGCCGGGCTTGGCCTGAAAGCTTCGGGTACGGGTTTTACCGTCAACGATCTCATGCGCCCGGGCAAGGTGGCGCAGACCGGGCTCGATGCCGGCCGGCCGTTGCTGGACTCGATCTCGAACCTGATGGGCTATTGGTCCTTCTTCGAGAACTTCATCCAGATCGCCTGCATGTTCTTCGCCTGGGCGCTGGTGCTGCTGGCCTTCTTCATCCTGGCAATCCAGCTCTTCGTCACGCTGATCGAGTTCAAGCTCACGACGCTCGCCGGGTTCGTGCTCATACCCTTCGGTCTGTTCGGCAAATCCGCGTTCATGGCCGAGCGGGTGCTCGGCAACGTCATCTCGTCCGGAATCAAGGTGCTGGTCCTCGCCGTCATCATCGGCATTGGCTCGACCCTCTTTTCCGAGTTCACCTCGGGGTTCAGCGGCAACACGCCGTCGATCGACGACGCCATGGCGATCGTTCTGGCCGCGCTGTCGCTGCTCGGCCTTGGCATCTTCGGACCTGGCATTGCCAATGGTCTCGTCTCCGGCGGCCCGCAGCTCGGCGCGGGTGCGGCGGTCGGCACCGGGCTCGCCGCCGGCGGCATGGCAGCAGTGGGTGCGGCGGCCGCCGGCGCAGTCGTGTCCGGAGGCGCGGCTGTCAGGGGCGGTGCTGCAGCGGCGGCCCGTGGCGGTGCCGCCATGGCGGGCAGGGCATCCACAGCCTACGGCCTCGGCGCGGCCGGAGAGTCTGGCTTTTCTGGCGTCGCATCCGGGCTCGGCGGAGTCATGAACGCTGGCGCCCAGGGTGTCATCTCACCGCTCAAGCGCGCGGCCAATAATGTGACAGGCAGTGTGAAGAACAGCTACCAGTCCGGCGCTCGCGCCGCCTTCGAGACGACGGGCGGATCATCCACCGCCGGTACAATCGGCGCGTACGCTGGCGAAGCCGGCTCCGCTCCCGTCGCGTCCTCCGCCACCGAAAGTCAGCCCGCCTGGGCGAAGCGCATGAAGCGCTCGCAACAGATGTCCCATGGCGTCCAGGCCGCCGCCCACGCCGTTCGCAGTGGCGACAGCCATGGCGGCGGCTCCTCGATCAACCTTTCTGAAAGCGACTGAGCATGTTCAAACGACCGTCCACGCACTACGGCAAGTCCCCACAACCCGAGACGCCCTACCAGCGCGCTGCCCAGGTCTGGGACGAGCGCATCGGTTCGGCTCGCGTGCAGGCGCGCAACTGGCGCACCATGGCCTTCGGTTGCTTGGCGCTCGCCGCGGGGTTCTCGGCCGCGCTCATCTGGCAATCCGCCAAAGGCTCGATCGTGCCTTGGGTGGTGCAGGTCGATCGTCTCGGCCAGGCGCAGGCTGTGGGACCTGCGGTCGGCGACTATCAGCCGAACGATCCGCAGATCGCCTTCTACCTGGCGCACTTCATCGAACAGGTGAGATCGATCCCCGCCGATCCGGTCATCGTGCGGCAGAACTGGCTGCGCGCCTATGACTTCGCGACGCAGGGCGGGGCGCTGGCTCTCAACGACTATGCGCGCGCCAATGACCCGTTCACCAAGGTCGGCAAGCAGCAGGTCGCCGTCGACGTGTCGTCGGTCATCCGCGCATCGCCGGTGAGCTTCCGCATCGCCTGGGTCGAACGCCGCTATCAGGACGGCTCACTCGCTTCCACGGAGCGCTGGTCCGCCATTCTCACCATTGTCGTGCAGCCCCCGCGCGACGCCGATGCGCTGCGGAAGAACCCGCTTGGCATCTACATCAACGCCATCAACTGGTCGAAGGAGCTTGGACAATGACGCCCGCACTCTGCAAAGTCGCCCCCTGGGGGCGTCCAGCTTTCCTCATCCACGCAATGCCGGCCTTCCGCAAAATGGCCTTTCCAGCACTCCTGCTTTGCACGACGGTGCTTGGCGGCTGTGCTACCAAGCAGAAGCCGCCGGAGATTTCCTATGACGATCCGGTCCCGGCCGTGCAGGCCGTCGATCCGCCCCCGCCCGTCAAGGTGGTCGAGCTGTCAAAGCCGCTGCCACTTCCAGGACAGTTGAAGCCGGTGGGCAAGGACGCAAGGCTTGAGCCGGAACCGACCGATCCGACCGCGCGCGTTAACCTGGCGAATGCGGCCGCGCGCGTCCAGCCTGTGCGCAACGGTTTCATCAACTCGATGCAGGTCTATCCCTTCGTCGATGGCGCGCTCTATCAGGTCTATGCCTCGCCGGGGCAGATCACCGACATCGCGCTCCAGCCCGGCGAGCAGCTCGTCGGCTCCGGTCCCGTCGCCGCCGGCGACACCGTGCGCTGGATCATCGGCGATACCGAGAGCGGTACGGGTGGGTCCAAGCAGGTCCACATCCTCGTCAAGCCGACGCGCGCCGACCTGACAACCAATCTCGTCATCAATACCGATCGGCGTACCTATCACATGGAACTGCGCTCGACGCCGTCGACCTATATGGCATCGGTTTCCTGGCAATACGCGCAGGACCAACTCATCGCCTTGCGTCGCCAGAACCAGCAGGCTGAAGCGGCACAGCCGGTCTCGACAGGCATCGATCTTTCTCGCGTCAATTTCCGCTACGAGGTGACTGGCGATCGCGCACCATGGCGGCCGTTGCGCGCATTCGACGATGGCAAGCAGGCGTTCATCGAGTTCCCGCGAGGCATCGGCCAGGGCGAGATGCCGCCACTCTTCGTGGTCGGGCCGGAAGGCGACACGTCCGAACTGGTCAACTATCGCGTGCGCGGCAACTACATGATCGTCGATCGGTTATTTGCCGCCGCCGAGTTGCGCTTCGGCGCCGGCAAGAAGCAGCAGCGCGTCCGCATCTCCCGCTCCGATGGGGTGAGGAGCAGTCGATTTTCATGGATGCATGGCCCTGGTGAGACCCCGCCAGCGACGTACCTCCGAACAGACAGGGGAGGGTCGTCATCATGAGCGACAAAATGGATCCCGGGAAGGAAGGCCGGGGGCAGGCGGATGACGCCCGGCCGGAGGCGTCGGTCGAGGATGACGCCCTGCCGTTGACAGGCGAGCCGGCCGCGGCCATGCGGCTGCGCGCCGAGCCGCCGCGGGTGACCCGTCTGTCCCGCAAGGCGCTGGCCGGGTTAGGGCTCGCCGCAAGCCTCACTGTCGGCGGTGCGTTGATTTATGCGCTGCAGAACCGTCAACAAGGCCAGGGTCAGGAGCTGTATTCAACCGATAATCGTTCGACGCCCGATGGGCTCGCCGGCCTGCCCAAGGACTATGCAGGCGTCCCAAAGCTTGGCCCACCGCTTCCCGGCGATCTTGGCCGCCCGATCCTCGCCGCGCAGAATGGCGGCCCCGCGCCATCGACAGGTCCCGTTGGACCGGACGAGGAGGAGCAGCGCCGGGAGCAGGAACTGGAAGCGGCGAGGACCGCGCGTCTGTTCGCGTCCACGCAAACGCGGCCTGCGGGTGAGGCGACTGTCGCTCAGCCGATGACAGGCGCCCCACCACAGACCGACCTCTCCAACCTTGGTCTTGCGCCGCAGCCAGCGACGCCCTCGGCGCAGGACCGCCAGCGCGCATTCCTCAATCAGCCGCCGGACCAGGGAACAGTCTCACCTGATCGCGTCACGGCGCCGGTGTCAAAAAACGTCCTGCAGGCGGGCGCGGTCATCGCAGCCGCCCTCATCACCGGCATTCGCTCCGACCTGCCGGGCCAGATTACCGCGCAGGTGACGGAGAATGTCTATGACAGCCCCACCGGCCACATCCTTCTCGTTCCGCAGGGGACGCGCCTCATCGGCCAGTATGACAATGGTGTCGGCTTCGGCCAGCGTCGCGTGTTGCTGGTCTGGACCAGACTGATTTTTCCAGACGGCCGCTCCATCGTTCTGGAACGTGAGCCTGGCGCGGACGCCGAGGGCTATGCTGGTGTCGAGGACGGCGTCGACTATCACTGGGGCGAGTTGTTCAAGGCTGCAGCACTTTCCACGGTTCTGAGCATCGGGGCGCAAGCAGGCTCATCGGGCCAAGAGAGCGACATCATGCGCGCTCTTCGCCAGGGCGCCTCGGACAGCATCAGCCAGACCGGCCAGCAGATCGTCCAGCGGCAGCTCAACATAGCGCCGACGCTCACCATCCGACCGGGATTCCCGGTGCGCGTCATCGTCACGCGCGATCTCGTGCTTGAACCTTACGGAGGCTGAAATGGCCAAGCTGAAACTGGGGCCAATTGCCGACGACAAACCCGTCAAGGTCATGGTGGAACTCCCCGCGGCACTGCACCGTGACCTGACCGCCTATGCGGAGATACTCGGCCGCGACGCTGGGCAACGGCCCGCCGATGCGCCGCGCCTCATCGTTGCTATCTTGGAGCGCTTCATTGCGACGGATCGAGGCTTTGCCAAGGCAAAGCGTTCGGAGAGCGGCTAAGGGCTGGACGACTGAGTCGAACCGCGTCAGTCGCGCCTCCCAGTCATGGCGCGATTTCAGAAATCGCGCCGCGTCGTTCCGTACTTCCTGCATTGACAGGGGTAGGCCCGGGTCGCGTTACTGTCACCATGTTTCTTGTGGTCCCGACCAGCCGCAGGAGTGCACGCTTTGGATTCGATTCCAGCCACACTGCCCTGATCGAACTGGTGCTGCTCTGGCCACTGATCGGTTTCCAAACCGTGGTGTCGATAACGACGGTCTTGGCAAAACCTTCGCCGGCCAGAGTAACGCCTTCACCGAGTTGCACCTTGAGGATGACGGTCGCTTCGCTCGCGCGACATATTTGAATAGCGGGGCCACCAGCCGAGGCAATCTTTCCCAGCAAAACCGGATCCAGCGGCGATCCGACCGCAACCAGCAGGCACGTATCTGCAAGATCAGCCCATGTGACCGCAGGCCTTTCAGCAAGTCGATGGTAACAGGGCAGGAGAACGAACAAGCGCTCGTGCCCAAATATTTCGCTACGGCATAAGGCGCCGTTCTCAAGCCCGTGCGTGAAGACGATGTCAAGGCGCCGGCGACGTATTGCCGCCAGACAATGTTCATGGGGAACGTCCTCGATGGCGATGCTCACGTCCGGATGTAAGCTGCGAAATCGATCGACAAGGCGCGCCACGAACGCCCGGCCTATCTGGCCGCACAACCCTATCTTGACTGTTTTGGCATCATGGTCGCCGCGAACACCTCCGGCAAGGGCATCGTGCAAGCCTTCATAGTGAGCCCGGACGAGGTCAGTCCAGGCCCGGCCTGCTTCAGTCAGTCGAACGCCATGGACGTCGCGATCAAACAACTGCATGTCCAGCAATTGCTCGAGAGCAACGATGTTGCGGCTGACACAGGATTCCCTCACTCTGAGAACTCTTGCGGCCTGCCTGAGGCTACCATGGTCGACAGCTGCGAAGACATGGTCCAAACGGCGCAACGTGTTGTTGACCTGCCTCAAGGCACAGGTGCCTATTCCTGCGCCGCGGCGACGCCAACGGGCAGGGTCGGATACAAGCTGGTTTCGTAGACGTACTCGTGCGGAATGGCCGGAGTGGTCATCTGGGAAAGGTAGCGGTTGAGGTTTTCCGCGCTATTGCTCGCAGCGAGGCTACAGAAATTTCCACTGTTCCAGGTCAGGGAGCAGTAGCTGAAATGCGCGCGTATTGCGTCGGCCATCTCTGCCAAAGTCACCTCATTGCCGAACATCGTATCCAGGACGAGGGTTTGCTTCTTCTCGATTTCGTCTGGGGGAAAATAGCGCGCCTTGAAGCCAAAATCCTTCTGGTATTCGCGACGCCTGTAGTCCGGCTCCTCGGTTGCCCGGAACTTCTCGACGAAGACGAAGATTCCGTCCTGCTTGAGGTGCTGGGTCACGAATTCGATCTGGCTTGCTCTGTTGGGCGAGTACATCTGAAAGGTCGTATCTTCGAGAATAATGTCGAACCCGTGGGCAAAATTTGCCAGTCGCGGATCTGAACGCAGGACTTCCTTCGTCAAATGATGAAAGGGGCCGACGAAGAAGTCAGCGTGCGGAGGTTTGCCATAAGCCATGAAGCATTTGTAATTCTCCGCGTTCGGGCTGCACGACAGGGAGCGTACCTGTCCCTCGGACAGTTCCGACAGTGTTCTCGCCATCGTGCCTTCCGCTGTTCCAAGGCTGTATAGCGCAAGCGGAGCGCCACGCTGCCCTGCGTATTTCAGCACCGCGTAGGCCATCCGGCACTCCTCTTCCAATCTGTAGGGAATGCTGCCGTGATAGTGCTGGTCGAAAAAGCCTTGGCGGGTCGCATGCAGCGCAACCAGATTGCGCAGCAGTTCATCGCTCGGCAGAAGGCGGGCGTCGGCGACGGGCTTGCGGATTGGCATCCCGCTCTTGCCGGCGGCGGTCGCGGCGAAAAAGCCGGCTAGTCCGTTGATCCGTGGGCCATGGTCGCACTCAGCCAGAAAGTCGTCGAATCCACGCATCGCAGTATGCCTCCAGCACCGTTCCATTGGTGAGATGCCGATACGTCGATGGGGGAAATTCCACTAAGATAAGTGGGGTCTAATATTTCACCGGGCTCAAGTATTGGCTGAGCCAACTGGTAGGCCTGCCGGATACAGGCGGCTTTCACTCGTTTGCCATTTTTTCGCTAAAGTCACATCTTCTACCAATCCAGAGTTATTTGCGTGTTGTTCAGCAACCCTTGGTTCGCCACATCATGCGACGACTGGCCATTCGCAGTAAGGAGGCTGTCGATACGTGAATACTCTTGCCCTCGACCCCACCGAGAATCGCCGTTCACGGCACCAGTCCCTTGCGCACAAGTATGAGAGTTGGGGGAGCGTGCGGGCGGACGTAGTCAAAAGAACCGGGCTTGAGCGCCAGGAGACAAGACTCCTCCAGCCAAACCATGTGTTCTTGATGAACCTGAAGGGCACGGCGTCCCGCGGAGAAGACATTGTGGATGGGCGCCGGATTGCCTTTTTGCCGCGCCGGGCCGGTTCGATCATCTTCATGCCCGCCGGCAGTGATTGGAATGGGTGGGACGAGGGGGACGCGACCGCTTCCTACCTCCTGGTCTCGATTGAAAAAGGGCTCGCCGACGAGGTGTTTGCGGGAATGGCTCGCCATCGCCCGGCAGTGCTGCCGCCTTCGATCGGATTTCGGGACGGCACTGCAGAGTTGGCGTTGCAGAGGATTGCCTTGGAGCTCAAGCAGCCTGACCCCATCAGCGCAACGATGGTGGAGTGCCAGGCCACGCAATTGCTCGGGCAAATGTTAAGGTTGAACGGCTTCCATCAGGAGCCGGCAAAAGGCGGTTTGTCATCGTTCGATCTCAAGCGGGCGGTGGACATGATCGAGACGTTGTCGGACGGCAGACCTACGCTCGCCGATTTGGCAAAGGAGGTTGGGGTTAGCCGGTTCCATTTCTGGAGGGCCTTCAAGCAGTCGACAGGCATGACGCCGCACGCATTCATTGCGCAGCGACGGTTGGAGCAGTCCGCGGACATGCTGCGATCGACCAATCTGTCGGCGACGGAAATCGCGATGGAATGTGGTTTCGGCAGCTCCAGCCATTTCGCGACCGCCTTTAAGCGGGCCTTCGGTGCGGGCCCGACGGAATTTCGTCGTAAGTGGCGAATCTAGGTCGCCGCTTGTCGTTCTCAGCAAGTATCGGAAAACCCCAACATCACAGTAAAGCAGGCTTGGCGGAAGTAGGTATCCATCGACGGTCAGCCCGGATACGCCGCTCATGTCAAACCTGGTTCAAATTCATCATGGCAAAGGACGGGCCGACCGGTCCAATCCTCTCGGATTCTTGGCCAGCACGCTATCAGCGGCGGTTGCCCGAAACGGCTACTACATCGCCTCCGCCTGGATTCTCGTTGAGCGAGGATACGGAACTGCCGGCGTGGCGACGTTCCTTGCGATCGTCAGCGTTGTCGAATTCATCGCGAGCCCTTTGGCCGGCGTAGCGGCGGATCGATTTGACAGGCGATGCTTGAACGTTGCGGCAGACCTCAGCCGCTTCCTCGTTATGCTGGCTACCGCTTGCGCGCTCCTCTACATGGACGTGTTTCTGATCATCTGCCTGTCAGCGGCCCTCTTTTCGTTTTGCGATCGTGTCGCGCTCACGAGCTCTCAATCATTGATCCCCGTGATAGCTGAGGGCGGCAGCCTTGTAGCCACGAATTCCGCCGTCTTCTTCGTCATGCAATTAGGCAATCTCGGCGCAGCTTTGCTTGCAGGGCCTTTGCTACAACAGGGCTCCCCAGCCCTGCCATTCACCGTTCTTGCCGCATTCTTCCTATTTTCAGCGGGCTGCCTAGCCTTGATGCGGCTGGAACCGGCTTCGCGCGATGTCCGCATCGCCAAGATCTCTGCAGCACTAATCGATCTGAGCTTACGTCGTCTCATCGTCGTCTACGCGCTTCTCTATACAAGCGCGGTGCTTGTCAGCGTCATGGGATCGAGCTTCGTATTTCAGGAACAAAAAGGTACTGCCGTGGATTTCGGCTACCTTGAGGCTGCATGGTCCGCGGGCTCACTGATCGGCGCGGTCTCTCTATTCCGGATTGAAAGAGCGATGAGTACCCACGCGCGGCATCTCATGCTTTTGGGCTTAACGGCGTTGGTCCTCATGGCGCTGACATCTCTGCCCACGCCCTGGACAGTGATCCTTTTTGCCGCGCTCGGATTTTCATACAATCTTGGACGCGTCAGCGTTGAATGCACATTGCAGTCGCTTATATCGATCTATCTGTTGGGCCGGGCAAAAGGCATCATGCATAGTGTGGCCGTGGCGCTCGGACTACTCGTCTTCGGCATCGCCGCCGCCGTAGGAGATCGAGCATTTCCTTCGACGATTTTCTTCAGCTTTGGCGTGGCGCTCCTCGTCAGTATTTTGTGTTTGAGCGTTGGTGTAATTCAGACACAAGAAAAAGGCGAAACGTGAGGTGGAAGAGCTAACAGCAGGCGTAGATGCGAAACAGGCAGTCCTGGGGTCGCTGACGGCACTCTACCCCTGGATGAGCCCATACCATTCCCGGCCGATCCGCGATTATGCGTTTCGCCTGTTTACGGCGCCGGCTTCGGTTCCCATGCCAGGAATCCGCGTTCGCGCGTTCACCAAACTGCTCGACATCATCGGAAAGGCAGCGACACGAAACGGGTTGTCGAGCGATGTCGCCTCGAAGATCTGCAAGGATTTCGCAAGGCGCCGCGTGTTGCAGACAGGCCCCCATTTGTTTCTCCTCATGGAGCCAGAAGCCTATTACACGCATATCTTCAGCCTCCTTGGTCTCTCGGCGCATGGCTGTTCGACCTACGTTTCCTACGCCGTTTCGACGGTCAATCTCGTCGAAAAGCCACGCAAGGGACCAGGCTGGATCGCCGTTGACGGCAAGCCGGTCAACGTCTTTGGCCTGAGCCGAAGCCGGATGATCGGATACAGCCTGCTGGCCGGGCGGGGGCCCTATAGGTTCGAGTTGTTGCCGACGGAACCAAACACTGGGGGCGACGCGCTCACGCTGCTTCGTAGCCTTCTTCCGAAGACGCAATTCGAGCGGCCCGCGCATGCCATCAAGGCAGCCAATCTTACGCTTTGGCCAAAAATGTTCGGAAGCCGTTTTGCCTTCCTGCAGATCGACGACGAGGATATTGCCGACTTGGTGGCGGACCATCTATCGGACGAAAATTCCTGGCTACGCATGAGACTGCTAGAAGACCCGAAGTTCGCTTCCAATATCCTTGCCGGCCTGGACGGGCTCGCGTCCGGCCCCTGGAGTGGCTGGCTCGCGCGCGGTACTGATTTCTTCTGGTTCTATGAAAATGGCAAACGCCGTCCGCTGCGTCTGATCGCCGGCGAACTCATCGATCCCGCGACCGGTATGAAGGTGGCGTGCTTCACAGCCACCGATATCCTTGAGCGGCTGGCAAGCCGCAGCCTTGTCCCAAATCTCCTGCTGATGTTTCTGGTTTTGTCGATCCTGCCCGGCGTGCGCGCGCTAGGAGGCAGCTATCAGCCGATCTACTACCCCCTGATGCGCTATGTCGTCTGCCAGGCGCTCGCGGCTGCGGGCGTGGATGAAGATCTTCGGCAGGCTCTCGCAACCGACGACGTGCCGGGTGCTTGGGGACATCGGGTAATTGAGTGTGATGATGATCCGCTCGAGCTGTTCCTAAATGGCGGGAACGGCGGGATGAGTGATCTTCTTGACCGCTTGGGCAACATTTCCTTCGCCGAGGCATGTGGAAGCATGAAAGGCTTCGTGACAGACCCGTCGTGGCAAGAACTCCACAGCCGGCTGCGGAACGGGCTGATCACGCCGGCTAATGAAGAATGGGCCTTTTCCTGAAATGTTTATGCGCTTCCAGCAACTGGCATGTGTACGCCGGGTTGCGGACGGCTGCTTCGCGCCTGGTGTTAGACGTTCTGTCAGACTGCGCGGGATCTCAGAGGCGGTCGTTCGTCCAGGCAAAAGCAGACAGGGTGGACTCCGAATGCTGTGTGCGCTTCAACGCCGAAGCAACTGCGTACTAAAGAGCGAAGCGTCGCCACGGCTGTTGGTAGTGTCCTAATCTGAAATCGCTATTTCCTTAGAACCCAGGGACGCGGCGTGATCGTAGGTCACAGGTTGGCGATTTGCCGGCACGCTCTGCGAATAGACCTGAGCCTGATTGTATGGTCTGTAGCGAGCCTATCACCTCTGCAAGGAAGCGAGCGTATCGAACTGAAATCGGGAGGAACGGCATATGTCGGACCAGACGCCAACATACGTAGAGCGCGAAGTTGGGAATGATCTGTCTAATGACGAGGTTTTTGCTTGGGTCGATCAGGCGCTTGAGCAGAACAAAAACATGACCGCGATTGGAATAAATGTAAGCAACTCACTGCATCAACGCGGTCTTGCTGGCGAATATCGCCGCGTTAAAATCGCGATGGACCCGAGCCTGTACCCGCGCGATGTCGTGCGCATTCAGTTCGGACCCAAGAAGTCAAATTAGGATACTATCTGGCTGTTCGAGGACTTGATGCAATCTGTTATGGGTTCTGAGTCGGAGAAATCCAAGTGCATCGTGGAAGATGGCGAAGAACGGCAACAGAGACGACTTCTCGAGCGCGACAAGGAGCCGGCTTGCAAGGCAAGCGCGGTATCATTGTAGCAATCCAAGTTGCAGGCACTTAACGTCAGCGCCGACGAGTGATGGCGCGAAAGACGTGGACATTGGCGTCGCCGCTCATATCTGCGCGGCAGCGTCTGGACCCGGCGCGCGTCGCTATCGCGCTGACATGACGACCGAACAACGGAAATCGCATGAAAACGGCGTTTGGCTCTGCCAAGACTGCGCCAAAGCCATCGATTCGGATGATCCCGCGTTCTCCGAGACCGTTTTGCATGGCTGGAAGCGCAAGCACGCTGAGGACATGTGGCGTAGCATTGTCCACAAAGTCTCCTTCGGAGCCACCATGCCGCCCACCGTTGGAGAAATTGGTGCGCGTCTGCAGAAGGCGGCGGCGGCCGACCTCGAAATTTTCAAGCGTTCGCACAAATGGCCGCCGACAAACGTCAGCCTAATGCTCGAAGTGAAAGGCCAACCGGACCCTGTTCTTTCCAGCGCACTTGGTCAAACGCTGGGCGCTATGGACGATCTGGTTATCGTTGCACCTCCGGGCACAGGTAAGACATCGGCGCTGTTTCAGTTGGCGAAAGCCTCTGTCAGCGCCGCGAGCGGGACGCCCCTTGTGGTTTCCCTTTCGGACTGGTCGACTGGTACTTTTACGCTCATTGAGGCGATCCTTCGCAGGCCCGCGTTTAGCGGATTCACGGAGCCCGACCTTCGCGCCGTTGCCGAGCAGCCGGGCATTGTATTCATGTTCGATAGCTGGAATGAGCTCGGGAGTGAGGCGCGTCGCAGAGCTCGCACCGAAATACAGAGTCTTCGAGCGGAATTGCCCGGAGCGACCTTTGTCGCCACAACTCGTCCCGAAATCTCTGACGTGCCGTTTGACGGCCAACTGCTGACTGTCCTCGAACTCACCCAACAGCAGCAGGTGGACATTGCGCGCGATATCAAGGGCGACCACGGCGTTCGTCTTGTCGACGAGGCGTGGCGAACCCCCGGCGTGCGCGAACTCATTACTACGCCACTCTACCTGACATCGCTGCTCTCGCTACAGGACGGGCAGCCGTTCCCGAGAACCAAGGAAGAGGTACTGCGCCGCTTCATTGAGGCCCATGAGCGGCAAGCCCAGCATACTGAGTCGCTGAGGGTAGTTACGCATGGCCTCCAAGGCGTGTTTTTGAGCGACTTGGCTGTCACCGCGACGCGCGCTGCCAACACATCGATCACGGACACCAATGCAAGACGTTCGATTTCGCAGACGGATGAGTTTTTGGTCGCGGAGGGTCAGCTCGCGATCAAGCCGCAGCCGAGCGACGTGCTTGATGCGCTTGTGAGCCACCATTTACTGGTGCGGACGGGCGAGCCTGTTCGCTATCGCTTCCAGCACCAGCAGTTTCAGGAATGGTACGCGTCAAGGGATGTCGAGCACGCGATGCTGGAGAGCGTCGTCGACGCGAAAGCGCTTCAAAAGCTGAAAGCCGACATTCTGAACTCGAAGCAGTGGGAAGAATCGATTCTTTTCGCAGTAGAGCGCATGGCGCGCGCCGACGAGCAACAGCAGAAGGCATGCGGCGTCGCGATCCTTGCAGCCTTCGACGTCGATCCGATCCTGGCCGCGGACATGATTTTCCGCTCGACCCACACGGTGTGGGCGCAGATTTCTGAGGAAATTCAGAAGCGGGTCAGGCGATGGCACACCCATGGGAAAGTGGATCGTGCCGTGCGAGTCATGGTCACGTCGGGCCGCGCCGAATTTCGCGATCTGGTATGGCCACTTATCACGAACGAAAACGACCAAATAAGCCTTCCGGCCTTGCGTGCGGCGCGCCGGTTTCGCCCGTCGGTGCTCGGACCTAATGCCGTGAAGAACATCCTCGCCCTGCCTCTAGAGGTTCGGACCACGGTTGTTTCCGAGATCGCCTTCAGGAGCGGAATGGATGGACTGGATCTTGCGGCGCAAATCGCGAAAAGCGATCCTGACCCCGAACTGAAGGCCGCAGCTGTCGACGCAATGTCCTTCCGCCGCGCTGATCGCCATGTCGCGAACGTGTTGAGTACCGCCGACGACGACACCTTCGACCTCGTCTACCGAAAGAGCCATCTCGAAGAGATTGAAGAAAAGGGTATCCAGGATCGGCTCGCGGCGGCGCGTGCACGTGCGAAGCATCAAGTTTCCGACTACGAGCGGCTGCGAGCGATTGTGTATGCGCACGATGGCAATGATCATAGCGCAGAGTTGACTGCGCTCGTCGCTACCATTCAAATTGAACCCAAGCGAGGCCTCGAAGTCGGGTTGATCTACGAATCCCGCAAGCAATACGAGCAAGCGGTCGCTCTAGGATTGCTGAAGCGCCTGCGCGAGGGACGCGAGCTGTTCTACGGCGCGGACGACATTTTGGCCGCTTCCGGGATAGTGATCGAAGACGACGGTCTTCTAAACATGGTGCTGACCCCACTAGATCGGATGGATAGCCGCGCCGATGCCGCCGCGTCCATTCTCGGTCCTGTCAGTGTCGGTAAACTCGTCGACGCCTGGATCTCCATGCTCGCCGAGATTGGAAAGCTTGGCAAATACGAGAAAAGTTTGAGCGATCGTTACTACAATCTCCGCGATCGAATTGCGCATACGCCTGGCGCCAGCCTTGTCGCCGCCGTTCAGGAGCGTGCTGCGACAACCAGCGATGAAGAAGTCCGCTCACTCGCGGAACTGTTGTGCCGCCGTGATGAGGAAGGGGAGAGAGCGCGCCCGTTTCCAAAGGAAGCTGATGCAACTATTATGCAGTTAGTAGGGCAATGGGGTGAACGGCTGATCGCAAGCGATAGCGCCACTCGCGGCCAACTATCCGTGATAGCCGACCTCATCGGTCATTTTCCATCAGTCGCGCTGCTTCCGATGCTCAAGCGGCTGCTCGACGACGAGTTGTGCCGCTATCGGATATTCCGCAAGCAGGCCGAGGCTGAACGCTGGCGAGGCAAGGCGACGAATGAAGCACGCACGAGCTACATAAACAGATATCAGAGAGCGTTCACGGCGATCAAAGCGCAAGAGACGACGGCCCTGATGGTCAGCTATTTGGTCGATGAGGATTTTGGCGAAACCGCTGCGCTGGTGCTCAAGGTGCAGTGGATTCTTGCGAACGAACCCAAGATCGATCGCGGCTTCCCTGGAAGCATGGACTTTGCCCGGGTACAGGAGATGCGAACGCTGCGCGGGCACCGCACCACGCAGACCTGCAACGAAGCCGAAGCCATATTCGAGGCGATTGTGCCGCTTGTCGCCAATGGCGTCTCCGACGAGCAGAAGAATCACGCGATCAAGCTGGCCATTCAAGCCGTGCGCCTGCCGCACGGCGAGCGCCCCGACACAATCAACGCGCTTTTGTCGATCGCTTCACAAGGGGTGCGATCAAATTTTGTGCTGAACCTAATCCTCTCTGGCGAAACAATCCCGTTCGGCGTCGTGCAGGCCGGGATCGATGACGTCTTGGAAGATGCCAAGAGCCAGACTTGGATTCTGAATGAAGGTTGGCAGTTGAAGGCGTGGCTCCTGCTACTGCCATTTACCGACCATCCAGCGCAGCTTGCCGGCACGATTGCGGTATTGCCGCCACGGCAGCGGGAGCCTCAGTTCATCGAGGAGATGATCCGAGCCACTGTGTGGGTGCAGACACCAGAGATCGAGGAAGCGCTGTTCAAGCTCGCTGAGAATGATGGCACCTTCTACAATAATCACGCATGGCGCGATGCGGTGAGGCTTCGGAGCACGTGCACATCGGCGCGCCGCTATCTCGACCTGGTCCTTGAGGGCAAAATCGAAGGACGCGACAGCAGCCAGGTAATAGCTGGTTTGCTGAGTACACATTCAGAATTGCGCAACTACGCATTCGGTCTATTGAAACGCGGCGTTTCGCCAAAGCTTATCTTACTGGCGAGTGCCGTGGCAGAGGTTAATGACCCTGACGGTGTACTGTTGCTTGTTGAGCTGGAAAACAAACTTCGGCGCTCGTTGATCTCATGGCGAACCATCGAGAGAGCCGTCACTGAGCAAGTCGCTTCTGAACACTGGAGCGGCGCGTTCGATGTGCTTCCTGTCGCAGCAACTGAGCTACGGCGGAAGCTGTTGGCTATGACGACAGATGGCGGCCCTCACGATTTCGCCGCGCGTGCACTCCGAGAAATCGATCGCGTTCGCGACGAAAACGGTGCGCCCGAAGACGAGCTGCGCCATCCTGATCTGGCATCCGGCAAGCCGTGGCCGATCTTAGTGCCCGATCCGACGCCGAAAATGGCGGCTGATCATCACAGCTAACGACAGTTTTGACCCGACGTTGGGCTTGGCATGCCGATTCTTGAATAGCTGCTTTACGCCTCATCTCGACCATAGAGTTCAGTGTTGCGGTCAGCTGAAAGCAGACATTTCGACAACAACACATCCGAAGATGTCAAGTGTGTCGATCGCTAGCTTGACCGCTACCATGCGCTTTGGCAAACAAGTTGGCTGCAGTGCTGCGTTTGTGTAGTCCCGGCTCTTAATCGATGGCGCTTACAGGGTGCAGACATGACGCAGGCCGGCGGACCCGCTGCGATAAACGGCTTTCTCTATCAAATCATCCACCATCTTGGCTGGCTAGCCGATGTGACGCTTTCTGGAAACCTGGACGGCCGCGAGATCAATGATGCGTGCCTTGTGTTGGAACCTCGTCGCGGTGGAGATGCACGGGCAGAAGCAAGCGGTCTCTACCTCGTGGAACAATACAAAACTCGCGAGGACGGCACATGGGCTCTTGCTGGCGTTGAATCTGTCCTGCGAGATCTCCGCAAGGCCGTACCACCAACTCGTCCGTCGAATGCCTGTTATCGGTTCGTGACCGATGGGCGCCCTGGCAAGCTGAACCCGTTTAACGCATTTCTCTCTGACGTAAAGTCGGCAGCCGGGCCAGATGACCTCGACGATATCGAGAAGCGAAGCTTCGCCAAGGATCAGGTCGGTACCAACCGCGAGTTCTTCGACCACATCGCTACGGTGACGCGAGCCGGGATTCAACAATCGGCTGCCAACGAAAGCGCGGTCGTGTTTCATCTCTTGTCGCATTTTGAGATGGAGTTTGGTGCAGACGGCGGCGCCCGCGCAGCCGCTGTGGAAAAGCTGTTGCGGCGCTATGCGCCCGACCTTGGCGACGAGCGCGGAATCCGAGAGCGCCTGATCGGCGTGCTTGTCGAGACATTGAGCAACGGCGAAGCTCAATTAGATGCCGCCTGGATTGATTCCATTTTCCGTTATGTGGGCCTCAATCCGGAGCGGCTCCGTAAGGCGGCGGAGCTTGCCGAAACGATGTGCGCGTTAACACGCCGCCGGCTTACCCGATTAAAATATCGACCTGACCGCGATGTGCGCAACATGCCTGATTGGCCTATAGACAAGCCGATATTGTTGATTGCGGGAGCAAGCGGCACGGGAAAGACATGGCAACTCGGACAGATGCTGGAGGAATTCGGGCAAGAGCGCCAGATCGCAACCCTGGTGCTTGCAGGCAAGACGCGTGAAGACCTTCTGGCGCAGGCGGCGCGCGACGTGTGGCAAACGGGCCTTGGCGACACGTCCGACAAATCCCTTGTTGCGGTATCGCATTTCCTGCGAGAACTTCTGGGCGAGGGCCTTGCTTCCCGGGTAACCGTGGCGATCGACGACATCCAGGATATCGACGTCGCGCGCGATCTCGTTCGTCAGGATTGGGCTGATTGGGGGATGCGCCTGGTCTTAACCGTTCCGCGAGTCTTGGCACGGGCACTGGAGATGACCGATGGCGATGTCGTTCATGTGCATGCCGTCGGCGAGTTCTCGGTCGACGAACTTGATCGCCTGTTGAAGTTGAGTGGTCGAAGGTGGACGGATCTCCCGCCTGACTTGAAGGCGCTGCTGCGCAACCCGATACTGGCCGGACTCTACCTAGACCTTCCGTACGCCTCGGTGCAAAGCGCCCCACGTAGCGAATACGAGATATTCGAAGGATTCTGGGCTCGGATTGCCGCCAAGGGCCGGATCGGCGACGAAGGGATCGTAATTGCCCTCGCTGTTTCCATGATGGACGGCTTTTATCCTCTACCTCGGCCGATGTGGAATGAGATTGGACTGAATGACGACGCGGCTTTGCGGCTGGATGCCGTCGGGTGGCTTCGTGTCAGCGAAAGCGGTGATGTTGCGTTTGCTCATGACCGCCTGCGCAATTGGGCGGTAGCAAAGTCACTCGTATGGCAATACCAGCGCAAGCAATTGACCCTCCAAAGCTTGGGGGCTTTCGTCGCCAACGAGAGTGAGCCTAAACGCAGAGGGCTCGGTTATGTGCCGATGGACACGCTCTGGCTGCTGGCAGCGGACGCACAGAATTCCGAGGCCCTAGGCCAGACTGTCGCGCAAATGGAAGACAGCCGGGAATTCGGAACCTACGGCGAGGAGCTTTATGTTCAGCACTTGCCGACCCTCGGGCAGCGAGCCGTCCCAATACTTCTTGAGCGGTTGAAAGCAATCGACCCCCCTACCTCCGATGGTGGGTATCGGGCCAAGCTGATCGGCCAAGCCTTCGCCAATCTCGCCCGGCAGGACGATATTGAGTTGGGGGATGTCGTCAATTCATTGCTGCATTCATTGTCCCAAAACCGACAGGCAGTTGCCATCGCTGTGCTCACAGCCGCACCCGACATCCGTCATCTCAATCGGCTCTGGGAGATCCACCAGCAGCGCGTGGACGCCTTGAAGGACAAGACAGACGGTTCGCGGTATGACGACTACAGGGCCAGTTCCACGGCCCTGCGTGCCGGCCTCGAGTTGGATCCAGAATGGCTCCGTGAGCGCATTCTTGCAGCCGATGTGGAGAAGGAGCCTGTTTCCGAGCTTGGATATCTGCTGAACGGGTTGGAGCATCCCGATGCACCCGCGATATGGGAGGAGACCAAGGCTGTATTGATGTCTAAAGTTGGTGCGAGTAAGCCGCGTAGCCTGCTTTATTGCATCGCGCGGTTTTTGGATCGTAGTAACCTCGACTTCGTGATCCAGCACCTATCCCAGGCAGCAGATTCTGCCAGCGGTGCGGCGCTATATGCCTTGTCGATCTTGGATCCACGGGGCGCGATTGAACGCCTCGTCGAAGTCGAGAAGTTCGAGCGATATCTGACCCGAAGTCATTGGCTTCCGGGCTTGCTCCGGGCGCAGCCCGATTTGACGCGGCAACACATTCGTATCCTTGCCGAAGCAGAACCAAGCGCACACCGCCTGATCGCAGACCTCTTCTGGGAACGGCCTGACGAAATGGACGAGGCAACGCTCAGGCTCATGCTTCGCACGCTTGAACAGGAGCTGCACGACCGTTTCGATGAATCCATCGAGGGCGATCCAGGTTGGCTCTATCACTCTCTGGATCTTGTCGGACGCATCGTCTGTCCTGAGCTGCTGGCAATCCTTTTCGCAAAGGCTGGGGGCGAATTGGAGCGGATGATTGCTGCAGTCGCGTGCAGCCGGCTGCGCACCAATAGCAACTACCGTGATCGCGTTCGCGAAAGCGCGCGTCGAGTCTTGATCCTTATGAGCGGTGAGGGAATCACCACGTTGGTCAAACGGGAGCTGGAATCTGAACATTTCTGGGTTCGCCACGGTGGGCTGAACTGGGCATTCGTTCGCGCGGACGACGGCATCATTAAAAGGCTCGCCGCCATCGCTCGCCGCCCAGTCCCTCGTGATTCCAACGGAAAATTGGAATCCGATCCGTATGCCGAGTTCCACCAATCGATGACAGCGCTCGCGGCCCTCGGCGCAGACGAAGTTCTGGTCGACATCTTGCAAGACAGCGGCATAGCGGAAGTGCCGACCAACCTTGCCGAGCTTCGGAGTCACCGGGGCCGGATGCCAAACGCGTTAACAGGCCCAGCTCTGCGGGTATTACAGAGCATAGGGTCGAGCGAAGAGTCGCTGGTGATCGCACTGCTGATTGCTTGGCTTAGCGATGACGCGGATCTGATTTCGACGGTGCGCCTGGTCCTTCAGCGAGCCGAGCCGGAAGGCAAGGTGGCGCTGTATGCGTGCATCGCGCTTCGGGAGCTAGGTGATCAGTCTATTGATTTCGCGCAACTTGCCCTCCGTATGGTCCACACGGCGAAGAATGCTTGGATGGGCATAAATGCCTTGGCCGGGCTCGGCGAATTCGGCTTGGAATTGCTTGGGAACTGGCTGCAAAGCCGGGACGCTGCGACGGCCAGCGGGAAGCATGACGACGAGGTGATCCGCGTCCTTTATGCCAATCCTGCGACCAGAAAGCTGAGCGTCAGCGCCGCAGTTGACCGCTGTAAGGGCGGACGGTTTCTCCGCGATGGACCGTATGACATAGCTGCGGAAGCGGGCGACCCGTTGTTGCGCGAGCAAATCTTTGACAAGGCTTTTGCCGGGCGCTCTTTCGTGACGACGGAGCCTCTCCGCGCCATAGAAGGCTTGGCAAAATTCGATGTAGCGCGAGCTGTCGACGCGATCGACTTCGCCCTGCACTCCCATCCGCAGATCGAGCGCCACCTATGTCGGCTCCTTGTCCGAATTGCGCCCGAGATCGCGGCCGAGAAGCTAATTAATGCGGCTGTCGCGACCGAAAGAGACTCGCTGCGGAACGCGGCGGGGCGGGAGTTACGGCGACTCGATCCAGACACCGTCGCAGGCCTCATCGCAGCGCGAATGACCGGCACAGTCTCCGATCGCAGAGCCGCTGCCGAACTGGCGGTGTGGCTGCCTATCGCAACACTGGCGAAAGAGCTCGGTCATCTCGCCGATCACGACAGCGACAGCGAAGTCAGACATGCCGCTCTGATTGCACTTGAGTGTCACCGCAAGGAAGCGAACATCCGGTCACTTCTGCGCTCTTTTCCTTCTACATTGGTCGACCGACAATGGAGCGTACTCGTCGCTGTCGTGGAAGGTGCCGATCCGTACCTTCTTACCGACAGTGAAGACCCGCTCTGGCTAGGTAACATTCTTTCGGACGACGTGCCGGCTGTGTTCGAGCATTACGCGAATTCGGCATTGCGTCAGCGCAAGTAGAAGCTGCCCTGACTAATGTTTCTCCTGGAACCTGAGAATCTTTCCGGCGCGCGAAGCATACCTTGCGATCAACGCTGGTGTCCCTGTCTACCCCCCCGGAAGGGTTCCCTCATATTTGTGCCTGCGCACACGAAACTGCAAAGTTGGATGCAAAGAGCGTGAGCGCGACGGTCAGGCCCAGAGGCACACTTGTCTGGCTTTGACGCCAAATCTCAGGTAGCGGCATGTCGAAACGATATGGGCGAGGCGACAGAGCTTGCGTTAACACGGAATCACTATTCATGACTTCGGATATCGAAACCCCGCCTGGTGCTGGCGGGACGTTCCGCTTCACAGAGACCAAGGGGCCTAACGGCGGTCCCGGCAGAACGATCAGCTTCGCAGACGTCGATATTCAACCGCGGAGCTATACGGAGCTCGTCGGAGCATCTCCCAATTTGCCCGTCACCATCCCGCTCGATATGTACAACGGGCAGGTCCTTCACACGGATTTCGACGGTGTCTCTCCGGGCGAGATGGTTCACATCAATACCACTCTTCAGAGCCGTTTCACGTCGCGAGCGATCGGGCTTGTTAAAGGCGGATGGATGCCGTCAGCTCTGGCAACGATCAAGTCCAACTCCATAATTCTGATTGACCGCAATGTCATGACCGAGATTGTGAGCCGGTTCGAAGGCGGCGTTAAAAAAGGCCGCGAACCGGATTTCCTCGACCTGTTCGAAGACAGTCAAATACGCATTAATCCGTTGCTTTGCGCTCTCGAAGGCAACAGCCGTCGCATTCCCGATCCCAGTGAGGCTAGGGCGCAAATTGACGAGACGGTGAGCAAGCTGAGGCGCGCTCTGCCCAAGGCGGAAATTGTAGTGGGGGCCAAGAGTCTGGAAGGTGTGCTCGGCCTGATCGAAGACACCCGCGCAAGCTTCGGTCGAAAAAATGCCATGTTACTTGAGCTTGCGCCGGCACTCTGTGCACCGACTAGTCGCAAGCGAGTGGCGGCCTGCATTGCGAGCGTCATGGAAGCAGCAGATCGGTTCGATGTACCACGGAAATCTTTGTTGGTATTCGCGATCGCAAGTTCAATTGCGGTGCCGAATGGGCGCAGCCCTGCTTTCACTTTGTTGAATTTGCGACCCGGTTATTCAAGAAAGGACGCATACAATGCGCTGTCAGACCTGCGTTCGCTTGAGATCCTTATCCATATTTTTGCGCTATTTCCTCGCGAGACCGTGCAACTTTGCACGGCGGATCGCGATCTAGCGCTGCTGTGGTGCGGAATTCAGGCATCTGACTTCCAGGTGATCGGTCGCGGTGTTGCCTTCGATATCACGCCAGTCGAGGCGCTGCTTCCGCGCGGTGCCTTGGAAGTCTGGCTGAGCGCTGTAAGCACCGATCCGATTTCTTGAGATCTATGCTGGCAGCGCAACACGCTGACTTCCCGCGTACACACAGCACCGTTGGGTTGAGGCGCAAAGTTGCCTTTCGTGTCGCACGCGCCATAGAAGGCACACGTTCATGCCGGTCCCGCTCGGACCCCGAAGCTGGCGGGAACGCCAGTCGTTGTGACATTAGCCGTTCACACTGGGCTCCTGTTGTCGCAACTTCGCTCAGGCTGAAATACAAACATGGCGACTTTTCGTAGCCATGTTTCCGAAGCCGCTTGTCCGCTTCCGGCCCCATTGCAGGCATTCATCTTGATCTTCAGCCAATGACCACTTCGCACTTTCGTTCTAGAACGCTTGGAAACAAATATTCTTAGGGCTCGACCTCGGATGCACTCGTCCTGATCACCCGCAATGTCTGCTCATGTCGCACACGCGACAACTGGCCACCGCTCGACATCCCCGACTCGGATCGAGAAAGACATTCACAGAGCTAGAGCATCGATCCCCATCCAGGGCCGATGGTGCTTATCCGACTTTTAGCTGGCCAGCGCCGCCGTCAACGAAGCGTCAGGCGCTGTTGGCGCTCGATGCCTGCATGTTCCGCCGCATGACCCTCCCCGCTGCTTGATTATGTTCGGGCGGGACCCAGACGACGCCCTTATCCGATGGGGCTGTCAGAAGCACGGTCGAGCAGGGGAGGCCGGCCGCATCGAACTTGCGCGCGATGAAATCGCTCTCGCCTCGATCGTGGCTCGACATGATCAGCTGATAGCCGTTTAACTCAACCATGTTGCGCATCACGTCGACAAAGGCGGCAGTGTGAATGATGTCATTATGCTGAAGTGGATCGTCAAGCAGCAGTGCCCGCCAGCGCGACCAGGGGTAAGCGGTGCTCGCCGCACATAGGATGCTGAAGCCGTTGGCCGCAAGTTGGCCTTCGCTCAGCACGACCTGGGGCGGCAGATCCTTCTTTGTCTCGATCGCATTCTCCACCTTTTCTCGGTAGCGCAGTGCCATACCGAAGCTTGTCGCATCGACCCGCGTGTCGGCCTTGAACTGAATACTCTCCCCGGGCGTGCTCAGCATCGCCTCGTTGAAGTCGTCGATAACCTCGTTGAGTGGATCGAGTACGCGCGCGGAAAAATCGTCCGCCTGTGCCTGCAAACTCTCCGAATAGCGCTTCACTGCGCTTCGTGTGGCTGTGGTGAGCTTCACCGCCGCGCGGGCAGTCTCGAGCTTTGTCTTAAGTGCACCAAGATATGCCGCCGGTTCGCGCACGCCGTTATCCCCACCCGCTGACTGCATTGACGCAACGATCTCGTCGATCTCGTTCTGAAGCAGCGCATCTTCATTGTCACGGGCTAGCACAAGCCGCCGTTCGTCGAGCGAACGCAGTCCGGCCAGCACGGCCTCGATCGCCGCAATACCGCGATCATATTCGGCTTGGCCCGGGCTGTTATTGAGGCCAGCTCGGGTCCAACGCTGCTGCATCTGCCGCGCCGCCTGCTCGGCGGTTCCGCGGACCAGCTCGCCTGCCGCAAGCTCGCGTTGAGCGGCATCCAATGCGGCTCGCTCCCGCTGAACTTCCGCGACCGCAGCGTTCGCCGCTTCGGAAAGTGTGGCGAGTTGTGCCTTTGCGGTTTCGCCTCGCTCGCGTTCCGTCGTCAGCCTGATCCCAAGCTCGCCAATCGTTACGTTTGACAGATTGCGCGCCGCGATCCGATCTGCACACGCCTTGTCTTCGCCCTCAAAATGCGTCAGTCGGGCTCCGAATTGGCTGTCACGCGCGATCAGCTCATCGAGATCGACGGCTTTCGAAGTTCGTTGTTCGCTCGCCCCAGCGGCACTCGCCGCTAGCGGTTCTAGCGCTACCTCCGCCGCCGCGAGCGCGGCATCCGCGTCGCGCATCCGCGTCGCGGCAAGAGGGGCGAGATCGCCATCTGGAGACGTTTCAAGTGTCCGGGCGATGGCGGAGCGCGCATTCGTCACAGCGTCTGCGGCTACGGCTGCCGCCCGCTCGAGCCCCTCGACAGCTGCCACCTCGGTTCGAAGGCGACGGATCTGATCGCTGAGTGCGGGACGTTCGCTCCGCAAATTCTCGAGCGCATCGTCGGCCTGAGTGAGGCGATGATCGCTCCCCGATGCTGCGGCCTCCGCTAGTGCCTTAAGGACTCCCGGCTCGAACTGCGTTCGACACACCGGGCAGTCGGTATCGTCCTCATGAACATGGCTGGCGATCTGTGACAGGGCGGCGCTGATCGCAGTTGCGTGCCGGTCGGCCTCGGCACGTTCGCGCTCAGCGCCGAATATCCGGTCGTTGAGATGGGCCAACTGCTGCTCGAGCGCAGTGAGAGAGGCAGCGGCGCTGGACGCTGCCTCGCGCCCCTGGGCAAGCGCGGTGTCGGCGGCCCGAGACTCCGTCTCAAGATCGGCGCACTCGGCCATGGCTTCGTTGAGCGCGCGCGCCGAGTCGGCAAGGCTTCTCAGACGCGCGACTTCAGCTGCGGTGTCGCTATATTGGTCTATCACTGTATCGGCGTCGGCGATCGTCCTGCGATGGGTGGCGATCGCCTCGGCAAGCGCCTTACGATCCTGCGCTTCTTTCGCTCGCAGCTCTGCGAGTTGCGTACGGCGCGCCAGATCGGTCCGCGCCGCATCGAGTAGGGCGATATTCTGTTTGATTGTGGCTATCGCGGCATTCTGGGCCGTGACGGCATCGCTGGTTGTGGCAACGAGTCGGGATGCGTGATCGAGTCGTGCCTGCGCGTCGCTCACTGCGCTTCGCAGCCGTACGAGGCTGGGATGGTCGAGGCGCGCTTCGGCTTGGCTGATCGCAAATCGCGCTGGAAATGTCGATAAGGTCTCCAGCACCGCTTTCCGGTCGCCCAATGATCGCAGCGTGTCTCCGATACGATCGCCGAGCGCTGAAAGACGCTGTCCGACATCGGCGGTTGTGACGTCCAGCGGCTGATCGGCGACAATCTGCCGAAGGTCAGCTTCGAGCTGGTCGATTCCCGCAGCAATCTCGACTGCGCTGAGCACACCGGTCGCGCGCGTCGCCGCGCGTAACCTGTTCAGGCGAGTCGTCCGTCCCTGCCAGTCCACGATTTCGCGCTCGAGTTCGGCTACCGTGCCTTGCTCTTTATCTAGCCGACGGGTGAACGCTGTGATGGTCGGCCGCCCACGTAGGCCCGCGCGGATGCGCTCGAGCCGATCGATGCCGCTCGGTCCCTTGAGCGCTTGCCACTGATCCTGGGGATCTCGGCTAGTGAACCGCTGCTGCGCCGCTTGCCCGAGGAAATGGGTGAGGGCGAGATAAGTGCCCAGATCATTGATAATGCGGCGATCGGGACGCGCGAGTTGCGCGACGATGTCCGCCGTTGCGGTACCGCCCGTCGCACTGCGCTTGATGAGGTCACCTTCCGAAAAGGTCAGCCCCACGCGGTGCGATCCGGGCTCGGCTCCGCGCCGGGTGAGATAATCCTTCTCGACTAATTTCTTTCGGCCCTTCTGCAGATAAGGTTCAAAACGGAGGATCTTGTTGGTCAGGCCCCATTCGATCGCATCGAAGAAGCTGCTCTTGCCGAGGCCGTTGGTTCCCGTGAGTAGAACCAGGCCTGGTGCCGCCGGAATGTCGATCTCGAAGTTTCCAAAGGTTCGGAAATCATGGATTGCGACGCGGGATAGGAAAATCTCGCTCATGCCTGTCCCCTCCGCTCCCAGGCCCTGACCAGTGCCGTAACGATGTCGTCCGGCGATTTCTTCCCATCGAGCGCAATGCGCTCCCACTCGTCGGCGGTCGTCCGCGGCAAGCCCGGCGCCGTTGCGCCGGTCCCGCTCAGCTCGTCGAGCGCCGCATCTTCGAACTGGCCCTCGGCATGTACCCATGGTCGGGCGAGAAAGGTGCGCTTGAGAAATTCGGCAAAGCTCTCTTCGTCCCGCTTGGGATCCTCCGGCCGCAACCAGGCGAGCTTGCGGGCGACACGGTCGTCGCGTTCGACCATCAAAGCCATAGCCCGCCAGGCATCCTGCCGCTCGCTTGCTCGTGGTCCCAGCAGCATCAGCTGCAGGTCGAGCGTCTCGTTCGCCCCCAGGAAAGAGCGCGCGACAACACATTGATTTCGGCATCGCCGTAGCGTCTCGAGCACCGCTTCCATCGCAGGAACGTCAGGAAGAATGCCAAGCACGATATTGAAACGATTGATCCGAATGGCATGACTCTCCGCCGGCAGATCGGTCGGACTGAGCGTGGTCGACTTCGTCGACCCACCGTTGAAGATCGAACGCGCCAATTCCGGCCGATCCTCAACGTTCAGCTTGAGCGCCAGCGCCGCTGCGCGAAGCCGCTCGGCGAAATTCGCCAGTCCGGGTGACAGAGTCGAACTTTCCGTCATGCTGCGCCTTTCACGATCGTCTTTTCCAGCGCTTCGAAATGCCGTGCTTCCACGGCAGCCAGCAACGCGCGCAGCTCGACCAAACCTACTGCCACTGCGTCAACGAAATCGCGGCTTACTGACATGATCACCGGACCAGAGCCTGCCGTTTCGCTGAGCCCCGGCTGGTCGGTGTCGACCCGCGCAAACGGGCGTTCGGCGATGCGGCTGACCTCGATGGCACTTTTGACGACAAGAATAACGAATTGAGTCTGCCACATGAAAGACGCGGCGCACAATGACATCTCATCGCCATTGATCATATCGGCTGCGCAGCCGTGTCCGGCCCATGCGCTGTCGCCATTGCGCAGCCGAACAAGATTGCCGGGCCTGATACCCTTCGGCGATGTGGCCTCCCAGGCGGCGGCAATGGCGAGGGCGACGGCAGTGCCGCGCAGGATAACCGCCCATTTGTTGGGACCGACCAGAATCTGCGCGGCGTCGCGATTATCGTCATCGTCGACCGCGCAGATCATCAAGCGAAGGAAATGGCCGAGGAGCACCGGCTCGTCAGTGAACGAAGCGTGCCAAGTCGCCCATGTAGTCGCCATGACGGCCCGTAAATCGGTGGCGATCTTGAGGTTAATAGGTCGACCAGGGTCGGTATTGCTGGCAAAAAAGGGTTGGAGATGCGCATCAAGACGCTCCAGCAACCAGCTATCGAGCGAGCGGTGAATCCTGCGCGCGAGAATATCTGGTGGAAGCATGATCGGATTCTGAGCCGCACCGCCGGGGTTGCCGGCCACGATGGCCGGCATCGCCATACCCTCTGCGTGCTGTGACTCCAGACTGAGCGCCCGGACATGCTGACTCCACTGCGCTGGTGCCGCATGCAACCGGCAATTGTTACTATGGCAGGCAACGCGCAGAACCGCGCCCGCCACCGATCCAAGATATTCAGGGCCGTCGGGAAGGATGATCTCGAAAGGCTGACGCTCGCTCCACGAGCGCAGGAGCTGCTCAGCCGGTATCGCGCCCGACCACCGGATATTGCCTGCCTCGCGCAACAATTGCACTGAGATCGGCAGCTGATGCGCAGCCAGCCGCTGAAGTCTCGGAGCGAGCGGGATGTCCGCCTTGCGCGCAGCCTCTCTGAACAAGGTCCGCGCAGCGCTCGACAGCTTCGGTACGAGTGTTGCCTCGCCATGACGCGTCAACCACTCCTTATGGATTGCTTCGTGGCTTACCAAATGAGCAGCGAACGGAGCACGGACGACATCTCGACGCGGGCCTCGGCGAACGATGACAGCATCCGCTGCGACCCTCTCGCCGGCACAATCGAGCCAGAAATCTGCGACTTCAGGTGCCGGGTCAGGCGGAGCGATTCGCGCAACGGCGTCGCATTGCAGGTGCCGAAAGGTGCGTTGCGGGTCGCCCTCAATCGCCTTGATGGTGAGATAGGCGGCGAGCCGATTGAGCGTTGCGGTTGACACTTCAAACAGTTCGGCGTGCTGTGTCTGCAGCGTCAGCCTGACCCCAGGCCGCAGCTGCTGCGCGACGGAAGCAACTAGGCCAATGTCGCTAAGCGGCTGCAGCAGTTCTGCATTATAAGCTGCCAAGAAATCAAAACGGGCGCCGGCAGCGTCCCGCGCACGTGCCCGGACATCGATTGCGGCAAGGGCGGGCTTCAGCGCAGTGATCCCCGGATGGCTCGAAACCAGCTGGATCATGCCGGCATGATCGAAATCGCGCGCGCCGGCGGCAACGAAGTCGATCAGCCCACCGTCGCCCGCTCCGCTGATGAAGAAGCGCGGAGTCGGTCGGCCCGCGAACTCGGCAACCGGCACGCCGGCATCGGTCCAGTAGCTGGCACTCTGTATAGTTGGAACTGGCTCGATTGGCTCGACCCCGAAGCCGACAGCAAGCAAGACAATGTGAAATTGCTCGCGATGCTCGTTCCCTGGCGAGGGGAGGGGGCTATCCAGATCGGTGAACTCGATCTGGTAACCATCCGGTACGACGTTGAGCGCCGTGACCTGATGGCGCACACGAGACTGCAACCTTGGCGCGAGCCTAACCACGATGTCATTGAAGCCAACAAGAACGTCGTCACGTACCGAACGGCACGATCCGGACTCCCAGTCCAGTATTGGCAAGTCTGCAATGGGATCCGTCGTGTCATGCGCCGGCCAATCGTAGATATGCGGATCGAGCCGTCGGCGATCGGTGGTCGACTGGAGGGGGAGCAGCTCCCCGCCCTTTTCGAACAGCACGATCTGCGATTCGGTAACAAGCGCGGCAGCTGCCGCTGCAGCGACGCCTGCTGCACCGCCGCCGACCACGGCGATCCGCGGATTCGCATTGACGTAACCTAAATCCTTCAGCGCATGAACCAGAGAAAGCCCCCGGACCTGCTGCGAATAAAAGGTGATACGCCGATCGAAGCTCCCGATGACGAACAGGTTCGGCCGGTCGCGGACAGCCGCGCCATCGAGAATATCCTGCGGAAGCAACGCATCAGCCAATGGACCGGCCACTTTCGGTGCTGCGCGTGTGCTGTTCCGACAGCCTAGTTTTGGCGTGGCATATCGCACGCATCGTTGCCATTCGACTCCCCCCCATTTCCGACCATGTTGTCGCTTACAGTCGGCGGATAACGTTATGGAGAGGCAGGCGAAATGACGCAAGGCTTTATTGGCTCTTGCCAAGTCGACTGCGGTCCTATGCTTTCGTACTACTGTCTCGGTCTCTGTTTCGACGCCCGCGCGACCGTGGTCGGGATGGCGGCTCTTTCAAGTCGACTCCCCGGAACCTGCCAGTCTCTTCGCGGCCCCTTTTCGGTCGTACAATGTCACCTGTACGGATCGCCCCACCTTGTTCAAAGCAAGCGGGACGTCGGCGATCAGATTTGGACGATTGCTCGAAGCTGGGCGTTGTTCGCTATTGCCGCTTGGCCAAGCGCACGCCAGCGCCGCCGCCGTTTTCCGAAATGAACTCGACGCCCGCCCTTTCCAGGGCACCACGGATTGCGTTCCGATTTGCTATTGTGATCGGAGGGACGCCATCCGCAGCTTCTGCGCGCCTCACTGTGGCTACTCCCACGCTCGCGGCATCGGCCAAATCTTCGGCGCTCCACCGTATCAACCCTCGCGCTCCTCTGATCTGGGCGCCGATAATTTCTTTCATATCATCCAATTTCAAGGTTGATCACTTATGGCTCATGTGATAGAAAATCGCTCACTTAAGTTTTTCTGCTGCCAAAGTTTCGTAGGAGCAGGGGCTCACATTTGGGCTCGGCTGCGGGACGTGCGTTGGGGGTCATCCCAGCCTGACCACAACCAAGCTTCAGGAAACTCGGATCATGGCTGATTCCGACCATACCACGACTTTGCCTCTCGTCACCGGCCGAAGGGTAGCTGTGGCGGGAGCAGCTGCGAGAACCTGTCTTTCCGCGAACTGGACATTCAAACCAGAGGATCTAAGAGCCGAACACCTTCACCCTTTTGGCCAGCGGACAAGAATTCAACACCCGCTTTTGTCAGAGCCGCCTCAATGGCCTGCAACGTGCTGATCCGGGAATCCACCTTGCCGTTTTCCAACCGGGCCAGCGCATTCAGCGACACAATTGCCTTGTCAGCAAGCTCCTGCTGCGACCAACCAAGCAAGGCTCGTGCGGCCCGAATCTGTCGTGGACTGACCATGAGTCCACAATCGGCAGGCAGATTTTCTTTGCCACCTATAGGGTTATTTTGACCCTATAAGGTATATTAAATGGCGATTCGATCTGCATACGATAGTGGTGCGAAGAGCCCGGAGCGGACGCGACATACTCTATCCGGCTGACGAGTGGAGCATCGAAAGGCCTTGTTGAAAACGCAACGCTCCGTCCTCCTTAGGATCGGGCCGAAGCCAAGGACCGGCAGTGATCCTCATCCAGCCGATCAGCATGTCGGCAGGCAGATTGCGACCGTTCGCGTCCAGTCGGACATCTCGCAAGCCCAGCTTGCTCGATCCATCGGCATCAGTTTCCAGCAGCTCCAGAAATACGAGAACGCGCGGAATCGGGTGAGCGCGTCGATGCTCTACGAGATCGCCACGTCGCTCGGCGTTCCTGTCGGCCGCTTCTTTGAAGGACTGCCGGGAAACGATGAGGCCCGCGTCGAGGCGCGGCCCCTCCCGGTCGACGAGCGCCTGGATTTCATCGCCAGCGCGGAGGGTCGGCGCCTGATTGAGGGGCTAGTGAATCTTTCGCCGCGTGTGCGCGGTCGTGTCTCGTCCCTGATCGCAGCGTTGGGAGAAGAACTGGCCCTGCGAGACACAAAGGCGGGTAGCGAGACGGCCGGCGAATCCGCGCCGGCCGAATGCAAGACCGTCTGACGTCCGGTCGGGGCCGTCAGCCGAATTTTCGGGCAGCGGGCACGGCGATGCGGCCGGAAGCCGAGGACACTTCGATTTCGACGCCGAACGCCCGCGAGCGGGTCGCGAATCCCTCGAGGATGTCTCGCGCCGCGCCTCCCGTCACGGCGACCGGCACCAGTCTGCCTGTTGCTGATCCGAGAGACTGGGCCTCCGCGCCGATCACGACGGGCAGGAGATCTATTTCTGCGAGGTTTCCGCTCGCATCATAGCGGCACGCGGCGACGATGCTTTGCCAGACTTCCGGTGGATTCCATTCGGTTTCGTCAGGATGGACGTGGAAGAGGAAATTTCCGAGGCCGTAGAAGATCGGGGAGCCATTGTAGATTTCCACGGCCTGGAGCACCGGAGCGCCGTGGCTGACGAAGAGGTTTGCACCGGCGTCGATGCACATCCTGGCAAAGGTCTGCACCCAGCGCGGCACGTCCTGCCAACCTGGTTCCCAATGATGGTGGTGCAGATAGGCAATGACGAAATCGCCTTGTGCCGCCGCTTGCCGGATGGCGGACAGATGGACACTCGCGCTCAACTGATCGACTTCGATTAAACGGCCGAAGTCGGCGGCTTGCGTGAACACGGTGCCGTAGAAATTGATCTCCTTGTCGGCCGACACCACTACCGGATCCTCCGGTTGCGCATAGTTGGCCAGTTCAAAGGGGGAGCTTTGCAAATGAGCGCCCAGCCTTGCCAGTCTACCGAAATGCCCGTCAGGCACCCCTATCTTGCGAGCGGTGTTCAGACGATTGACGCCGGGCCGAGCCGGCCGGAAGGCCGTACGGTCTTCGGCATACATGTTGGCCGGGCCGGGCCCTGCATCCAGCGCAAGAAGCGCGACCTCGCGCGCGCCCAGCCGGTGGCGGCCCGGTTTCCTCGCTTCCGTCTCGTCGGCCCCGATGCCGGCATGCAGGAAACGGCGCGCTTCCACCTCCTCCAGCGTCGAGAGGATGCCGCCAGGTCCGAGATCGAAGGCGTGGTTGTTTGCCAGCGCAAGCGCGTTGAAACCGATCGCCTGCAATGCGTCGAGCACTTCAGCCCTGGAATATCCGAAGTATTTGCCCTTGGTCGGCCACCCGCCGTGCTTGCCGAGGATCGTCGACTCGAAGTTGGTGAAGACGACGTCGCCCTGGCGCAGGAAGTCCGTAACCGCGATGAAGCGTTCGTCTTTGACGTCACGGATGTCGTGCTTGATCAGGGATTGGCCGGTAACGACCGCGCAGAACTGGTCTTTCATGGAGCTCGCCTTGAAGGAGGGGAGGGCGCTGGCGTTCCGGCCGGCACCTCGTCAATGTCGAAGTCGGTTGCCTCTATTGCGAGATGGCTGGCGAGATATCGCTTTTGAACCATTTCAGGCTCAGCGCCTTGATCGTCCCATCCTTCGTGGCCGCGTCGATGGCGGCGTTGAACTTGGCGAGCAACTCCGTATCGTCCTTGCGCAAGCCGGCGCCGACGCCCGGCCCCCAGAGCCCGCCCTTCAGCTCAGGGCCGAAAAACACCACATCCGCGCCGGAAGGCGTCTCCAGAAAATCCCGCCAGGTGAAATAGTCGGCGAGGCCGCCGTCGATGCGACCCGCGGCAAGATCGAGCTTCATGTTGTCCTGGCTGTCATAACTGCGAATGGTCACGACATCGCCCAGCATTTCCTTCACGACGGCTTCCGAATTCGACGAGCGCAAGGCCCCGATCGCCTTGCCGGCGAGTGTCGATCTGAGGCGCTCGATGGTTGCCTTTTCCTTGTCCCCGATGGTCGAAAGGTTGACCTTTTCCTTGGTGTCGCCGGCGTCGAGACCCAGGTCCTTGCGCACCACGAACTGGTTGAAGCCGGTGGCGTAGGGAACCGAGAACGCGATCTTCTGCTTGCGTTTTTCCGTGATCGCCATGCCAGACATGATCACGTCGAACTTGCCGACAAGGAGTGCCGGGATGATCCCGTCCCAATCCTGTGGGACAAAGGTACATTTGATCTCGATGCGACGACACAGCTCCTGTCCAACATCGATATCGTAACCGTAAAGTTGACCGTTCGCGTCGGTGCTGTCCCAGGGCGGCGAAGCACCTTCGGAGGCGATCGTTATGACGCGCTCGCTTTGCGCGCTGGCCGGGAATGCCGACATCAAGGATGCGATAGAAACAGCAATAGCTAGGGGTATGCGCATGATGCACCTCTTCGTTGGTTAAGATGGAAAGGGCCGCCAAAAACCCGCAGGTCAGGGCAGGGGCGTCGTGATCTCTGGGTCAGGTAGGGCGGGGCGCAATCGCGCCTTTCGTCGACGCACAGGATGCCCGTCGGTCGAAAGCCATCGCTCCAGAAGCTGGATCGCTTTTACGGCGATGGAAGTGAGCGACAGATAGATCGCTCCGGCGACGATGAAGATTTCGTACGGCGCGAACGTGGTCGACACCATCTGTCTCGCCATCCCGGTGATCTCGAGCAGCGTCACGGTGCTCGCCAGGGACGAACCCTTGATCATCCCAACGATCTCGTTGCCGTAGGCCGGAAGCGATATCCTGAAAGCGATCGGGAAGGTGACCAGGCGAGCGATCTGGAAGCGTTTCAAGCCGAGAGACGTGGCCGCCTCTGTGACACCCTTAGGCACGGACTGGAGACCGCGGCACAGGATCTCGGTGGTGTGTGCCGCGCTGTTCAGTGAGAATGTAAGCAGGGCGCACCAGAAAGGGTCCCGCAGGATCGCCCAGAAGATGCTGGCTCGCACCGCCTCGATCTGAGCGAGGCCATAGTAGAGCAGAAACAGCTGAACAAGCATCGGCGTTCCGCGGATCACATAGGTGTATGAGAGCACTGCGAGCGAGAGGCCGGGACGTCCGAATGCGCGCATGAAGGCGAGCGGCACGGACAGAATAAATCCGGCCGTCAGCGACAAGACCGTCAGGGTCAATGTGAGACCAACGCCCGAAGGCAGGACAACCATTGCGTCGAACATCAAGCCTAGGTTCATAGGTCGCTCCCCTACTGCCCGAGTGCCGGATAGCGCCGCTCAGCCAGCCGGATCGACAGCAGCGTGACGGTGGTCAGCGAGAGATAGAGAGCGGAGGCCGCAAGGTAGAAGGTCAGCGGTGCGCGCAAGGATCCGGCCCCCACATACGCAACGCGCATGATGTCGGTCAGGCCGACGATCGAAACCAGCGCGGTATCCTTGAAGAGCGAAATCCAGAGATTGCCATAGGCAGGCAGCGCCAGCCGCAGCATCTGCGGTCCGATGACGAACATCCAACGCTGCCAGGCATTCAGTCCAAGTGACTTTGCCGCTTCGGTTTGACCCGCTGGCACCGCCGCAATCGCGCCGCGAAACACTTCGGTTGCATAACCGCTGAAAACGACCGAGAGCGCGATAACGCCTGCGGTGAATGCGTTCACCTCCACATACCGGGCGGCGATCTTGCTGGCGAGCGTGGTTCCGCCGAAGTAGATGAGCAGGATAATGAGAAGTTCTGGTACACCACGGACAACTGTCGTGTAGGCGGTCACGACGCGGTTGAGGCGCGGTTTTGCCGTGCCCTTCGAAATCGCCAAAAACAACCCAAATGCCGTACCAAGGCAGCCGCTGACAAGGGCCAGGCTTATGGTCACGGTGAGTGCGACAACAAACTGACTAGTAAAACCACCCATGGGGCGCGTTCCTCGACTCGCATTTACCGCAGGATACGCCGGTCTTTATCACCAAGACCAAGCCGTATAACCCAAGGTTGCGAATTGTTATATTTGTAATTTGGAGTTAATTTGAGATATTGGCTAATTCTAGCGCCTGAAATTAAACACTCAATCTATAATTTTTATTATTTAATCTATAACGCACCGTTATATACTGAGGCCGTTCGTTGCTCCAAGGTTGGCGTTATCCGCTGCCCGGGTAGCGTTGTCAGGGCAAGGTGCGCAGGGAATGGAGTTGTTGCAGAGCGACCTCAAGCTCCGTCAGCTGAAGGTCTTCCGGGAAGTGTTGCGGGCCGGTTCGACACGGCGGGCGGCGGCAGCGCTCGGGATAAGCCAGCCGGCCGTCAGCCAGCATGTGAAGCAACTCGAGACCACGCTCGGCATCACACTGTTCAAGAGGTCAGCCAACCGCATCGTTCCCTTGCAGGAAGCATGGGAACTCCTGCGGAACGTAGAACTTGCCCTGACGTCGCTGGATCGTCTGGAAGCGTCGATCTTCGCTATGAAGAACGAGGAAAAGCAGCGGATCGCGATTGCCGCGCCTTCTGTTTTCGGTTTCGTGACCTTGCCCAAGGTCGTGGCGATTATCCGCTCACAGACCGCTTCGAATGTGCGGTCGATTTCGGGTAGCTACGAGCAGATCGGCGAGCACATCCTGGCCGGACGCGCGGATCTCGGAATCTCGCGACTGCCGCTGGACCCAAGTCTGTTTGATTGGGCGCCGCTTGGGTCAGCTCGCAACGTATGCATCTTCCATCCCGACCATCGCTTTTCACAACAGACCTGTATCGAGACTCACGACCTGGCAGGCGAAACGATCGTCGATATCGATCCGCAGTTCGCCGCCCACCAAATGAACTTCAATGCCTTGCGCTTCGCCGGCGTTGAGCCAGACATACTGGTGGAATTCGATTGCAACGGTCACGAAGCCGGATACGTTTCGGCTGGCCTGGGCATTTCAATCACCAACGAGATCATCGCGCGTGAATACGCGGCGTTTCACCTGGGAATAAAGCCAGTGGAACCATCCGCCCTCTATCACTACGTTGCGATTTGGCAGAAGGGCAGGACCTTTTCGAATGCACTGAACGTGTCACTCGAGGCGATCATCGCAGCGTTTTCCCAGATGCCGTCTGCGAGAGGGTGATTATCCCTTGAGGGATGGGTGTCCTCGGCAGCCGCTGCCCTTGAACAAGGGGCAGGGGTTCTTTCTGACGGAAAGCAATCGGCCCGCGCCCATTCAACAGAATGCGGGTTTTTGCGCAAAATAGCCCCGCTGTCAGGTTGTCTTGATGCCGATCTTGCGGCGCTTCGTTGGCGCCGCCTTAGGCTCAGGCGCGGCCTTCCGTCCCAGGCCGATCGCCTTCGCCATCGCCGATCGCACCGCGGCATAATTCGGCGCAACCATCGGATAGTCGGAGGGCAGGCTCCATTTCGCACGGTAGGCATCCGGTGACAGATCGTAGTGAGTGCCTAAGTGCCGTTTGAGCGATTTGAACTTCCTGCCGTCTTCCAGGCAGATGATGAAATCGGGCGTCACCGATTTCTTGATCGGGACAGCGGGTGTAGGCTTCTCTTCCGCTTTGGGTGCGGGTGCTCCCTGCAGCTTGCTGATCGCTCCATAGGTATCGGAAATTACGCGAGCGAGTTCCGTAACTGGAACCGGGTTATTGCTGACATAAGCGGAAACGATGTCGGCGGTCATCTCGAGCAATTCCGCATCGGACTTGATAAGATCGTCAGGCATTTGGCCAACCTTCATTTGCTCTCCAATTGCGTAGCCCCGATCTACGTCAGCAGCTTCGCTACAGCAAAGCCCACAGGGTGCACAAGACAAGAAGTTACAAAGAGCAACGCGGCGGGGCATGGGTCATGAAACTCTGCATGAACCAGTTCGAGCGCGGCACCGCCCAGCGATGAAGGTGCGAGCGCAATTGGGCAGGAGGGCGGATGCTGGCGGCCCGGCCGTGCATGATTGAACGCTCTTTTCTCTTCTGAATGTTCAACGAAAGCAACAGGTCAGACGGGCAGGTTTCCGAATAGCACGCCACGCTGTCCGTTTCTGCGACGGACCGCTTTAAGTGCTTCCGTCATCTCGCGACTGGATACATCTTGCTAGGTATGGAGAAAGATCGCGGCCTCGATTGGCTCAAAGGAGTCCACGCATCTTGCGGAAAGCTGTCCGCGTATTTTTCAAGTCCATCGCCATTCTCGACCCGTACCGGGCACTACCCGCGATGGTGGTGAAAATCCACAATCAGGCCTTGCATCTGCCGCCTGATAGGGCGATTCTTCGTCTTGCAAGCGCTCTCGCGCGCCAAGCCGCCCGCGAGGATCACGAGCGTCAACAGGCCGAGAAAACACATCATGAATCGAGCCGCGATCTACGCACGCTTCTCAACCGACCTTCAGAATGAGCGATCGATAGACGATCAACTCGCACTATGCCGGACGTACGCAGAGCGTGAGGGTTTGAACGTTGTCGCAACGTTTGACGATCGAGCCCGCTCCGGCGGTTCGGTCTTGGGGCGTGATGGTCTGCTGCAGCTCATGGACAAAGCTCGTGAGCACGAATTTGATGTTCTCGTCGTGGAGGCGCTTGATCGGCTCTCTCGCGACATGGAAGACCTTGCAGGCATTCACAAGCGCCTTTCATTTCTTGGCATCGAAATCCGTGCGGTTCACGAGGGTGTGGTCAATACGGTCTTGGTCGGGCTTCGTGGCCTTGTCGGCCAACTATACCGCGAGGACGTTGCTCACAAAGTCCGCCGAGGCCAAGCAGGGCGCATCAAAAATGGCCTTCACGCCGGCGGATTGACCTATGGTTACGCTTACGTGTTGGGCGATCCTGGGAAGCGCATAATCGTAGAAGAGGAAGCGCGGATCGTGCGTCGCATCTTTGGCGAATATGTCGAGGGTCAGACGCCACGCGATATCGCCCACAAACTCAACAAAGATGGCGTGCCGCCGCCTCGCGGCCGAACCTGGAACGCCTCAACTATCAATGGCAATGTGCAAAGAGGTACGGGGCTGCTTCAAAATGAACTGTATGCCGGTCGCTTGATCTGGAACAGGGTCCGAATGGTCAAAGATCCTGATACTGGCAAGCGTGTCTCGCGTCCAAATTCCAGGGGCGAGTGGCAAACAGTCGAAGTTCCCGATCTTGCCATTGTTTCGGCTGCGTTGTTCGATGCGGCACAAGCAAGGAAGAAGGCGCGGGCAATCACTCATCCAAGCCATCAGCGCCGACCGCAGCACTTGCTAACGGGACTCCTTAAGTGCGGTGCTTGTGGTGCTGGTATGTCATCAAAGGGTATCGACAAGACCAAGCGTGTTCGCATCCGCTGTTCCGCCGCCACGGAAAGCGGAATTTGCTCTGATCCCAAGACGTTCTATCTGGATACCGTCGAAACTGCGGTCCTGACCGGCCTCGCCGCCGAGTTGCGCCATCCTGACGTAATTGCCCATTACGTCCAGACCTATCAAGAGGAACGAAGGCGCCTTGCAGCCGATACCGATGCACGGCGTGCTCGCCTGGAGCGACGGCTCGGAGAACTGTCGCGCGAGATCGACCGCCTAGTCACCGCCATCGCCAAGGGCCATGGCGATCCAGCAGTCTTGGGACCGCAATCAACAACGCTGAATGAAGAGCGGAAAGCGGTTGTGACGGAACTGGATCAGGTGCCCGCGGCGGCCACCGTGATCGCACTGCATCCTGCAGTGTTGGCACGCTACGAACAACAATTGAATCAACTGCAGGCCGGACTTACAAAAGGCCTTATGGCCGGCGATTCCGAATCCGCAGAGGCGATGCGGGACTTGATCGAAACCGTGACCGTGTTTCGCGATCCATCAAGGCTCGGCGGAGTCGAAGTGGAAATCGCCGGACGTCTAATGGCGCTCCTGGGGGAGAAAGCCTTCCCCAACGGCGTCAGAGCGTCGGGGGGTATGGTGGTAGCGGGAGAGGGACTTGAACCCCCGACCCCAGGATTATGATGCTTGAACCTGGCTTTGATTTCGTTAATGAAATCGGGCGTTTGTCGCGTCTATGTCGCGCCTATCCTATTAGGGACCGTTCGGCAGCGGCCATTTCTTCAGCATCATCCTCACGCGGGAACAGGTGACCATACACGTCCATTGTCATCACGATCGAGCTATGTCCGAGGCGTTCTTGGATCACTTTTGCCGGGAGACCTAAGCCGCCGTCCTGCGGCCGGTTAATCGACCATGAGGCATAGAAGTGGCGAAGTGCGTGCATGCCGCCGTACTTGGCTACCATGACGATTTTGCCATCGTCGTCCTTCTCGTCGCTCGAGACCGTCACGCCGGCCGCTACCTGCGTGGGCAAGAAACCTCGCTTGGTAATGTTCGATCGACTTTCGATGTTGCCGCTTCCGGTCGGGAACACGTAGTGAAGTTCCTTGACCGGATTGCCGTCGCTATCCTCTGAAGCGCGCCGGGGGCAGGCGAGCTTCCACTCCCTCAATGCATTGACTACCGCCGGCGGCACAGGGATCGTTCTCTCTCCCGCCTCGGACTTCGGCCGGCCGATCTTTCCATAGTCGTCGGCGCGCTGGTGGACGCTGATCTGCGCTCGGTCGAAATCCACGTCTTGCCAGCGTAGGCCGCGTAGTTCCGATGATCGCATGCCGGTAAAGACCGCGGTGACGAGAAGCGGGCGCCAGCGTCCCGTCGCTGCGGCAAGAATGCCCTTGATCTCCTCGCGCGTCGGTATGTCGATGCCGACCTTGAGCTTGCCTTTCTGACGCTTGTCCGCTTGGCGCTCCTTGCCTCTGCGACGACCGCCGCGGAGATCCCTAACAGGATTGCGCGTTGCAAGGCCGCGCTCCTGCGCATCCGAGCAAAGCGCCCCAAGCGAGCCGACAACCTTCCGGGCCATTGCCTGTGACCGGCCTTCGTTCCGCAGCTTGTCCGCGAACTCGCGCACGGCCGGCACCGTGAGATGGGAAAGCAATGTTGTTCCGATGAACGGCTCAATGTGCAGCTTCAGGTGGCGTTTCCGCTGGTCGATCGATGAACGCTCGAGCCCCTCATTTTCCCCAGTGGCAATCCAGAACGCTCCCGCCGCCTTCACGGTGACACTCGCGCCATCTGCGACGTGCGAACCCTCTCTGACCTCCACCTTGGCCGTGGCGGCGAAGTTGTCGGCATCCTTCTTCTTGGCGAAGGTCTTCAGCCGGCGAACGCCCTTGCCGTCGACGTAATCAACGACCCACGCGGTCTTTTCCTCGCCTTTGCTATTCGTCCAGTTGCGCTTACGAATGGACATCAATTCGTCTCCTGGTCCGGAACTTTTTTCACGTTGCGCGCGCGCATGGCAGCCACGCGACAGCGGTCGGAGCAGTAGACAGAATGCGAGCGTCTGCCCGTCAATGGGCCGGTCAGGTACGCCTTCGAGCAGCGTGCACAGTGCGACAGGATTGCCCCCATCTGAAATGCGAACGCAGCCTCCATGGCCATGAGATTGCCGAGTGAAGACGGCTCTAAAACAAGGCGATCGCCGCCTCCCGACTCAGAGAAGTCGAACGTGGGGCGAAGGCTGACGCGACTTAAAAGTTCATTGGCGCGCTGGGTTCTGCTCACGGTCTTCGAATGTGAATTTAGGCGAAACACCTCTTCGAGATCCTCCTTTAACTCCACCAGAACGGACATGAAAACCCGATCAAGATTGGCCGTGGGCGTAAGTCTTTCCGGCAGTCCGAAGCGATTGAGAAAGGCGACGAGATCGTCATCGCCCCGGCAGTTGATAAAGTGCAACGCCACCGGATTCTCCAGGTCCGGCACATGATAGTTGACCGGATCCATTCTTTCCGAGCGGGCTCGAACGTCGCGATAATCGAGGTTCGGATGCTCTGTAGCCATCGCCTCGCCGCTCTCGTCCAAGATGATTTCGACACCATCTCGGGGCTTTTGCCAGTTCAACCGGATCGGGATCACGGACGCCTCCGTTACGATATTTTTGAAAAGTCCGTTATATGGGAGTTTTACCAGTGGTTTGCGCTTACCGCAAGCCCGTCCTTCGTGTTACGCTCTTTTCCATAAGTTGCGAACATAGGAGATGCAGATGGCCGAAGAGCACGGCGTTATTGACCTTGTTTGGGGGGCCGAAGCGATTGCCGAGGTAATTGGTCGGACACCCCGCCAAGCGTTTCACCTTTTGGATGCTGGCAAACTGCCGGCGAAAAAGGTAGGCGGCCGATGGGTCGCGGATCGGAACAAGCTGATCAGGTTCTTCCTCGAGGACGCCGCCTGATGACCGACGCCGCCCGGCACAATCGGCTCGTCGGCTATCTGCTCGCGAGAGCCTACGATTGGACGACCCCGCACAGCTTCTTCGACGAGCTACGTCGCCTTGAACCTGGTGCGACCGATCTTGCGATCGTCAGGGCCGGCATCGAGGCGAGCGAACTCTCGATCGAGCGCGTCCGCGAGATGATCGCAGCCTTCCGACCACGAGGCGAGGGAGAGAGTTTTGAAGTCCAGATCGCCGATCTGCTGGTCGCTGTTGCGTCGGTTTGGTTGGCATTTGATCCGGATACCACCGCCACGGCTGTGAGCGCGCGCTTCGGCCTTTCTCCATCTCAAACGGTGGCAGCCGTCGATCGCGCAAGCGCCATGTTGGGAGCGCCTCGATGACTGGCCGCAACTGGGATCGCCAGCGCGACCGCTCGCGCGTCGCGCGCCAGGGCGCCGAGCCCGTCGACGGCGCTCTTCTCCCATTCGGAGCGCCGAAGCGCCGGATCCCCAAGAGCGAGCTGCGATCCGAGATCGACGCCGCGATGGCGGCGCCAGGCGCCACAGTTAGCCGCCTGGTCGCGTGCGGCTGCGGCCACCGCGCAACCGTCCGCGTTCCCGTCGCTAAGCTCGGGCGTGCGCGCTTCCGGTGTCAATGCGGGGATCTGACATCATGAGCGATGAGCCTAAAGAAAACCGCCGGTCTGGGTGCGAACCAGACGCGGCGGCAGATCAGAAAACATCAGCCGGCGGAAAATATTCCTCTTCGTCGCGCAAGGCAAGACGGTCCGGACGCAAGATCATTGCCGGGAAGTGCGTCATCGCCGAGCAGCGATCGGAGGGGGGATTCTGGGACAAAGCGCTCCTTCGCATGAGGGAGATCGAACAGGTCGTTCAGATGCGGTTTGGAAAACTCATTCCAGAGGAGATCGATGCCGATCCTTTCATCCTGATCGTGGCTCATGCGGCCAACGCGTTGAAGCGGCCTTCGGACCTCAAATCTGTGCTGGCGGGTTGGTGCGCGCGCTTCGCGCCGCACCTGATGCAAGACTTTGACCATGTGTTCGAGCCCGTGCGGATGCGCATCGAGGGAAGGCGATACAACCTAAGCGACGCCGACGCGGGCAGACTTGTACGGCTGACGTGGCAGGAAAGATCAGCCTTGGAAATTAGGACCATGAACAGCGCCGACATATCGATCGAAGAGCAGCGGGACCGGGTCGCCGCTAAAGCCCGAGCCGATGACATCGAGCGCAAGCGGCAGGCGCGTCGGCAGGAGGGTTCTGACGACCGAGAATCGTATCTCGCGAAGGTATCAACCGGAAAGCCGTGGGAGGCTGAAGGGATCAGTCGGAGCTATTATTATGAGCGCAAGAAGCGTGAGCGGACAGGTCCGGCGGACCCCGCACACAATGCAGAGCGGACAGGTTCGGCGGAGGGCGCGCGGACAGGTTCGGCGGTCACTAGGGATATGGATACATATCCCTTCGGGTCTCCGGACGCACCTGTCCACTCGACGGTGGCAAGCGCAACTATTGACGAGATAGTGCAGGCGGTAGGAGGCGGTTCACCGCCGACCTCGTCCAGCCCACCGATATCGTACGGCACAATCAAGAATGGTGAGGTCGAGTTCGTAACGACGGCGGGGTCGCATGGGCTCCCCGCCTCGATCGAAGCACCACGATCATCTGTGTCAGAGACTGCAAGAAGAAGGGTATCGAGATGACGCTCGGGCTGTTTCCAGACTTGAACGTTATGACCTTCCCGATGACGCGAGTGACGAGGCGGAGGCGGAAGCAGACCGTCGGCCAGGTGGTGATGCCATTTCCTTTGGCGCGCCGAACGGTGACTGTTTTGAGGATCGCAGAAGGCCTGGAATCCCGAGAAGGCAAGATCCGCGACGACTTCTGGTACGCGGCGGTCCAGGCGCTTCGGGATCAGCTCGCAGCGGCCAATCTGTCGGAGGAGGTGATCCTGCGGGAAATTCGGTCGTTCAGATCCGCAGTTCAATTCGCAATCGATTTCCACCGCTTTGGTGACACGCCGAACGGTCGGGACGGTGCAGCGTGAGCATCCAACCCGCAGACCTCAGCCCCGCAAATTGGCTCCAGGCGGTTCGTATCGCCTTTCCGGGCGAAGCCCGCACGGTCGAGGTGGCTGAGTGCCTTGTGCGGTTCTGGCATCCCGATCTGCGGCTCTGCACGGCCCGCGTGACGCAACTCGCAGACGACACTGGCCTCCATCATCGTCGCGTCGGTCAGCGCCTTGGGAAGCTCGCTCATGCCGGCGCCATTTCGAGGATCCGAGTTGGCAAGCTGACGCGCCGAGCGCAGCGAACCGCTCGCCGGGCCGACGAATGGGGCCAATGCTACGGCCTTTCAATGAGCTGGGCCGCTAAGACGCTCGAGGACGCCGATCGTTCCGACAGACGAACTTCAGATCGAGCGCCGGCCCATGCGCCAGCCCGCGCCCGAACCTCCCAAAACAGCGGCGCCGGAGAAATGAAATGACCATCGAACAGGAAGAGCGCGCTCGAATCCGTGCGATCTTGGGATGCGCGTCGGCCAAGAAGATGCCGAAGCTCGCCGACATCCTCGCGATCGAATCCGAATTCACCGCCGAGCAGGCAGTTACAATGCTCGATGTCGCGGCGGCCGAAATTGATTCTGCCGTTGCGGCCGCGGCGAAGCCTTCAGCGGCCGCCTGGCGGAAGAATGAACCGAAGGCCGGCGTCGGCATCGGGACGCCTGAACCGATCGGCGGCGCGCCAGCCGCGGAGGGATGGCACCGGGCCGTCGCCAACGTCAATCGTCACATCGGCGATGATGCTGCCGACGGCAAGGCTGACGCTGGCTGGAAGCGCGCTGTCGGCGCGGCCGGCCGGTAGGCCTGAAATCCGATGCCCACGAAATGGCGGCCGGCCTTCGGGCCGGCGCCGCACGGCCCCTCAACCCCGTTGGAGTAGCTATCGTGAAGAATCCATTTTCCAAATCGAGCCCGATCTCGAAAGTCGAGGCACAGATCGCGCAATTCGAAGCCGCCCGTCTCGAGCTGACGAAAAAACAATTCCTCGTCGACAAGGCGCTCGAGGAGCACAAGACCGCGATGCGCGCATTTGTGCGCGATAATCCGTCACTCGACCCGCCCGCGGAGCTCCGCCACTCGGTCGCGATTGCCCGCGACCACCTCGAGGCGATAGTCGAGAGCATCGCCGAGGGGGATCAGCAGTTGGTCGACCTTCGCACCGCACTGGCCGCCACGCGCGACCAGGACACGCGTGACGAGGCAGCCCGGGCCGACGAGGCGCTCGCGGACTTCGTCGACAAGGAAGTCGCTCCCGAGCTCGCCAAGGCCGCTGCTATCTTCGGCAAGGCATGCGCTGCCTTCATGGCGAGGGTGCCCGAGGGGTTGAACGTCGTCGAGGCCCGATCATGGTCACGCGAGCAGCATCATCCGCTTCGGCACCATGACCATTTCATCCCGGCTGAGCTGCTCCGGGCGATCGTTGCCGAGAACCTCTTCGCCGCCGCGCCCGACCTCTTCGAACACCGGAGCTCGGTATTCGGTCGCGACCAGGTTCTCGCCCGGATGTTCGGGCTCGATCGCCAGATCCCGGAAATGAGATCTGACGGAACGCCGCCGGCGGCCATTCGGGATCCTGCGACAGTGCTGTTGTCGGACCGGCTTCGCGCCCGGGCTGCTGCCAAGCGCGCGGGCCAGCCTACCGCGGTCGACTCCGACCCCGCGCCGGCGGCAGCCCCCGAGCCTGACATTGCGGCGGACGTCGAGGTTTTCGCCACACGCGACTTTGCCTTCGTCGAGAACGCAAGCGGTCGTCATCACATTTGCCAGCGACGGTGGGTGCACCTCGTGCCGTCGCTCGTCGCTGATGTGGCCGTCGACCAGGATGTCGCGCTGCGCACGGACACGCCAGAAGGGCAGGACGCCTTCGATGCCGAGAAGCAATACAGAAAAAACAGCATGTCGATCCCAGAATCCGGCCTCGGCCTGGCGGATTGTTTCGACCTTGGCGACGTGCTCGGCCTGGTAGAGGATCCCGGCGAGGACCTGGCCGCGGCGGAGTGAAGGCGAGTGGCGCGGCTTCGGCCGCGCCACCCGTTATTTTCCCTTTTTTTCGGGGTTCGGTGTTGGCCGAGGTTGGGGGCGAGGCTCCGGCTTGTGAACTTTGGCTCCCTCGAAGTTGCCCTGTCGGCTACCGGACGAAGACCCATCGCTTTTCTTGCCGGTATCTGTTTTCCTTGGCTGTGAATAGATTTGATGGTGTGTATGCATGAATAACAATCCCCTCTCGCAAAAACTGCAAACAGCCCAAGAGGACAGCCTAAAGGAAATCCTGCGTCAAGCTGAAGCTCATCTCGATGCACAGATGTTATCCGCGATCGCAGCGGATCAGCGGGCGTACACCTTTGCCGGATTAGCTTCGGCGGCTGCAGTGGTTCTAATCAGTGGGGCTTACGGTCTCGCCAGCGCGGAGCCGCCAAACGCTCCTCTCGCAATAGTGGCATCTACAGTCGCAGCGGTACTTATCGGCGCTTCGTGGTCGGCTGTTCATTCAGGTCGATCTGTCGATTTCGGGTTTTCGGGCAGTCAACCTGGAAACTGGGAGGACGACATTTCGATCAAAAAACCTTGGGAGGCGTCACTTGCGGAGCAATGCGAGCACTATGACGACCTAATCGTTCAGAATCGAACAGTCATGGCTGCAAACAGCCAGCTATTCAACAATGCCACCGACGCCGCACTGAAGGGCCTATTTCTCGGCGGAGTTGCGTTCGTTGGTTGGCTGCTTAATTCGCTTTTTTGAGCACAATCCGTCCGAGCAGATCAGCGCAAGCTTTCGCTCCGCGTGGCTTCGAAGCAGAACCAGCGCTCCGCCGTCGATCGCAATTCGATGTGGAAAGCGGGGACAGCGGCGCGCGCTGGTCGCGCTGCCCGGACGATCATGCTTTTATGAGACATTCCACATGCTGCCCGATCGTGGGCTCTCGGAAGGACACGCGGCGGCGGCCGTGCAGTTCATTTCGGGGGCGCCGCCGAGTTCCCGAAGCGAGGGACAGGGAATGCCAGGTGTCTTAATCAAGCCCCGCGAAGCGGCCGCTATGCTGGCGATTTCAATTCGCCAACTAACAGATCTGACGATGGCGGGAGAGATTCCCTTCGTAAACGTCGGCCGGTGGTCAAGGGTGTCGCGTCGCTACCATCCGACCGACATCGAGGCGTTTATCGAGGCAAGGAAGACTAGGGTCACGCCGTACAACAAGCCGTTTGGAAGCTACGCGTATAAGAGGTCAGCTGAAATAGACCGTGACCGGCGCGAGGTGGAGCAGACTGCTCGAGCCATGGCGACTTGGAACGCGGCCGTGGCCGCGCGCGAAGAGCGCGCTCGAGCCAAACAAGCGATGCATGAAAGAGCTGCAGAAAGACGTCGGCTTTATGCCGAGGGAGTGGAAACACGGAAAGCCGAGCGCCTGAGAAAGAAGGCTGAGCAGGCCAAGCCTGTTCTCTGATGGCGGTGGCGTTTATCGCCGCGGCCGTCAATCTGACCAGACGATCTTCTTCCCTTTGAGATGATGGGTGTCAGCCGCAAAGTTCAACTGCGCGATCAGAGCGGCGCTGTTCACTATCGGGAAGATGGCCTCTCTCAGCGCGTCGACGGTGCGAATACATTCTGTCGGCCGGGGCACGTTGAGATTGTAGCCTGAAGGATATCGAAAATCGTGATCGCGGTTCATCTCCTGCATATGCAGGGTGAAACTCTTCAGTTCGGCCGCCGCCGGGATTCCGAGCTTTTCACACAGTGTGAAAATGTCTTTCAGCTCGTGGCCCAAGCGCCGGATTGTCACCTTTGGTTCTCCCTTCGCGGCAAGATATGACTTTAGGAAAAGCTCGAGCGCATGGACGAGCAGGAAATAGCTCGCGTAATAGCGCTTCGGGCGGGCGTCGTCCGCGAGGATGGCGAAAGCCTCCAGGTATTCAGCCGCTCGCTCAAACAGCTCGTGCGCGAAGTTCCCGAGCGGCTGTGGCATCTCAATGGCCGCCGGCTTAGTCACGAGCCTTGAGCCTCACGCCAGCTCGTTCTCGGAACTCGGCCATTCGATTCCGCTCCTACATCTCGTTGTTTTGGATGATGCCGGCTTCCCCGCCTGGCAACAGAGTGGCACGCGGCAACATTTTCTTGAGCCTCACACCTGGTCCGCCCTCGACGCAATCGCCGTCGCCCAAAAACACTACACCGGCGGCCTCAAGGGCGAGGCATAGCACTTGCAAGGTGGCGCTTCGCGGCTCGGATCCGCCACCTTCGAACACCCGGATGGTGGCTACCCCCACTGATGCAGCGTCGGCTAGCTGCTGCTGCGACCAACCGACGAGCGCGCGGGCAGCTCGACATTGTTGCGGCATCATGATTTTCGTCCCCCATTATTTTGAGCAGAACTATATGAAACATATTGACACGAAGTGAATGACGCCGCAACTTCGCTTGCACGCCAACAATCCCTGTTGTCGATCCCGTAGGGGGGAATATCATGTCGAACTCGTTTCGGGCAGCCGCCGAAGGCTTGCCAAAAATCACCCGCCGCTCCGTAATGGGCGGAATTGCAGCCATTCCTGCCGCGCTGGCTCCCGGGGCCGCGTTTGCGTCTCCGGAGGACATCGGCCCGAGCCCGCGGCGCGCGGCGACCGAACTCGATCCCCTGCTAGATCTGATCGAGCGCTACCGAGCCGGCTGCGATGCTTACCAATGCGGATCTCGCGGCAACCGTGACGACGAGGCACTGGATGCCCTTGCGGATGTCACCTATTCTCCGCCGATGCGCGACATTGAGGAATGGACGCGGCCTGCAGTGTCACGCCAAGGGGCCACCGCGGCGCTGCGGCTTGTTCTCACTGAGATCGGGGACTTTCCGCAGTCCGGCATGCTTCCGCCGCTCCTCAATGCCGCCCTGGCCTATCTCGAAGCGGAGGCGTGAACATGTCCAAACTCACTCGCCGCACCTTACTCGGCGCATTGGCCGCCATTCCTGCCACAGCGGGTCCAGGACGCGCGCGAAGTGCTGCGGACGCTGCATCGGGTGTCCAAGAACTGATCGACGCCCACCGCGCCGCCAGGGCGTCGCTGACCGCGACGACTGTCCTATACGACGAGGCGTTCGAAAAACTGGAGAAAGCTGGCGGCGCTCCAACTTGGCGGGTCGTGCAGGAGGATGCGAGCGACGCGGAATGGGAAGCATTCCAGGCGCTGCGCGATTACCGGCCGGTCGACATGGGCGAGGTAGCCGCAAAGGCGCGCTACCTGCTCTCGACGATAGAGGTCGACGAAGAAGGCGTGCGGATGGCCGACAATGCGATCGAACTGCTGCGATCGCTCGCCGCCTGACTATCCGCGAATCCCGCTTCGCCAAATCGGAGAGCTCGCAAACCGCGGCGGCGGGCGCTGAGCGCGCCGCCGTTTCGGACAAAACCCGGACAAAACCCGGACTTTTCCGGGACAAACACCGGACAGGCCTTTAGGGCGCGACCCCGAAGTCGCTGTGCGCGCGGCGGATCTGGGCGTCGACCGTGCCGGCCGCGTTCTTCGATGCTCCCATGGCCTTGTTCATCAAGGCGAGGAACTGTTGAGCAAGGGCTACGGCTTGCTGCAGGGCGCTGACGTCGACCGTCGGCTTTCCGGTCGGCGAAAGCGCATTTTCCATTTCTTGCCCGGCCTGTTTCGCTTCCGCAACGCCAGGCATCGGACCTGCGCCGCGGCCGGCGCGGTGCATACCGCCCTCCCACGGAATGCCGTCGTACATCCGGTGATAGTTGTCGCGGTCCTGTGTGGCTCCCTGCGAATATGTCCTTGGTGGCGGCATGCGATTGTCCCTCGCATTCGAAGCCGAGGTGTCGTGAATGAATTTCCAGACGGCAGCGCCACCCACTAGAGCGCCTAACGCCCACGGGTTCATCAGCATGGCACCGATGCCCTTCTTGCCAGCGGCGCCTGCAGCTGCACCGCCAACTACGCCACCGCCGCCTTGGGCGACGGCTGCGGCCTGCAGGGCTGCCGCGGCGACGTTGAGGTTCGTCCCGGCAGTGATCAGGCCGTACACTGCTGTCCCAGTCTTCCATGCCCCGAGGCCAGCGACACCAAGCCCTAGCGCACCGCTTGCACCCAAGACGGCCGGATCGCCCTCGCGAACCTTCGCCGTGAAGGCGTTGATGTAGTCGGCGAAACGGTTGAGTCCGGCGCCGATCGCTTCCATCGGCAATACGGCGACCGACAGATTGGCCAGGCTGCCTTTGAAGCCGGAGTACGCGGCAAAAGGGTTGAGCTTCTGAACATCGTCGGCGGCCGATAGGCCGGCCGCGTTCGGAACCCGCTTATCAAGATACCGGAAAACCTGTTGCATGTTGAGGATGGCGCCGATCACTTCGTCGCTCGACAGACGATTGGACGAGAGCTGCCCGACAACGCGCGCAAGTTCAGTCTTGTCCTGAGTGTCGACGCCTTGTTTCTCAAGCTGAGGAAGCAGGACGTCGTAGATCCATTTGATCGGGTTGGCGCCGAACTCATCTTGGCCAACGAGCTTGCCGTCTTTGCGAAGCCCGTAGCTCTCTTGCGCGGCGAGCGCCTGCTTTGAGGCGCGCCCGATAACGAACTGATCGAACCCGGCGCGGATGCTGTTGCCGGCGTTCGCTCCGCCGGTCTCCGCGATCAGCATCGGCAGATAGGTCGACATGAATTCGTCGGATCCGACCTTGCCGCCGGTGCGGCTGTATTTCACCGCCTCGTAATAGGAGCTCGGATCGATGTCCTTTCCCAGGATTTGCTGCATCTTCACGAAGCCGTCGAGCATCGAGATGTACTGGTTAGGGTCCAGCCGCTCGAGAAGATCCATGGATTTTGCGAAGGCCCGGACGCCCTGGTCGCCGGCGCCACTACCGAATGTGTTGTCGAGGAGGAGTTGAGCCCGGGCGTTGGCGTCGGAGACCTTTAGCGCGGCATCGACATTCGGCATTGAAAGGGTGGTTTCCTTCAACATGTCCAAGACGTCGGACAGCGCCAATCGGTACTTTCCGGAAAGCTCTTCGGCGCGGGAAGTGATTTGGGATTGCTCGCTCCCGGAGAGGCCGGCGAATTTTGCTTCGGCTCGGACGCGCTGTGCTTCGGAGGCCGCGTTGAGCGCTTCCCGACCCCATGTTCCGGCCATGTAGGTGCCGGTGTATCCTCCCGCCATCACGTAAGCAGGACGCAGGGCGCCCTTCAGGGCTCGACCGATCCGAAGTGCCTCTTTTTCGGTCTGGCGCATGCTCGAGCGCACCGCGGCAAACTGCCCGATGGTGGCCGTCTTCCACGCGGAGATCTCGGATTTCTTGAGCGCAGCGGTCAGGCCGCGCGATGCGATATCGCGTTGAAGGCCGTTCCATGACTTCCGAACCGCATCAAGTTCGCGGGCGCCGAGCGCCATCTTCTCGAGCTGCCGCTGGAAGTTCTGCCCCCATTGGGCAGACGACAGGCGCTTGGCCGCCCTCTCGATCGAGGACATGGCGCCCTCGACCTTCTTGACCTCGCCAAGTCCCATCGCCTGCACGACGAGCTGTAAGCGACCAATCAACGTGCGTGCCATGAAGATTCCTTTCAGAAGAAAGCGGTATCTCAGTAGAAACCACCGGAATTATAGCCGCAATTAACGATTTAATGTAAAAAATTCGCCATCAACGCGGAATCTTTGCGTCCGACACATTGATCGAGGTCTGTAAGCATGGCAACGACTCCGAACCGCAATTACCAACTGCCGGTCAAGGCCAACCTCAGCGTATCATTCGACAAGATCGTATCCGCCCTTGGCGCGATCGACGTCGACGTCGCCGCCGCGTTTGCCGCGCTGGCTTTGCGGGCCACGCTCAACAGTCCGGCCTTTACGGGCGCGCCGACAGCGCCGACGCAGGATCCCGGCAACAACAGCACGCGGCTTGCCACCACTGCCTTTGTGGCAGCGGCCGTGCTGTCGTTCTCGCCGTCGATCGTCAACGCCTCGAGCATCGTCGGTATCATCGACGACGCCCGCCTGTCGTTCCAGGTGTCGTCCTACATCCGAGCGCTGCTGCTCAACAACTCGGCGGGCGCGGCCCGCACGACGCTGGACGTCTTCTCCAAGGCGGAGGTCAACACGGCAATCGCCGCGCTGGTCGCGTCGGCGCCCGGCACACTCGACACGCTGAACGAATTGGCGGCGGCGCTCGGCGACGACCCGAACTTCGCGACTTCCATGATGACGCTGCTCGCCGGCAAGGCGACGAAAGCTGACGGGACGCAGGCGCTGGCACGCGCCATCATCGACACCGTCCAGCGGACCTGGCGCGCGATCGACTTGAAGGATGCAGCCATAGCCGCCGGCGGCGGCGCCGCCGATGCGGTGCTCGAGGACCGCAAGCTTTCGGGTGTCGCTGGCGGCAGCTTCGTCCAAGGCGCGTTTCGGCCGCGAACCTTGAACACCAAGGCCTATGACCCCACTGGCATCATCACGCTCGCCGGCGACGAATTCACGCCTTCGGTGAATTGCAGGGTGCGGTGGCGCGCGCCCGCGTGGGGCGTCAATCGCCATGTGGCCAGGCTCTTCAACGTCACAGACGGGGTTATCGTCGCCTCCGGCTCTAGCGCTGTGGCCGATACTGACCCGCACCAACAAACCGACTCGGTTGGCTGGGGAACGGCTCTCGCCGGCAAGGCGCACCGGATCGAGCATTGGGCTGCCGCAACCAGCAACACGGCCGGATTTGGCGTAGCCGCCGCCTCCGGCGAGTCGGAACTCTACACTAGCGTCGACGTGTGGAGGACGGCGTGAGGTGAAGTTTAGGCTCCGCAGACAAGCGCGCGCAGCACGGCGGCATACGGTCAACGAGACGCTGCCGACACGCAAGGTAGTCGAAGCCCCATCGCTCAAGCCGACCACGGCAACGCTAATCGACGGCGCTGCCGACGGAGAAATCAAATTCCGGCACTACTACGACGCCCCGGCATCTAAGCCGCTCGGGAAAGGCAAGCGCTTCCACACCGACCGATATAAGGCGCCTTGGCCACTTTTGAGTTGGTCGAACGCAAAGTGCGCCTATGTCGGCTACCTGACCGGCAGAGGGTACACGTCAGGCGAGATCGAGCGCATCCTTCGCGATGGTACGAGCAAGGACACAGTCCGCGGGCAGTGGCGCCGTTGGGGCCTTCCTCTCCCGGAAGTGAGGGGGCAGCGCTGTTCGATTATGCCTGTGGCGCTGGGCTTTGGCCCGCGAACAAAGCTCACAAAGAGAGCGAAGCAAGTCGGGATCGCGCCTGACGAATTCCTGCGCCGGATCATCGTGTCAGTGCTCGACGACGACCTCTACCAGGCCGTCGTCGACGATCGCTTCAACCCAAAGCCGGTGAAGGCCAAAACTATCTGAAGTTCGCGTTCACCTGGTCGACCGCAGTCGCCCAACTGCTCGCGCTGCTCGGCGCAGACGCGCCGTCCGGCTGTCGAAAGTCGGCATGACTCTCGAGCCCTAGGCCACCCGCCTTAGCCTTTCGCGACATGTACGCCTCAGCTGGATCAACCGCGATCACCAGAGAGAGCGCCTGCAAATCTTCCTTCGCCGCCTTCAGGATCTTCGCCGCCTGATCGGTCGGCACGTCCGTCTCGTTGAGAAGGTACGTATGCAGCTTCGGGACGGCCATCCTGTCGTCCAGTGCCGAGAGGGCGCTGTACCGTTGCCGAAATGCCTGGGCGCCTTTGCCTTTCGCGTCCGCAATCGTTGCGATTTGCTCCGGCGATAATCCCATCGACTGATAGGAGCTGACCTCGGCAGCTGTAAGCGCCGCGTTGACGTCCGCGGAGGCCGGCCAGGCCGCTGGCGCGGCCGCCAGGGCCAGCGAAGGCCCGGCCGGCGGCAAAGAGCCGGTAAGAGCTGGGCGAACGCCCCTGGTGGCCTTGCCGCTGGCTGACAGGCCACGGAGGGTCGCTTCGAACTGTCCGACCTCGTCGGCCATCTTCCGCTTGACCGCATTGGCGCCGATCTCGACACCGCCCTGGCCGAAGCCCGTGAGCACGGTGGCTTTGCTGACGCCGCGGTATTTGGCGACCGCAGATACGAACACGTCGCCAAGGTCGTCGACGGTCTTCTGGATCCGAGCGCGGCCAACGTCGGTTCCGTGGTTCGGACGCTTGTCGGGAGATTGCGACGAGACGAACTCGATCCGAGTGATCCCGGCGCGCTCGTCCGCTTTGCTCCTGTCGGTAATCCCCAGCACAACGCCAATTGAGCCCAGAATGGCCGCGTCGCTCACCACGATGCGATCGGCGGCGGCGGCCAGCCAGTACGCCGCCGAGCAAGCCATGCCGCTGACATAGGCCGTGATCGGCTTGCGTCCGCGCGCCGCGTAGATAGCGGCGGCGAGTTCATCGCAACCGGATGCCTCGCCGCCAGGACTGTCAATGCTCAGAATGATGGCGTCGACTGCCTTGTCGTCCATTGCCGTCTGCAGATCGCGCCGCAGGATCTCGTACGACGTCGCGCCGGAGAATGAGACGAAAAGATTTGCCCTTTTAAACATCGGCCCAGCGATGTTGAGGATCGCAACATTGTCACGAATACCCAGCCGCTCACCGCGATCGGCGCGGTTCGCACGATATGCCTCGAGGGCCTGCGGATCGTGCTCGCGGGCAGCGATCGTCAGCAGGGTTTCGACGTGCTCGGGCAGCATCGCCCAAGGCGCCGACATTGCACTGTCATAGGCTCGCATCGTGTTGGTTCTCCTTCGATGATCGAGAATCGCACGATTATGGGCAGAAATCATCAATTTGTTGCGAATTGCCGCTGAGAGGTGCGTGATTCGTGCAGCTTTGCGCTAATTGGAAGAGGAAGGCCCTTATGCAAAATAAGGTCAGCGAATATCCGCGGGGCTGCGCTCCGCTGGCGGCGAGGCGTTGATACGGTCCCTTGATGCGTTTTCTGCAGGGCACAGCTTGGCAGCCAGAGCACTACGGGAGCAAGCACGACATCCGCCGTGTCGCGTTACGGCCGGCCGAGCGCGCGCCGCAGCGCAGCGTGCGCAACCAGACGCCAGCTTGCGCATTATGGGGCCGGGCCGCCGTGGCCTGTGATTGTGAGTGAGCGTGCATGAGCCTGAAAGACCGAGCAGCTGGTGCCGGCATCTTCAAACCGAGTGACCTCGAGCTGCTGTGCCGCGTCCTGGATACGACCTTGCCAGAGGGCGCATCAGCGAGGGAACGTGAGGCGCACGCCGCCACGATTGTGACGCTGTTCAAGGCCGGTATCGTGGAGGAGGCTGACCTGGTGGCGACATTCAAGGGCACTGCCCAGCAGCCATACGACAAGGCTGCCTGATCGATCTAAGGCGTTGCTTTTATTGCCGTTTTGGCGGTTTTCCGTTTGCGAAACACTGGCATTCGTGCGACTATTTCGATGCAAAACGGCCCTGCCAAGAGCGGCAACTCCAGACAGGGCCTTCCAACGAAGTTCATGGAGGGAACTCGCAATGGATGACCAATCTTATATCGCACATGCTGATTTCGCGCACGTCGTTTCGACGCTCCAGGGCAGCTATTCGATCGGCCGCGCTCGGTATGCCAAAGGCATGCTCGCGGTCCGCTGCCCTTCGTCGACAGGCTATAAAACTCGGGCCGCTCGCCTGATCGGCGACGGCCTGAATTGCCGTTGGTCCGGCCGGGAGCGGGCCTACATCGCCAGCCCGTCGAAGGTGGCAAAGTTCGAGAAGCTCTTTGCTGGCGGCTGGGACGCCAGTTCGTTCTCCGGCGCGCTCGAGGCGCCGCGGGTCCAGGAGGAAGCAGCATCATGAGCAGGATCGATATCGGCCGCACTGCCGCCGGCGCAATTGTCGCGTTGCCGCTCCGCCTGGCCAATCGACATGGCCTGGTGACCGGCGCCACCGGCACGGGCAAGACCGTCACACTGCAACGCCTTGCCGAGCAATTCAGCGCCGCCGGCGTTCCCGTCTTCGCCGCCGACATCAAGGGCGACCTTTCAGGGGTCGCCACCGCTGCGCCCGTCGCTTTCTGGGACATCTTCGGCCGCCATGGGCTGCCGGTGCGGACGAGCGTGCAGGACATGGGCGCTGGCCTGCTGGCGCGCATGCTCGGGCTGAACCAGGCGCAGGAAGGCGCAATGGAGATCGTGTTCCGCAAATCGGAGGATGAGCAATCCTACATGCTGACGCTGGACGATCTGCGCTGGTCACTCAACGACATGATCGAGGAGCGCGAGGATGTTTGCCGGAAATACGGGAATGTCACCGCTGCTTCGATCGCAGCCATTCAGCGCAATTTGCTGGCGCTGGAAGCGCAGGGTGGCGATCGCCTGTTCGGCGAGCCGCCGTTCGATATCCTCGATCTGATGGCGATCGACGCGGAGGGGGGAAACATCAACCTGCTGCATGCCGACCAATTGCTCGAGGCGCCAAAGCTTTACGCCACGTTCCTGCTCTGGCTGCTGTCCGAGCTCTTCCGCAAACTGCCCGAGGCCGGCGACTTGCCGAAGCCTAAGCTCGTGTTCTTCTTCGACGAGGCGCACCTTTTGTTCGCCGACGCGCCGAAGCACCTGCTGCAGAAGATCGAGCGGCTTGTCCGCCTCGTGAGGTCCAAGGGCGTGGGCGTGTTCTTCGTCACGCAATCGCCGACCGACGTGCCGGCGGCGGTCCTGGAACAGCTCGGGACGCGGATCCTGCACGCCATGCGCGCTCACACCGCGGAATCGCTGAAGAAGATCAAGGCGGCGGCCGATACCATCCGGCCGCGCAAGGGCTTCAAGACTCGAGAGGAACTGCCGACGCTGAAGATTGGCGAGGCGCTAATCTCGGTGATCGGCGAGGACAACGTGCCGAGCGAGGTCGAGAAGGTCCAGGTGATCATGCCGGCCGGGCAGGTAGGATCGATTTCAGATGAGGAGCGCCAGGTCGTGCTCGAGTCGACACCCTTGCGGAAGAAATACCATGCCGGGCTGGACGAGAACGCCGCAGGGCGGGCGTTCAGCCGGCGCATGATGGAGGCGAGGGGGATAGATCCTGGACCGGAAGGCACCGCGGCACCTGAGGCAAACCTCTACCTGAAGCACGTCCCGTCGATCGACATCAGTGCGGAGCCTGGCAAGGGTGCTAAACGTCGGCTGTTTGAGATCGCCGCATGGGGTGCGGTAGCGGCGATCGGATTGAAGATGGCCGGCGTGCTCTAGCCGAATCAACCTTTGTGGATTGTGCGGCGCACAATGTAGACGAGGTGCCCAGAATCACGTTACGATCGACGTGTTCTGCGAAAAACCTGCAGGCAGGCTGTTGGGAGGAGACCAATCAAGCCTTTGATTCTTAGAGTTTTTTTAGCACCCTCGCAAATAGCGGTTGGTGCTTTTCGTCGTCGCCTTGACTCTGAGAAACAGCGACCTTCATATCGATAGCGCAGTGGGAAATTATTCCAGCTGTCCGAAACGACAAAGCCGGGGCTCGCGACCCCGGCTCCGTGTCGGTAACCGCAAAGTCTTGGATGGCTTGCGGCCAGTCGTTTGGTGACAGGGGATACATACCCTCATTCGACTCGCTGTCAAGCCATCCAGGCCGATAGAAGGCATGGACCAATGAATGAGAACGATCCCCCATACCAATTGACCTTTGATGACGCAGTCGAGATTTGGGTGCGGCATTCGAACGGCGACTACCAGCACCACATCGCCGCCGACTACCGGGTTAATCCTGGTCGCGTTAACGACGTGCTCAAGGGCCGGAAACATGTTGGCAGCGAGAAGATCGCTGCCGAAAAAAGGACAGCGGCCTGATGGAAAAAGCGGAAGAGATCGACAAGACGGCGCTGGACGCGTCGTCAGTCAAGAAGTGGTCCAGGACTGCAATGAACGCTGCGGGAGGCATCCCGTTTGTGGGAAGCTTCCTTTCCGCCGCCGCCGGGCATTGGTCCGCAGAGGAGCAGGAACACGCAACCAATGTCATTCGACAGTGGCTTCAAATGCTTGAGGACGAACTTCGCGAAAAGGGAAAAACCATCGCGGAGGTTGTCGCACGCCTGGACATGAAGGACGAAAAGGTCACCGAGCGCATCGAATCACCAGAGTATCAATCGCTCTTGAAGAAGGCATTTCGCAATTGGTCGTCGATCGACACCGAGTACAAGCGGCAGCGCATCCGCAACATTCTGGCCAACGCTGCTGCCGCTAAAACCACGTCTGACGATGTTGTGCGGCTCTTTATCGATTGGATAAACCTCTACTCTGATTTCCATTTCGAGGTGATTGGCGAAATCTACCGCAATCCCGCTATTTCGAGAGGAGAGATTTGGGACAATCTCGGCAAGCCTTCAGTGCGAGAGGATTCTGCCGAGGCCGACCTTTTTAAGCTTCTTGTCCGGGATCTCAGCACCGGCGGTGTAATCAGGCAGCAGCGAGAGACGGACGGAGCTGGCAATTTCGTGAAGCGTCGGCCGACGCGCACCACCTCGGGTAATGGGTCGCGAACAGCGAAATCAGCGTTCGACGAAACAGAGTCCTATGAACTGACGGATCTGGGTCGGCAATTTGTCCACTACGCCATGAACGAGATCACCGCAAAAATCGAGTATCAGGAATTTGTCCGGCCTGATGCTGTTGAGGAGAAGGCAGCATGAGCGAACATCTCTTCCACAAAGTGAGTTGGCATCAAGTGGCCACAGTGAGAGCCAGACAAGCTGTCCAGATCATCAATCAGATGAGCAGGGCAGACATTCTGGACCCCAACATTGCAAAAACGCTCGACGGCCTTGCGGCAAAGCAAGTGCTGGTCGTGCCCGAGCTGGTCGTATCAGCGATCGACGGTGCACGGAGAGAAGAATCTCGTGAAGATAGTGACGGCTGGGGTGGTCGCTTCATGCGGTCAGTCGCTTTTATGGACGTGACGATACCCTTCAGGGGGGATGAAGATGGATTTCGTGTGACCCCATCGCATTCGCCCTTGGGCCTGCGAGCTGAGATACGGCACGACAGCCTGTTGCTGACGCTACCCGATGACGGCCAGGTGCAGGCCGGGGTCGACCGGTTCGTCGAAAGGGTCAGCGGAGCGTTGGACTCCCTGCGGAAGGAGGTTGAGGCTTGGCAGCCACAATTTCGTCAGGCGGTACAGAGTGCCTTCCAGACCCGGCGCGAAGAGATAGAAGAACAAAGCAAGCGTGACGGAGCATTGAAGTTTCCAGTCCGATAGGACGTCGGTGTGACGGACGCGCCCCCTTTTGCGTCCGCCAGCCACTCGCCCTATCGATGCGCGCACCTCCCCTTGATCCGGATGTTGCCGACGAGGCTCCCACTTCCTCGATGCCGCGGCCGGAAGATGCGGATTGGCGCGACGTGGCCGGATTCGTGCTGCACATCGATCCCGAGAACGAACCCGAGCGAGTTTCCGGGCTTGGGAGACGCATCTGGCGGTGCGCCGCACTGACTGCCATCATCGAACCGTGTTTCGATAGACCTTCAGCGTTCCGTACGGCTTCGCCTTTCCGAGCCCACACTCATAGTCCGACCGGCTCATGGTCGGGTCGTTGTTGGCGTATGCCGCCGCGCTGACCCAGTCTCGGCACGCTTGGAGGTTCTTCAAGCCGCCCTGCTCTTGCACTACATAAAGGTTGTTGCGGTCAGGGTAGAAGAAGGCATCCACAGTCTCCCAGGGAGCTGAAGTTTCTTTCCACCACCAGCCCGCGACCGTTCGCGGCGGATCGCCGAAGGCGAACCAAGCACCCACCGCGGCAATTACGAAGAGCAAACCTCCGCCGTTGTTATCCATCAGCTCCGCCTTCTCCCCGCGCTCGAGCCCTCTAGCAAAGCGTTTCGCATGCAACTCCGTCGCCATCACGATCCAGCTTGCGGCCCCATGGACAGTTGCTGAGATACCATCGAGCCTCGTCGCACGAGCTGATTTGCGAGCACGTCCGCCGCGGCTGGCATGAGTAGCTCTGCGCCACTTGCGGTTTGCTGATGATGCCGAGCGGTTGGCTGATCGCCGGCTGCGTCTTTTCTGCGTGCTCGGCTCGCCAATCCCACGGCGCCTGGAATGTCCCGGCCCATATACCGACCTTCGCCGCCTCTGCCTTGGCCTGCTGCGCTGCATAGGCACCGTGGCTATAGCGGGGCCAATCTAGCGCTTGGCCGTGCTCCACCATCCAACCGGCGACGCTAGCGGCGTCGGCGCGACGGCAGTCGCCAACAAAACGGCCGTAGCGGTCCCAAGTGACGAAACTGCAATGCACCGGCCTCGAGGCGGCCAGGAACGTGTCCAGCGCGTTAGCGGCCCGACGCCCGCAGGGATACTCGACGCCCTTCGCGTCGCCGCAGTACTGTCGGCTCTCTGGCGCATCGATGCCATTGAAACGAATCCGTTGACCGTGGATCTCGATCGTGTCGCCGTCGATGACTGAGGCGACACCAGCGATCGGCGCCGGTGTCGGCCCGCTCCAGTGAGATAGGTTGAGGTCGGGGGCTCGATCGCCGTGCTGCATAACGAGCTGCGTCGCATAGGCTGCCATTGCGGCCAAGGTCACGAACACGAGCCGCTTCGGAACGGCGGCCAGTTGGCGCAGGCGCCCCAGCTCACGCATTCGCCACTGGTCGGTTCGACCACTATAGCGAGACTTGCCCAACCCCTGTCTCCTCTTGAGGGGCAGAGTGCTTCTAATTGAGGGCCAAGTCTAGAGCCCGACGGCGGTCGGGCCTCTTGGCCTGCGGCGCACCGCGCCTGATCAGGAACGCGACGGCCTCTCCGCTCGTTAGTTGCTTTTCAAATCGAGCGGCCGTCATGCCCTCCACCTCAATACGCAAAACGGAATACGATCCCGACAGAAGAATCCTCTCTGTCTGGTTTGTCGCCAGCGGCAAACGATACCAATTTGAGGACGTGCCGCCGGAAACCTTTGCCGCGTTCCGGGCCGCATTCGCGAAGGGTCGCTACTTCAACGATCACATCCGCAATCACTTCCGTTACCGGCTTGTTGCTACCGACGACCGGTGATGCCCCTTGCAGGGGGAGGGTCTAGCATCCTCCGTTCGAGCGATGTGTTCGGGCGTACCAAGACCTAGACCCTTTGTCGTGAGTAAGAGGTCGACTGACGGCTCCGGCCGGCTCGAGTTTATACCGCCTATGGAGCCCAAGCTGGTCGCAAAGCCGCCCGAGGGCGAACACTGGATTCACGAGATCAAGCTCGACGGCTACCGCGCTCAGGTCGTCATCAACAGCCCCGAGGATATCCGCGTCTTCACCAAGTCCGGCGCCGATTGGACCAGCAAATTCACCGGCCTCGTTGAAGCCGCGCGTGAGCTCGACGTCGAGAACGCGATCTTCGAGGGTGAGGCGGTGGTCACCAATAAGGCCGGGCTGCCCGACTTCGACGCGCTGCAGAAGGCCGTCCACAGCGATCCCTACGCCACGATCCTCGGCGCCTTCGACATCATGCATCTCGACGGCCACGATCTGCGCGACATCGGTTGCAAGGCACGCCGGGAGCTTCTGTTCGGCATCATCAAGCCGAACAGCAGGATCCAGTTCAGCGAAGCCATACCCGGAGACCCCAAGGCGATCTTCTATCTCGCCGACCAGGCGGGGCTCGAGGGAATCGTCTCCAAGCGAGCCGACAGCCCGTATCGCAGCGGCCCGACGACGAATTGGCTGAAGACCAAGAGCTTCACAGTCCAGGAATACGAACTGATGGGTGTCGAGCGCGAGCCGGGCAAGGCGGCATTCGCCTTGCTGGCGAAGCCCGGCACCGGACAATATGTCGGTTCGGCCTTCATCAGCTTGGGGCGCGACATGAAGGAACGGCTGTGGAAGCGGGTCAAGGACCATGCCGGCCCACCTCCGGAGGGCGTCAAGAAGCGACCGGCAACGCAGTGGGTTGGGCCAGGCGTGAAGCTGCGGATCAAGCACCTGCGCGGTGAGCACAAATACATACGCCACGCTTCGCTGCTAGGCTTCGGCGACGAACCGGAGCGCCCAGGGAACTAAGGGTCCGCCTGCCAAATCCAGCAACGGCCGGCGGACCCTATCAGCGCATGAAGGGACTTTTTATGCGCAGATACGAACTTTGGACTGGAGTGTCATTTGTCAGGTGGCGACCATTCCTATCACCAAGAATGTAATGGAAACGGCGAAAACTGGTGCAAGCAACCAGCGGGCTTGGTGGACACTATCTTCCATGAGCCGTTTCTCCTCCATGAGTTCGCAAGAACGGGACAAGGAATGTCGCGGTTCCGCGCGACACCTTGTTCAGACCATTACGTCTAGCGCTTCAGACTTAGGTCCGGCGGTCTAAGGACCTAAGGCCGGCCGAGGAACGTTCGTTGGTTGGCTCACGTTGTGGTGAGCTTGGCGCGATGAAGATTGCGTCGGCAAATTCCAACAAGGAGACGGCTATGAGAATGCATCTTTCCACCGCAGCCGCGGGATTTTTGTTGCTGGCCGGCATTGGTGCCGCTGCCGCCCAGGACGTGGTCATCGAACCGCAGCAGGAAACCGTCATCAAGGAATACGTGAAGAAGCAGCCGCTCGCTTCGGTGAAAATTCCTGGAGTGGAGCTCAACATCGGCTCGCCTCTTCCCGATACAGTCGAGCTTCATGAAGTCCCCAACGTCAAATACCGTTATGTCGTCGTCGACAACCGGACCGTTCTGGTGGATCCGAGCACGCGCAAGATCGTCAAGGTCTACGACTGATCTGATCTTGGGAGCGCTGGCCCGGATGCACTCCGGGTCAGCCGCTCGACCGTCTCAATGATAGCCTTTGCCAGCGCCTCGCCCTCATGCACCGGCAGCGGTCCATATAGCAGGTTCACTGCCTCCTCGCTCGGCAGTACGCCGGCTGGACAGGTGAGTTCGATCGCCATGCGAACGAGCTGCAGGCCAGTTCTTTCCCCGTAAATGTAATTCTCGTCCATCGTAGGTAGTCTGGCGCCCGACTGGCGATCGTCAAGGATCGGCCCTGTGCGGCCGCGATGTTACACCGGGCGAGCCCGCGGTGCCGTCGCATACCATTGTTGCGGGGCAACGTGCACGCCGGCCTCCTGGTTTAAAAACTGCTCACATCATGCAGGTGAAGGCGGCCGGCCTGGTCCGCGGTATGGCAAAGATGCGCTGTTCAGCTCGGTCGAGAGGGCGCTGTTCTGTACGAGCTGTGACAGAGGCGGCCCGGTCAGGTTGGAGATCCACAAGCTGCCGAGGAACTGAAGCGCTCGCGTAGTGGGGAAGGTGGCCGGCGCCGCTTGGGGGGCGTTGGGGTAGTTTGCCTGAATAGGCGCCGGCCGGGCGGGTTGGGGTCCGCCGCGGTGAATACTAGCGAGCTTGGCGATTCAGGTAATTCCGCGATCACGGAAGACGGCACCTCGCCCTCGTCCTCGTGGCCGACGACTGGCGATAGGCCAATCCTTGAGACGATGAACGTCAGAAAGCCCACTGCAATGGGATGGCCCGCAATCGCCCTCATGGCTTAGTCATCAATCTCGTTGCCGTCGTCATCCTCGTCGGATCCGCGGTTGGGATCTTCGAGGTATGTTTGGCAGCCCTCGTCGAACGATTGGCTGTTTGAGCTGCAATCGCTTTCGTCGCTGATCCCGTTCTGCTGGGCCCAATCATAGCCAGCCTTGTGGCCCGAACAGTCTTCGGTGCAATCGTTGCCGCCAAAGGTCTCCTGAGCACTGGCCGCGCCACACCAAACGAACAGCATCAGAAAAAAAGCGAATTTTTTCATAGTTCCTCCTCCTATCCATCACACGCGCACCCATGCGCCTTGTGGCAGTTCTTCTCCCTCGAGATGCAGCTATCGCCGCACGCCTTGCCGGCGGAGCACGTCTTGCAGCAGCCCTCAACCAGGATTGTCGACCAGGGTATTGGCGGATCCGGGCGCATGACGATCGATGCCGTCGGCATCAGAACGCCGGCTATCGCCGCAGCGGCGACGAGTCGAAACATGGTTGCCCCCCTCCCATGGAAGGAGGATCAGAGCATTTGTGACGGCTCAAGTCGAGGGAGGTGCAAACGTGATGAAATGCAAGCTTTCGCACGCTGCCTCATGGAGGCGGGCTTAGGGTGCCCCAAGCGGGATTCCAACTGACTTTCTGTAATAATCTGACGCGGAGGGCGCAGTTGCGCTCGGAGGCGAGATCTCGCGCCCATTCAAGCATCTCGAAGGGCTCTCCAATCAGCATCCATGGTTGTTCACCGTTTGGGTTGACAATCCCGATCTGGTCTACGCTTGCGCTCAAGCCGTCGGCGTCGCGAGATAGCGTGACGAGAACAACGGGCTCGGGTCCGTTGACGGTCCATAAAACGTAATCAGTCATGGGTTAGTCCCTCCTCCACCGCGCTTGGATCCACGATCATCTCTGATCCAAGGGTTCGACCCGGATCAATTCATGACGCCTCCGGCTAGAGTGACTCTCGTAACCAAGAGACGCTTCAACCGTCCTGTGCTGCTTTCGAAACGGAAGGCAGTGAGACGGATCTCACCTTCCACAGCAAGCCTATCGCGCGCATTGTTTTGTAGGCTGTGTGTGATCATCTGAATGGTTAGAAAGTCGCGGCAGGTCTCCGCGAGCTCAAAGGGGATCGGCCTACGTTCTTCCTGCACGTAGATCCGGCCCCGAAAGGTATTGATGTTATAGCTGCTGACTCTGCCGATAAATTCGAGGGGGTGCTCGACCTGGGTGGTAAGCCGCACATAGTCGTATGTCTCCGCATCTAACGATGCGATTGCTTGCACGTCGCGCCGGTAAATGGATGATATGTCAGCTCGAGAAGCTGTCCTTGATCCATGAATCGGACGGTGCATGTCCTTCACGGAGTTTTCGGTCTTTTCGACCAAGGAATCGAGTTGGGATTCGGTGAGCTTCGGCGCTATAGGACGTCGCTGGCGTTGAAGATCTTCATATTGCTGTCCCAAAGTGCTGTCGAAATCGACATGGAAGCCGAGACTTTCGTTGATCACATAGTCGTACGCCGACACGACGAGGTTTCCTAAAACCGTGTCACGCGGTGCGGTCGCCAATTGATGAGCGCCGGCGGCTATCATCGCCACAGTAGTCACAACTTTCCAGCTGCCGGGCTCAGGCGACTTGATCAAGATTCGAGCGCCTCGTAGATATGGCGCCTGGATGATAATCTCGCCGTTAAGCACCAAGTGTGTGGTAAGCGCGAGCGAACGCTGGAATCCTGTCAGAGCGTCTGCAGCATCATAAAAATCCAGCTGGTTTTCCTCTGCATCGTTCCCTGAAAACGACAAGGCAAACTTCACATTGACAGCCATTGAGCCCCCTCCCATGTCGCATGCCATGTCGCATGGACCTGCCGATACTCGCAGGAAACCCTTGGAAATCAACGGTAGCAGATCGCAACATGGCGCGACATGAAAGGGCGCCCTTGCCAAGGTGCCCTTCCGATCAATCTTTTGATTTTATTGAGAAAAATTTGGTAGCGGGAGAGGGACTTGAACCCCCGACCCCAGGATTATGATTCCCGTGCTCTAACCAACTGAGCTACCCCGCCAGGGCGGCGAAGGCCCGAAATCCAGCTTAAATCGGCAGGCATATCGGCGCGTTCGCCAAGGTCGCGCGGATATAAGGTTGCGAGGCCAAGCCTGTCAAGCATCGAAGTGGCTGCCGCGCCGGCATATTGCTGGCGCCGAAAGCTTTGCCGGGCAGACATTTGAGCGCACAGGCCGGGGTTGAGTTCAGCGAGGCACGTCGCTATGTCTCGGCCACGAAAGTCATGGTCATGAATTGATGAAACCGCGCATTGCAGTCCTCGGTTGCGGATACTGGGGCAGCAACCACATCCGCACCCTAAAGGCGCTCGGCGCGCTGCATGCGGTTTCGGACGTCAACCCCGCGCGCGCGGAGGGTTTTGCCAGCGAGCAGGATTGCCTGGCGATAGAGCCGGAGGCGCTGTTTGCCCGCGACGATGTCGACGCCATCGTCATGGCGCTGCCGCCGCAGTTCCATGCCGACATGGCGGTGCGCGCCGTGCTCGGCGGCAAGGACGTGCTGGTGGAGAAGCCGATCGCGCTGACGGTGGCCGATGCCGAACGCTCGGTGCAGGCGGCCGCCGATAATGGCCGTGTCTTCATGGTCGGCCACGTGCTGCGCTTTCATCCCGCCTTCGAGACGCTGAAGGCGCTGATCGACAATGGCGAACTCGGCGAAGTCCGCTACATCCATTCGCATCGGCTCGGCCTCGGCAAGTTCCACACCGAAAACGACGCGCTATGGGATCTGGCGCCGCACGATCTGTCGATGATCCTGGCCATCACCGGCACCGAACCGGTCGAAGTGCGCGGCGAAGGCGCTGCTCTTCTCGACAATCTCAGCGACTTTGCGCATCTGCACATGCGCTTTCCCAACGGCCTGCGCGGCCATCTGTTCGCCTCGCGGCTCAACCCTTACCGCGAACGGCGGCTGACCGTTGTCGGCACCAAGGCAATGGCGGTGTTCGACGATGTCGAGCCGTGGGAGCGCAAGCTTGCCGTCTATCGCCACGCGGTGTGGCAGGACAGCGGCCAATGGGCGTTCACCGCCAACGAGCCGTCCTATGTCGCGGTCGGTGAGGGCATGCCGCTGACGCGCGAGCTGGAGCATTTCATCCACTGCATCGAGACGCGGGCCGAACCGCGCACCAGCGGCGAGGAGGCCATCCGCGTGCTGCGCATCCTGACCGCCGGCACCGTCGCCCATACAAGGCCCTAAGAGAAAACGCCGTCTATTCGGCGGGTACCCGCGCCGGCTGGACGGCAAGCCGCGTCAGCATCGCCTCGGCCTCCGCGCCGCGCTCGGAGCGCTCGATGAAGCCGCCGCCGAACACGCGCGCCTCGTTGCCATCGTCGGAATAGAGCACGCAAGCCTGACCGGGCGCGATGCCGGATTCGCCGTCTACCAGTTCCACCGAAGTGACACCGGCGCGGTGATGCAGCACGGCCGGGCGCGGCGGCCGCGTCGAGCGCACCTTGGCGAAAAGCTCAAGCCCGGCCGCCGGGATAGCGGTCAGCGGGCCATCGCCCAGCCAGTTCATGTTGCGCAAGAAGATCTTGTGGGTCTCCAGCGCCTCGCGAGGGCCGACGACGACGCGGGCCCGGTCGGCGTCGAGATGAACGACGTAGAGCGGCTCGCCCGAGGCGATGCCGATGCCGCGGCGCTGACCGACGGTGTAGCGCAAAATGCCCTCGTGGCGGCCAAGCACGCGCCCGTCTATATGGACGATGTCGCCTGGATTGGCGGCAGCCGGCTTCAGCTTGGCGATGATGTCGGAATACTTGCCCTGCGGCACGAAGCAGATGTCCTGGCTGTCCTGCTTGGCCGCAACCGTCAGTCCCATCTCCTCGGCGATGGCGCGAACCTCAGGCTTCGACAGGCCGCCGAGCGGAAAACGCAGATAGTCGATCTGTGCCTGGGTGGTGGCGAACAGGAAGTAGCTCTGGTCGCGGTCGGCGTCGACCGGCCGGTAAAGCGCGCGGTGGGCGCCATTGGCGCCGGAACGGATGTAGTGGCCGGTCGCCAGCGCGTCGGCGCCGAGTTCCTTGGCGGTCGCAAGAAGGTCGGCGAATTTCACCGTCTGATTGCAGGAAACGCAAGGGATCGGCGTTTCGCCGGCGACATAGCTCTCGGCGAACGGGTCGATCACCGCCTTGCGGAAGCGCTCCTCGTAATCGAGGACGTAATGCGGGATGGCGAGCGTCTCGGAGACGCGGCGGGCATCGTCGATGTCCTGGCCGGCGCAGCATGAGCCGGCCCGGTGCGTTGCCGCGCCGTGGTCATAAAGCTGCAGCGTGACACCGACGACGTCGTAGCCCTCGCGCTTCAGGAGGCCGGCAACGACCGACGAATCGACACCGCCCGACATGGCGACGACGACGCGGGTGTTTTCGGGGCGTCCGGGAAGATCGAGGCTGTTCATGGTTCTTTCGTTCTGCGCGGCACTTCAATGCCAATGGCCGGAATATAGGTCAAGCGTCTCGGCTGCGCCAGCTTTGGCGGGCCGGCTCATTTTTCCTGCCGGGTTCAATGCGCTTGCCGGCAGATGTTTCAAATGCCGATGAAAAGGCTAACGCCGCGTTCATGATCCTTACCTAACCATTAGGGTCTGCTTAGGCAAATTTTAAAGCTGTGGCGGTAATGTGGTGGGGATTGGGTCTTTGAGTTTTTTGTAGAGAGTACGATGACCGATCTAATTAGACCGCGAGTCAAATATGTTATCGGGCCGGACGGCAGCCCACTTACCATCGCCGATCTGCCGCCGACGAACACACGTCGCTGGGTTATCCGGCGCAAGGCGGAAGTGGTGGCGGCGGTGCGTGGCGGGCTTTTGAGCCTCGAAGAGGCATGCCAGCGCTACAAGCTCACCACCGAGGAATTCCTGTCCTGGCAAGCGTCGATCGACGAATACGGCCTTGCCGGCCTGCGCACCACGCGCATCCAGCAATACCGGCATTAGGCCGATAAGGGCGCTGATCAGCGCCCTTACGTCTGCAAGGGTCGACGATCTGCAATTTCAGACCGTCAGCACCACCTTGCCGATCGGCCTGGTGGCGAGAAAGGCATGGGCGGCACCGGCCTGTTCGAGCGGAAACGCCTTTGCCACGTGGACGGCCAGCTTTTTCGCGTCGATCAATTTGCCGAGCTCCACCAGAGCGGCACGGTCGGGCACTACGGACATGCGCTCGACGCGGATGCCTCGCGTCCTGGCCTTTGCCTTGGTGGCATCGCTGACATCGAGCAGCGACACCAGAACGCCGCCGGCCGTGAGCACTTTCAGTGATTGCTCCGCATGCACGCCGCCGAACGGGTCCAGAACCAGATCGATGTCGCGGGCCTTCGCGGTGAAATCGTCCCTTGTGTAGTCGATCACCTCGTCGGCGCCGAGCGAGCGGACGAAATCGAGCTTTTCCGGGCTGGCGGTCGCGACGACGTAAGCGCCGTGCGCCTTGGCGATCTGCACCGCCAGGTGGCCGACGCCGCCGGCTCCGGCGTGGATCAGCACGCGCTTGCCAGAATCGAGCCGGCCATGGCGGACAAGGCCTTGCCAGGCCGTCAGGCCGGCCAGCGGCAGCGCGGCGGCTTGCGCGTGATCTATGCCTTCAGGTTTCGGCGCAAGCTCATCAGCCGGGACGGCGGCGAGTTCGGCGTAGGCTGCCGCCTGTTTGGGAAAGCGCGGCATGCCGAACACGGCATCGCCGACCTTGAGGCCGGAGACGCCGGAGCCCAGCGCCTCGACAGTCCCCGAAACATCCCAGCCAAGGACAAAAGGCGGCTCGCCAAGCAGCGGATAGTGGCCGCCGCGCACCGCACCATCGACCGGATTGATGCCGGCCGCTTCGATGCGGACGAGCACTTCGCCGGCTTCGGGTGATGGCGCGGGGCGATCGGCAATGACGAGGACATCGGGTCCGCCGAAGGAATTCTGGATAATGGCACGCATGGAAGGCTCTCCTGCTGGTTTTGATGTGCCACTATCATTTGGATAGTTATTTTCTCTTGTCTAGTATATACCTTTTTGATATATATGCACCCCATGGATAGTGAAGATGTTTCCCCTTTTGGCTATGACGCCTTTCGGCGGTCGTGCCCGTCACACGCCGTGCTCGAGACGCTCGCCAGCAAATGGGTCTACCTGGTGATCTGTGCGCTGCGCCGGGGCCGGCTCCGCAACGGCGAATTGGCGCGCAAGCTCGAAGGCATCACGCCGAAAATGCTGACGCAGACGCTGCGTATCCTGGAACGCGACGGGCTTGTGCGGCGCGAGGTTTTCCCGGTCATTCCGCCGCGGGTCGAATATGAGCTGACCGAACTTGGCCAGAACCTGGCAGGACTGCTCAATCAGATCAGAGCCTGGTCGGAGCAGCATGTGCCCGACATCAAAAATGCGCGCGCACGGGCGGCGGAACAGCAAGAAGATCTGGATGCCTGAGGCGGGCACAGTTCGGTGCGCAGCAATAGCGCGCAAGCGCGACGCGCGTTAAAGTCTTGTTTTCACCCGATCATGGCGCTGCGGCCGCCGGCTTCTGTGTCGCGCGCCTTGGTGTCGCGCGATTCCAGCATCTCGGCCTTGGAAAGCTCCGCTTCGGCTTCGCTCAGCAATGATTCGGCGACATTTCGCTGCTGGGCGAGGTCGCTTTGCGAATTTCTAAGGTTGTCGCGGCGCAGACGTGCCGCCTTGGCGAAGGTCGGATAAGCAAAGTGATTGATGTCGGTGATGCCGGCCTTCTTCTCTTCGGCAGCAATCTGAAGTTCCAGCTCGACGGCCATGCGCTCGAATTCGGCGATCATCATGTCGAGCTGCAGCAGCTGCCGCCGCTTCTCGCTCACCTGAAATTGCTTCAGCCGAACGAGGTTTTCACGTGACTTCATGATTCGGTACTCCCGGAAACGCACACCTGCACATATCGTCCAATTCACCCGGCAAGGCCCAGGCTTGACCCGTTTCCACCGGCTTTCCCCGAACTATGGGAAACAAACTCCTAAAGTTTTTTGCCGGCGGTAACCATTCGTTTACGGGCATTGTTAATCATACGGCTCAGGACTTAAGGGCGGGTAAAAATTCTGCTTCTCGTCGGGAAACCCGGCCAACGAGTCCGAAGAGTCACTTAGTCTGGCTTATTAATGTGCTGCGTTAACGGTTTGGGTCTGTGATTCGTTATTGGATTCAACAAGGTGTAGAAAGGGGTTAAAAAATCTGATACCGTCATGGACGGGGAATTAGGTTTTATTAACCATTCGATGGCAGCCTCTGCTCAGGCAATCACTGCTCCGGTCCTGGACGGGTCGTGAAATGGTCCGGCAGCAGAAAAGGGGAATGAAATGCGCGTTCTGCTGATAGAAGACGACAGTGCAACCGCACAAAGCATCGAGCTGATGCTGAAATCGGAAAGTTTCAATGTCTATACGACCGACCTTGGCGAAGAGGGCGTCGATCTAGGCAAGCTTTACGATTACGACATCATTCTCCTCGACCTCAATCTCCCCGACATGTCGGGCTATGAAGTTTTGAGAACACTTCGCCTGTCCAAGGTGAAGACGCCGATCCTCATCCTCTCCGGCATGGCCGGCATCGAGGACAAGGTGCGCGGCCTCGGCTTCGGCGCCGACGATTACATGACCAAGCCCTTTCACAAGGACGAACTGGTCGCCCGCATCCATGCCATCGTGCGGCGTTCCAAGGGCCACGCCCAGTCGGTCATCACCACCGGCGACCTGGTGGTCAATCTCGATGCCAAGACCGTTGAGGTCGGTGGCCAGCGCGTGCATCTGACCGGCAAGGAATATCAGATGCTGGAACTGCTCTCGCTGCGCAAGGGCACCACGCTGACCAAGGAAATGTTCCTCAACCATCTCTATGGCGGCATGGATGAGCCGGAGCTGAAGATCATCGACGTCTTCATCTGCAAGCTGCGCAAGAAGCTTGACGCCGCGTCTGGCGGGCAGAATTACATCGAGACCGTCTGGGGCCGCGGCTATGTGCTGCGTGAGCCCGAAGATATCCGCGTCAGCGCCTGAACTAGGGGCGTGATCCCAAGGTGGGCGCCGATTTTTTCGGAAAAGAACCCGGCAAAACAACAAGATAGAGCCGATCCGATTTTCGTCGGAATGGAACAACTCTGATCAGGCGGCAATCTTCAAGGCGCGGAAGCACTCGAGCAGTTGCGGCCGGTTGAACGGCTTCAGCAGGTAGCCCTGGGCGCCGGCTCGTTTTGCCCGCATGATCGCCCCGACATCGACCTCGACCAGCGAAATCAAAACCTGCGGCAATACCGGGCTTTCCATGGCGCGCAGGCGGCGGATGAGGTCCTGCGCCTGCATGTCCGGCAAGGCGCCGTCGACGACGATGATATCAGGCATGTCGGCCGCGCACATCTCGATCGCCTCGTGGCCGCTGGCGGCTTCGATCACCATCATGCCGGAACCGCCCAGGATACGCCTTGCGACCTTCCTGATGACGCTCGAATTGTCGACGAACATGCAGCGTTTCATTCCGGGACCCTCTTTGCCATGCGGCGAACCGGCAGCGTCGTGGCATCTGCCGGGGAACATAGGCCGATCTGGTAAAGAAGCCGAAAAGCCGTTAGGTAAAATTTTCCTGAAGGTGTTTTAAGCGAAATCTTCTTTCGCAATGCTTCACGCAATCAATCCGCAAGCCCGCCCCACAGATGTTAGGAACAACGCCGCAAATATGACTTGAGAAAAATACTTTCCCCACTCTTTAGGAGAACTTTAGGCTGCCGAAAGGACGATCTCGTCGGCGGTCGCATGGATCGAAATCGTCATGTTGGCTTCGCGGGCCAGGAGCAGCGTGTAATAGGGCTGCACCGAATGCGCGTCGATCGGCTCTTCCGGCCTGTGGCCGGAATGCAATTCCAGGAATTTGGGCGGCACGCGGAGCATCGGGCCGCTCGCCGCGAGCGCAAAGCGCGGCTCGGTCTCGAGGTTCTCCAGCGTGACCACCAGCCTGCCGCCGCGCGGAATGGCGGCGTTAGCGACGAGGATGAGATTGAGCAGCAGCTTGACCTTGTTCTTGGGCAACAGTGCGCGGGTTCCGTTCCAGATCAGTTCCGGCTTCTCGTTCTTCAGGAAGGCGATGGCCACGGCCTCGGCGTCCCCGGTGTCGATCAGCATGCCGGCGGAACCGGCGGCGCCGAAGGCGATGCGGGCGAATTGCAGGCGGGCGGAGGCGTTTTTGGCGCTTTGGCGGATCAGCTTCATGGCGTCTTCGTCGGCGCCGCCTTCGTCGAGCAGCTCAAGCCCGTTGTTTATGGCGCCGACCGGCGAAATGATGTCGTGGCAGACCCGGCTGCACAGCAGCGCTGCCAGATCGGGTGCGGAAAGGGTGAAAAGCTCGGCCATCGGCAAAAATCCCTGCAAATTTCACAACACAATGACCGGGCGATCATGATCACGCCTGTCCACACGAATCACGCTCTCTCCCAAGCATTCTGAATACACAGCGCTTGTGCGTGCAGCAACAAATCCGAAATCATGATTGTCGAAAATGGCGTGTTCACGCAGCAGGGTGCTGCGCGGGCGATGTGAAAACAGCCTTCGAACCGCCATCTTCATGTGGGAGTTTAATGGTTGAAAAAGGATTACGGCATAGTTTGCCCCTAACAGTCATCCTTAACGGCCGCCAAAGAGCCGTACGGGTGCGAGGCGTCGGCGAAAGTGCTCCCTGACGGAGATTGGAAGCATGGTTTCCCGATTCTACGACCGGACTTTTTTCCGTGTCATCTCAATGACGATCGCGCTCATCGGCCTTGTCGCCTTTTCGGCATCGGCCGCGCGGGCGCAGGAATACACCGCGCAGGAGATCGTCGATTCCGGTCATAAATTCTTCGGCGCGACGTCGGGCGGGCTCGCCACCGTCGTCGAGAAGATTTTCGCCACCTATGGCCTGCCGAACGGCTATCTGCTCGGCGAAGAGGGGTCCGGGGCGCTGATCGGTGGCCTGACCTATGGCGAAGGCACGCTCTACACCAAGAATGCCGGCGACCACAAAGTGTTCTGGCAAGGCCCTTCGCTCGGCTGGGATTTCGGCGGCGAGGGCTCGCGCGTCATGATGCTGGTCTACAATCTCGACGATGTGAGCAGCCTCTATAATCGTTTTGGCGGCGTCGCCGGCTCCGCCTATGTCGTCGCCGGCGTCGGCTTCAACGTGCTGAAGAACAACAATGTGCTGCTCGTGCCGATCCGTACCGGCGTCGGCGCTCGTCTCGGCGTCAATCTCGGCTACCTCAAGCTCACCCAGCGCGCGACCTGGAATCCGTTCTGACCTGCATAATGGCGCCACTGCGATTGGAGCTGTGATCCCACGGTCTGAGCTTTGCCGCAGCATACTCTTGCCGTGGCGCCGGATTTCCGTCATGCGAAGATGGCAAAGTCGACCTTTGGCGGTTGCCATGCACAACGGATAGTCATCTTGGTCCAGTCGATCCTGTTCTTTGTTCTCGGCTTTCTCTGCGCCGGCTTTCTGGCGCTGATGATTGCTCCGGCCGTGTGGCGGCGGGCGGTGGCGCTGACGCGCAAGCGCGTCGAGGGCTCGATGCCGTTGACGCTGGCCGAGATCCAGGCGGACAAGGATCGCATTCGCGCCGAGTTCGCGGTTTCGGTGCGCCGGCTTGAAATGACCGTCAAGTCATTGCGCGAGAAAGCCGCCGAACAGCTGGTCGAGATCGGCCGCGACCGCGAAGCCCTGAAGGAATTGGCGGCCGAGCGACAGGACAAGAACCGGGTCGTCGCCGATCTTACAGCCAGCGGCGAGGAGCTTCGCAAGCGCGATGAGCAACTGCAGCAGCTGTCGGAACGGCTTGCGGAGACCGAGCGCGCCCTCGAAAAGCGCGGGCTCGAACTGCGGAAACTGGAGCACATGTATGACGACGCCAGTTTTTCGTCCAGCAGCAGGCAGATCGAGCTGGTGGCGCGCGAATCCGAGCTGCAGAAGTTGGCAAGCGACATTTCGCTGCTGCGCGGCCAGCGCAAGGAGGCGGACAGGCGCAGCCAGGAACTGGCAGCCGAAAGCAAGGTTTTGCGGGACGCGCTGAAGGCCGAGAAGAAAAGAACCGGCGACCTGGAAAAGAAGGTCGAACGCCTGCTCGCCTCGCTGGCCGATCGCGAGGACAGGCTCGAGCGCCGCGAGAAGGAACTGGTGCGCCTTCGCGAAAAGCCGAAAGGCGCTGAAAGGGCGCCTGCGGTGGGTCTTGCCGGCGTGCCAGGCAGTCAGGTCAATGTGGCCGCCAACGGCGACATCGAACAGACAACCGCCAAGCTCGACGCCGACCGCGAGCGGCTGGAGGCCAGGCTGACGTCGCTGGCACGCGAGAACAGGCGGCTGAAGACAGATCTTGCTGCCGTCGAAACGTCGAAATCGCGGACCGGAGACGATACCGGCAGCGCCAGCGCGGCATTGCGCGAAGAGATGAACGATCTGGCGGCGCAAGTCGTGGCCTTGACGGCAAAGCTCGACGGGCCGGATTCGCCGATCGCCCGGGCGCTTGCAGCGCCTGAGGATACGCGGCCGGGGAGCGGCGGACGCAGCCTTGCCGATCGGGTGCGGGCGCTGCAGAAGGCCGCTTCGACCGACTAAGATTCCACAAGCGCGAGCGGGACGCCCCGGCTCTAAATTAGGCTCCGGAAAAATGATGCAGCGCGATGGCTGATGCGGCGGCGACGTTCAGGCTGTCGAAGCCCTGCGCCATACCGATCCGCAGCGTCTGCAGGCGGGCAAGCAGGCTTTCCGGCAGGCCTTCGCCCTCGGTGCCGAGATAGAGCGCCAGCCGCTCGTTTCTCTTGGCATCGCGAATGTCGATCTGCCCGCGCGGCGACAAGGCGAATTGGCTGAAGCCTTGCCGGTCGAGCATTGCGGTGCAGCCCGCGGTATCGGCAAAGCAGGCGAAGGGGACTTTCAAGGCCGCGCCCACCGAGACGCGGATTGCCTTGCGGTACAGCGGATCGCAGCAGGTCGGATCGAGAAGCGCGGCATCCGCGCCAAAGGCGGCGGCATTGCGGAAGATCGATCCCATATTGTCATGATTGGCGATGCCGACCAGCACCACGATCAGCGCGCGGGCGGGCAGTGCGCCGAGCAAAGCTTCAGCGGAGACGGCCGCGCCCTTGCGGCCGATCGCCAATATGCCGCGATGCATGTGGAATCCGGCAATCCTGTCCATGACTTCGCCGGATGCGACATAGATCGGAAGCCCGGCAGGCGCCTTGCGCAGGACGTCATCGAGGCCGGCCAGCCGGTTCTCGAGCACCAGCACCGATTCTGCCTCGAAGCGACGGGCGGCAAGCAGCGTGTCGAGCACCACCTTGCCTTCGGCGACGAAACGGCCCTGCCGGCCGGCAAGATCGCGTTCCCGGATGTCGAGATAGGCGGCGACGCGAGGATCCTGCGGGTCGTCTATGCGGATCGGATTCATGGCTTCCTCGGCGGATCTTGGCGTCGGCCGCGAATCGGGATTCGGCTTCGGAAGGCATGATGCCGGATCCGAAGCTCTGACCGTATCTCAGCGTCCAAATGGATGCACGCCGTTCTAACGGTCAAATCCAATCACAAGGCGCCGGGCCGAGACGCCTTGCCTGGCCTCCTGGCGGCATGGAGATATTGATTCCCGCGGCACGGCACTTCGGCCAAGCCGCTTCAATGCAGAATTTCGATGGGGCGAAGGAACCCCACGGGGCCATGCCGCGTCATAGAGGCGGGCTCCTGCTGCGGTCCTGGGAGGACATCGATGATCAGGCTCCTCCTCGTCTTTACCGCCACGCTTGCCCTTGCATGCGGCGTGGCCAGCGCGGCCAAGCTCGATCCAGCCACCGTCAATCAGGCCCAATTCACTATCGGCGAACCGAAGGGTGTCGATCCGATGCTGCTGAAGGCGCAGATCCTTCTGGATCGCGCCCGCTTCTCGCCGGGCCTGATCGACGGGCGCCTTTCCCAGAACTTCGCCAAGGCCGTCGCCGCGTTTCAGGCGGCAAACGGACTTCCGCCCGAGGGCAAGCTCAGTCCACAAACCTGGAGCAAACTCATCGCAACCTCCGCCAAGCCGGTGCTGGTGACCTATGAGGTGATGCGCAAGGATGTGCGCGGACCTTTCACCAGGCGTATTCCGGCTCGCTTGGAGAGGATGGCCCGCTTGCGGCGGCTCGGCTACCGCAATGCGGTGGAGAGGTTGGCCGAGCGCTTCCACGTCAGCGACCAATTGCTGCGAATGCTCAATCCGGGCACCAGCCTCAGGAAACCAGGCAGGACCTTGGTGGTGCCTGATGTCGGCAGAGGCGACCCTCCCGCCGGCGTCGCCACCGTCGAGGTCGACAAGGGCGCTCGCCTGGTGCGTGTGCTCGACCGTGCCGGCAAATGGCTGGCGGTCTACCCGGCCTCGATTGGGAGCGAGGAGAAGCCGGCGCCAAGCGGCATGGCGGAGGTCAGGCGCGTGGTGCACAACCCTACCTATCATTACGATCCGGACTTCGCTTTCAAGGGGGTCAAGACCAAGCGGCCCTTCACCATCGCTGCCGGGCCGAACAATCCCGTGGGATCGGTCTGGATCGACCTCTCCATCGAAAGCTACGGCATCCACGGCACGCCCGAACCAGGCAAGATCGGCACGACCTTTTCGCATGGCTGCATCCGGTTGACCAATTGGGATGCCGAAGACCTTGCCTCCATGGTGCAGGCGGGCACGAAGGTCGAGTTCAAGGACGAGATTGCGCAGGCCGCCGACGAGCGCGTTCAGTAGCAAGGCTGACTTGGCAGGAGGGCGGACTTGGCAGCAAGGCGGACTTGGCGGGGCATTCTCCGCCTCGGCCGCTCAGGTCCCGGCGCGACGCAGCCGGTGAGCCATCTGCGACAGTTCACCTTCGCCGAAAATGCCGTCCAGCATGTGCAGCAATTCGCGCACCGCCGCGGACTTGCAGGAATAATAGATCATTTGCCGGTCGCGGCGGGTCTCGACAAGGTCGGAAGCCCTGAGCTTGGCCAGATGCTGTGACAGGGCGGATTGGCTGAGCGATACCTTCTCGGCTATGGCGCCGACCGACATCTCGCCCTCGGCCAGATAGCTCATGATCAACAAACGTTTTTCGTTGCCCATCAGCGTCAGAAACGCAGCCGCGGTTCCGGCGTTGGCGACTAGTTTGTTCGAGACCATAGATCCCCCATGCCTTCTTGCTCATCCGCCGCTATGGGGGCAATAGCGTCGGATTCCATAGACTTTCCCTATAGATGCACGCCAGCGATTCAGCGTCACTCGCAAAGGTAGAACATTTCGCTCAAATCTCAAGGCTTGCTTTCCACGCAAGCCGATTAACTGTGCGGCTGTGATTAATTTGCCGATCGGGCAGCCCTGGCCATGTCAACCAGGACAGGCCTGAGGTCGCGCGCCGCTCTCAGCGGCTCGGGGAAGAAAACCCGACAGACATTGTCGCCCGATACGAGATCCATCCCGTCGGCGTCGAACCCGGTGACGATCCAGCCGTCACTCTCCGCCCCGCCGAAATGACTTGCGTAGAGGGCAATCGCATCGAGATGGTCGGCGTTCATGTGGTCGAGCGCCGATTGCTCGCCGGCGGCAAGCTCTTCGACGATCGCTCCCGTCGCGACCAGATCGGTGCGGTCGAGCAGATAGGCCTTGCCGAAGCCTCCGTTCAGGCTGGCGCGCTCCGGTTCGAGCCGGAAGATCGAGAAGTCGCCGAGCCCGGCATAGAGTTTTGCCTTAGGGTTGCGGTTGAGGTAGCGCCGCTCGGCGCGGGCGTGTTCGTTCGATCCGCGTTCGAGCGGCACGGCGCGGCAGACGAGCGTCAATCGCGGATGCGCCAGCGGATCGCCCCTGCCGGGTTCGCCGACGAGCAACGAGCAGCGCGGGTCGGCAAGGATGGCGCCGGTATGGGCGGACAGCATCGATACCAGGATCAATGGCGTGCCGTCGATGTCTGTGGCGACGCCGACCCGGCTGGCCAGCGGCGAACCGGTTCCTGGTTCGAGCACAGCCAACGCGCCGAAATGGGCGCTGCGGATCAGCGTCTTTGCCAGCCTGATCGCCTCGGTATCGGTCGCGCGGATCACGTCTTTCCTGGGTTCGTCCAAGGCATCACCGTCGCATTTATTTCGGCGCCATGCGGATGGCGCCGTCGAGGCGAATTGTCTCGCCGTTGAGCATCTGGTTCTCGATGATGTGCAAGGCAAGTGCCGCGTATTCCGAAGGCTCGCCCAAACGGGAAGGGAAGGGCACAGCGGCGCCGAGCGAATCCTGCACCTCCTGCGGCATGCCGGCCATCATCGGCGTCCTGAAGATGCCGGGTGCGATGGTGCAGACGCGAATGCCGGAGCGGGCGAGATCGCGCGCCACCGGCAGCGTCATGCTGACGACACCGGCCTTGGACGCGGAATAGGCGGCCTGGCCGATCTGGCCGTCATAGGCTGCGACCGACGCGGTGTTGACGATGACGCCGCGCTCGCCGCCCTGCAGCGGCTCGAGCCTGGCGGCGCGGTCGGCGACCAGGCGGATCATGTTGAAGGTGCCGATCAGATTGACCTCGATCACCTTGCGGTATTGATCGAGCGGATGCGGTCCGTCCTTGCCGATCGTCTTCATGCCGACAACGATGCCGGCGCAATTGACCAGGATGCGCGGTGCGCCGAGCGTCTCTGCCGCTTCCGCGACTGCGGCGGCACCGCTCTCGGCGTCGCTCACATCGCATCGGACGGCGATGCCGCCGATGTCGGCCGCCACCTTGGCCGCACGCTCGATACCGAGATCGAGGACGGCAACCCTGGCGCCGCCGGCGGCAAGAGCGCGCGCCGTCGCCTCGCCAAGGCCGGAGCCGCCACCGGTGACGATCGCAATCTGGCCGTTCGGGTTCATCTCGACGTCCTCCTCCGTGCCCAGACTATGCCGCCAAGCCACCGTGCGACAGCACCGGCACGGTCATGCCATCGCGGCGATATGCGCGGCAATCCTTGCCTGGTCGGCGTGGCAAACCTCGCCCGCCAGCCTCGCCAACGCGCCCGGCACGATCTCGTGCGCCAAAAGCCGGTCGGGGTCGACCGGACGCGGCATCGAGATCTGCCCGCGCGGCAGCCTCCTGAAGCCGAGCGGGCCGTAGTAGGGTTCGTCGCCGACCAGCATCACCGCCGGCGCGCCGGCCTTGGCGGCGGCTTCCAGCGCGATTGCCACCAGCCGGCGGCCGATGCCGAAATTCTTGAAGGCCGGCCGCACAGCGAGCGGCCCGAGCATCAGCGCGCGGCCAGCGCCGGCGGCGATGCGCGTCATCCGTACCGAGGCGACGACGATTGTGCCATCGACGGCCACGAAGGACAAAGCCCGTTCATGCGGGCCACCTTGGCGGATCTTGTAGGCGGCGAGCACGAAACGACCTGGCCCGAAGGCCTCGTCATTGATGGCTTCGATTTCAGGATCGTGCGCCGGAGTTTCCGGCAGGTATTTCACGTCGGCCAGGTATTTCAAGTCGGCAAGGCTCATGGTCTTTGCGTTCCGGTATGCGAGGAAAGGTTTGCTGCAAGCGGCAGCGTTCGCCAGTCAGCGCTTCATCAAGCGCGGGCGCTCTTTCGTCGTCGGTCGAACCGGATCACGGCAAAGTCGAACATGCGGATGTCCGCTAGCACCAATTTTCAGCCGCCGCAATCGGCCCGCGCAGCCGACGCGCACTCGACGACGCAGCCGTTGACGATCTGTTCAGCATCGGGGATTTCCGCGGCGCCGCTTGGTGCCCTACATCGAGCAGGAGCGAGAAAGGATATTGCATGGGATTGCTAGTCGAAGGCCAATGGCAGGACCGCTGGCACGATACCGGGGAGAGCGGCGGCAGGTTCGTGCGGGCGCAGTCGCAGTGGCGCGACTGGGTGACCCGCGACGGCACGCCGGCCGAAGGGCGAAAACGCGGCTTCAAGGCCGAGCCCGGCCGCTATCACCTCTATGTCTCGCTCGCCTGCCCGTGGGCGCATCGGACGCTGATCTTTCGCGTGCTCAAAAAACTCGAGGACGTGATTTCCGTCTCGGTCGTCCATCATTTCATGGGCGCCGACGGCTGGACGTTCCTGGCCGAGGACGGCGCCACCGGCGATACGCTGTACGGCCTCGATTTCCTGCACCAGATCTACACCAGGGCCGATCCCGGCTATTCGGGCCGAGTCACCGTTCCGGTGCTGTGGGACAAACGCGAGCAGACCATCGTTTCCAACGAATCCTCCGAGATCATCCGCATGCTCAATTCCGCCTTCGACGAATGGGGCGATGCCAGGCTCGATTTTTATCCGCAACCGTTGTGCGGCGAGATCGATGCGATCAATGCGCTGGTCTATCCCGCGGTCAACAACGGCGTCTACCGTGCCGGCTTCGCCACCACGCAGGCAGCCTACGAGGAGGCATTCGGCGAATTGTTCTCGGCGCTCGACATGCTGGAGGACCGTCTGTCAAGGCAGCGCTATCTCGTCGGCAGCCGCATCACCGAGGCGGACTGGCGGCTGTTCACGACACTGGTCCGCTTCGACCCGGTCTATGTCGGCCATTTCAAGTGCAATCTGCGCCGCATAGCCGACTATCCGAACCTGTCGAATTACCTGCGCGATCTCTACCAGGTGCCGGGCGTCGCCGGCACGGTGAGTTTGCACCACATCAAGGCGCATTATTACGGCAGCCACGAGACCATCAACCCGACGCGCATCGTGCCGGTCGGGCCGGAGCTGGACTACGGCGCGCCGCATGACCGGGACAGGTTCAGGAATGCGGCGTGAAATCAGCGATCTAGCGGAAGGTCTCGGAGTCCATCTTTGCCCTTCTAACGAGTTCAGCTTTCAATATGGTATTTCCAAATCGATTGGAGTAGCCGAGCGACGTTGCAAGGAACGCAACGATGCCGCTGATCATGACGATCACGACCGACATCTGGGGCGGGATTGCGCGTAACAATCCCGACGGCAGAAGCACAGCCATTCCCAAAATCATTTCTATCAGGGTTGAGAAGCCGACCATTTTCCAGAATTCAGTGCGAGTAAAAAGCTGAGCATGTCGCTTTATAAAAACGAAATATGTCACGAATGCCGCAACTAATTGTATTGTGAATTGGATGAATCTTCCAACTTTTGCTAACATGTATGGATCTATCCCAAGAACTATTGTCAAAATTAACGCTATAACGGAAAATGTTATCACATTAATTCCCGTGTAAAGTGATACATAGAGCGCGATTCTAAATCTATCGTTTTGGCTGTGTTGCATTTTTTCTCCTCATCGCTCAGCATTTATCTCTCTGAGAACAATGAATGCTGCCGGTCTATACCGACGCAGCCAAAGCTGTTGAAGAGATGATCTACCAGTAAGGCGATGCCGAATTCCCCCCAAAAACTTCGGCAATCCGCCGCAGCGTCGCCGGTGTCGTGCCCTGGGGCAAGCGGTCGAGCGGGAAGAAGCCGGCTTCGGCGATCTCGCGGTCGGGCAGCTTAGGGCTTGGCTGGTCGAACTCCTCGACCAGATAGAGGCCGACATGGTCGCGGCGGCTGGCGCGGCGGTTGAAATGCAGCGACTTCAGCACCGGCGGTCCGGTCAGCGCGATGTTGCCTTCCTCGAACAGTTCGCGCGTCAGCGCCTCGATCATCGTCTCGCCCAACTCGACGCCACCGCCCGGAAGGTGCCAGCCCGGGACATAGGTGTGGCGGATGAGGAAGACGGAATTGGAGGGGCGGTCGTGGATCAAGCCGCGCACGCCGAGCGTCATCGGCCGCCGCAGTACGAAATACAGGTGAAACAGCCTCGCCCTGAAGCCTGGCCAGCCGGTCTGGCGCAGGGCTTGCTCCGGATCCGGCGTCATCGTCCGCGAAACCGTGAGTGGAAAGCGGCGCGCGGCTCGCCTATGAAGAAAAGATGTTCAGGCTCGCGCATATTTCCGATGTCCATCTGGGGCCGCTTCCCGATGTAACCTATCGCGATCTCGCCTCCAAGCGCGTGGTCGGTTACGTCAATTGGCAGCGCAACCGCCGCCGCTACATGCATGATGCAGTCATCGACACCATCGTCGCCGACATGAAGGCCAGCGGGCCGGACCATCTCGCCATCACCGGCGACCTGGTCAATCTGGCGCTCGACGGTGAGCTCGAGATGGCCAAGCACTGGCTGGAGACGCTGGGCTCGCCCAATGACGTGTCGGTCGTGCCGGGAAACCATGATGCCTATGTGCCGGGCGCCTTCGACAAGACCTGCCGGTCCTGGGCGGCGTGGATGACCGGCGACGGCGTCAATACGCCGGTCGACCGCAACACCTTTCCCTATTTGCGCGTACGCGGCAATGTTGCGCTGGTCGGCGTCACGACGGCGCGCGCCACGGCTCCATTCATGGCCAACGGCTTCTTTCTGGAGGGCCAGGCGGAACGGCTGCGCGGCATCCTCGACGCCACGGGCAAGAGCGGCCTGTTCCGGGTGATCATGATCCACCACCCGCCGGTGCGCGGCGCGGTTTCGCAGAACAAGCGGCTGTTCGGCATCTCGCGCTTCCACAAGGTTCTTCACCGGCATGGTGCCGAGCTTGTGCTGCACGGCCATTCGCATGTGCCGTCGCTGTTCTTCATCGGCGCCCGCAAGATCAAAATTCCGGTGGTCGGGGTCGCCGCGGCGGGGCAGGCCCCCGGCAGTTCGCATGCGCCGGCGCAATACAATCTGCTCGACATCGACGGTGAAATGGACAATTGGCGGATTAGGCTGACGCGCCGCGGCCTGACCGGGCCGGCATTGCCGCCCAGCGACCTGCAGACAATGGAGCTTGGCGTGGGGGCCGAGGCCACGCTTGCCGGGGCGCGGTGAACTCAGATGGGAGCGTCTCGCCGGTCGTCAGCCGCACTCTGCGACGCCAAGTGACATCACTTGGCTGCAAATGCTTTAAAAGCTGATTTTCATCGCGACGATGCGGTCCCAGAACAGTACGAGCGAAATCGCCAGGCCGACCAGGGCGCCGGCGGCGATCAGGCCGAGGCCGGAAAAGAACGCCGACCAGCCGTTGCTGCGCGCAGCGATCTGCAGCGGCGGCTCGGCCTCCGCCACCAGGGCGCGTTTCAGGCCGGCGACGGCTTGCTCGATGCCGCCTTCCATCATTCTCTGGCGTTCGACAACGCGCTCGGCGACATAGCGCGTCACCTGGTCGGCAACGACCTTCATGTCGGTCGATTCGGCGAGGACGACGCGGCCAATGCGCGTGTCCTTGAGAAAGCGGTAGGTGCGACGGTCGCGTCCCATGGCGACATGGCTGACGGCGTCGATCCACAGCCGTGGCTGCAGGCCGGACGAGACGGCGAAGTCGAAACTGTCCATGTCGGTGGGCACGTCGGCGAAGACCGACGCGAGTTCGGCGGCAAGCAGATCGAGCCGCATGCGATGCGCTTCGCGCATGTCGACGACGACGTCGTCGCGGTCGGCGAAGGCGTTTTTGACGTCGCGAATGGCATCGGACAGTTTTCGCGACTGATCGATCTGGGTGATGTTCTCGCCTGCGTCCTTCATCGGCGTTGCCTCGCGGGTTTGGTTAACACCGAATTAACACAGCCGCCGGCAAAATGCACTTGCGAGATCGATGGGCCGGCAAGGGGTTCGCTGGATGAGCACAAGCGCCGCCGCCGTGCCTGCGCCAAGACCGATCAGCTCGCCGCAGCGGCGAATCCTGGACGAAGTCGCCTGCTGCGGCGCCGCATATTGCGACGGACGGCCTCGACGACCAGGCCGGGCGCTTCCTGGACCAGCATATGGCCGGCTTCCAGCACGTGGTGCAGATGAAAATGCTTCGGCACGCTGTCCGCCTGGCTGACGGGCAGCATCGCGTCGTCGGTTCCCCAAACCACCATGATTGGCATATTCAGCGTTTCAAGCCGCTCGTTCGGGATGACGCCTTGCCGATCATCCCTGGTCATGGCGGCTGCGAGCTCGACAAGTGTACGCAACTGGCCGGGCCGCTGGCGCATCTCGCTGACGAGTTCGACCCTATGCTGCGGCAGCCGGCTTTGCGGTCCCGACATGGCGGCAAGACAGGCGCGGATTTCATCCATGCCGGCAGCGGCGGCGTAGCGACGCAGCAGCGGACCATTGATCTCAGGACCGAAACCGCCCGGCGCCAGCAGCGTCAGCGACGCCATTCTTTCGGGCTCGCTCAATGCCATCAGGGCGGCCACCGCGCCGCCCATCGAATGACCGACGAGATGGGCCCGCTTTATCCCGCGAGCGGAAAGATCCGCAAGGACGGCACTGGCTGCAATCCTGGCCGGACCGCCGCCCGGAAAATCGAGCGACAGCCCATGTCCCGGCAGATCATAGGCCAGGGTCCGCGCGCCGGGCGCCAGAGACTCGGCCACATCGCGCCAGTCGTCGTGGCAGCCACCGAAACCATGCAGGAAGGCAATCGTTGTCGGGCCGGTGCCCCGTTCGGCGGCGTAAAGGGAAGGGATCATGCAAACTTTATGGCTTGGTGCCGGAATCAATCAGGATGCCGGGGCGGTCTTATGCGGGGATCAGTCTTTTGCGGGGGTCAGACTTATGTGGAGATCAGCCTATGCGGGATCAGACCTATGGGGCATCAGATTGGCCGGTTCAAATTGTGTCTGAATTGCGCTTTGGCCGTCCGGATGGCCAGTAAAATCTTCGCGATCACCTGACGTCGTGCACGCGCCGGGAGACGTCAGCTGGCGCCGCCAAGCCCGGCGGCACGCAGGGCCTCCACCAGCCGGTTGGTCAGATCGGCGGGATATCTTCGCTCGACGAAGGTTGTGCGCGGATCGGCTGCGAATTTCGGAAATTTGGTGGTCAGTTCCTGCAGCAGCCTGCTCGCCAGCTTCTCGCGGCCGGCAGCCTTGGCGCCGATCAGCCGCGCCGCCAGATAATGCGATTTCATTTCAGTCGTTCGCAAGCCGTCGCTGGCAAGCGTGGCCCTGTTCATGTCGCCCATCATGAACTCTCCGGCGAACAGCCCGTAATCCCACCATGTCGGATGGGCGCTGGCGATGTCCACCGCGTGAGCAAGGATCGGGGCGCCCTCGCTGTACTTGCCGGCGAAAACCAGCCCGTAGCCGTAGGCGGCGGCCATTGCGAGATCGTAGGGATTGAGCTCATAGGCCTTGCGCATCCAGCGGATCGATTCCGCGGAATCGCCCATGCGCGAATTGAGGTAACCAAGGGCGCGGTGCGCGTAGGGGCTGGTCGGGCCCATCTGGATGGCGCGATGGGCAAACGTCATCGCTTTGTCGATCGTCGCGTCGGCGGGGTAGGGATAGTGGTCGGTGACCGCTTCGAGATGCAAGGACGCGAGTTCCGAATAGACGAGCGACGACTTCGCCTCCCGGTTGGCAAGATCTTCGAGGCAGCGGTAAGCGGCTCCGTGCGTCTGGGCGTTCTGGTCGAGATAATATTTGCCGTTGAGCACCAGACACGCCGTCAGCCCGGTCTGGATGCCGCTCTGCTCGATGTAGTTGTAGATCGTGCCCGAGGCGGGAAGAGCCGAGGTCAAAATGCCGGAGATCTGGTCCTCGATGGCGGTGTTCGCGCTGTCGCCGGCGGTCAGGTTGCGTGAGAGCAGCACGCGGCCGGTCGCCACGCTTTGCAGCTCGAGCATGATGTCGCCGCTACGCGGCCCGGGCAGGACATCGAATACGAAGCTGGCGGCGTCGGTTACTGGATCGGGCGGGCTGTCGGCATCACGGCCGATGAAATTGATGGTATCGAAGCCGCTGAGGCCGGCGCGCAGCGATGCGGCGACACGGCGAGCCAGGTCGCTGTCGGCCTTGATGGCGATGTAGACCTGGGGGAGGTTTTCAACCGGAGGCGCCGCAATGCTGCCGGTCGCCACCGCGGTCTCGACCGCCGTGTCGCCGCCGGTCAGCAATACCACGCTGCCCTGGCGAAGGATCAGCACACCCAACATTAGGATGACCAGCGCGATCGCCAGCCAGAAGAACTGCAAATGGCGTTGCAGCGAAGGAGCAGCAGGAGCGACGGCTGGAACGCTCAGCAATGCGGCCGGATGTGCCCGGTTGCGGGCGTCCTCCAGCGATCCGGGCGGGGCGTTTGTCGCCTCCTCTGTCGCCGGCTGCGGCTTGCTCTCTGCCTCAGTCTCCGCCGGCAAGCGAATGGCGTTGAGTTCGTAGGACGGAACATAGCCGCCGCGCGGAATGGCGATGCGGACCGGTTCGGCAACGCCCTCATTGGCGAAATACTGCTGCAGAAGCTCGCGCAGCCTGCCGGCCTGCACCCGCACCACCGCATCGGTCGACGGATCGAAATCGCCGTCCTTGCCGAACACGTCCATCGCGATGGAGAAGCCCTTGAGCCTGTCGGCTTCGCCTGCCTGCTCGCGCTCGACCAGGTATCGGAGCAGCTTGCGCGCGCGCTCGGATCGTCCGAACGTTTCGCTGGCAAGCAATCGCTCCAGCGTTTCGCGCACTGCGGGGGCGGCAGGCGTGGTATGCTGCAAGTGTCGATCCTTCGAATTCGGCACAGGTTGAGGTACAATCATATCGCGCTGGCGGCGCCTTACAAGCATGTGCTTATGGTGCGATAGCGTACCCACCGGATAAAATTTCCGGTGGGCTGATGCGCGGGCCTGGCAGTCCCGGCTAGCCGCCCTTTCGGCCGACGATGCGGTTGGCGGCCGAAACCACGGCTTCGAGCGACGCGGCGACGATGTTGGTGTTGATGCCGGCGCCGAACAGCTTGCCGCCCGGATGTTCCATCTCGACATAGGAAATGGCCGAGGCATTCGAGCCGCGCTGCATGGAATGCTCGGAATAATCGAGCACCGACATCGGCACCCCGACATGGCGCGACAGCGCATCGACGAAGCCGTCGATCGGGCCGGTGCCGGTGCCTGATATGGTCACCTCCTTGCCCCTGTCGAGGATCACCGCTTCAACCACGCGCCGGCCCTTGACCTCGGTGTCGGGGTAGGTGTGGTGGTCGAGGAACTTCAGCCGCGCGCCGGGCTGGTCGACATAGGTGTCGAGAAAGCGCTCGTAGATGCGCCTGGCCGGCACCTCCTTGCCTTCGGAGTCGGTGATCGCCTGGATAGCCTGGCTGAACTCGATCTGCAGGTTGCGCGGCAGGTTGAGGCCGTAATCCGCATGCAGCACATAGGCGATGCCGCCCTTACCGGACTGCGAGTTGATGCGGATGATGGCTTCGTAGCTGCGGCCGACATCGGCCGGGTCGATCGGCAGATAGGGCACCTCCCAGTGCGGCGTGTTGGCCTTGCGCAGCGCCTTCATGCCCTTGTTGATAGCGTCCTGGTGCGAGCCGGAAAAGGCGGTGTAGACGAGCTCGCCGACATAGGGATGGCGCTCGGGGATCTTCAGCTGGTTGGAGTATTCGTAGACGTCCTTCATGCGGTTGATGTCGGAGCAGTCGAGCCCGGGATCGACGCCTTGCGTGTACATGTTGAGCGCCAGCGTGACGATGTCGACATTGCCCGTGCGCTCGCCATTGCCGAACAGGGTGCCTTCGACGCGGTCGGCGCCCGCCATCAGGCCGAGTTCGGTGGTGGCGATGCCGGTGCCGCGGTCATTGTGCGGATGCAGCGAGATCAACAGGTTCTCGCGATCGTCGAGGTTGCGGCACATCCATTCGATGCGGTCGGCGTAGATGTTAGGCGTCGACATCTCGACCGTGGAGGGCAGGTTGATGATCAGCTTGTTCTCCGCCGTCGGCTTGACGATCTCGGTGACCGCGTTGCAGATCTCCAGCGCCACTTCGAGCTCGGTGCCGGTAAAGCTCTCCGGCGAATATTCGAAACGGTAGCCGCCGCCGGCCTTGGCCGCCATGTCGGTGATCATCTTGGCCGCATCGGTGGCGATGCGCTTGATGCCGGCGACGTCCTTCTCGAAGACGACGCGGCGCTGCAATTCGCTGGTCGAGTTATAGAAATGGACGATCGGGTTGGTGGCGCCCTTCAGCGCCTCGAAAGTGCGGGTGATCAGTTCCGGCCGGCACTGCACCAGCACCTGCAGGGAGACGTCGGCGGGCACGTTGCCTTGTTCGATGCACCAGCGGGCGAAATCGAAGTCGGTCTGCGAGGCCGACGGAAAGCCGATCTCGATCTCCTTGAAGCCCATGTCGAGCAGCAGGGCGAACATGCGCGCCTTGCGTTCCTGGCCCATCGGATCGATCAGCGCCTGGTTGCCGTCGCGCAGGTCGACCGAGCACCAGATCGGCGCCTTATCGATCACTTTCGAGGGCCAGGTGCGATCGGCAAGACCGACGGTCGGATAGGGCTGGTACTTGCGGGCAGCATCCGGCATGCCCCTCGCGGGCTTGGCGGTTTCCTCTACATTCAGACGGATATCTTCTCGTGCGTTCATCGTCTTTTCTCCCGGCGGCTCGCGGATCCAGCTTCAGGCGGATTGGTGGCGAGCGGCGCCTTTACCAGAATTTCGTTCGCTTGATGTGACGTGCCAATTTGTGACTGGCCAAGGAGCGTGCGCGTGAGCGGCGAATTCGACCGCCGGGCGCTCCTTCAGCGAACCCGGCGATCGCCGATAAGGCCGAGAAGCAGCAGGGTGGAGGCAAGCGCGCGAACGGTCTGGCCGGCAATGCCGGTCGGACGGGGCGCAAAAGAGGTGGCGCGCGGGCTCATGGCGGATTTCATACAGGAGCGGGCAAAGCGAGGCAAGTGGGGCATGGGAGATGGGTGAAGCTGCTTATTCCAGCCTCGCAAGACCTGGGTTCCTCGCCGTCGCGAAACGGGGGAGAGGAACCCAAGCTGCAATGAAGGCGCGGCGCCGACATCAAGCGATTTTTCCTGATTACAGCAACTTTGTTCTTGCTTTGTGCCGGCAGCTATGCTACTAATTTGGGTATGGTGCTGATTGGCGCCGAGGACCCGCTGTCGTGGCGGGTTTTTTATTTCACGGTTTTGGCGTCACCTTTCGCGGGCCCAGCCGCTCACCTGATCCAGTTGCTCTTCCCCGAGCCCGGCAAATGCGCCAGAGTCGATTGTCGGCGGGGTGCGATGGCTTGCCGCCGGGAGGGATCGTCCATGAACTTCGTGTTCTTCTCGCCGCATTTTCCAGCCAATGGCGCCGATTTCTGCGACCGACTGAAGAAGGCCGGCGCCACCGTGCTCGGCATTGGCGACGCGCCGTTCGATGCGCTGGACGGCAAATTGAAGGCAGCCCTTTCGGAATATTACCGCATCGACGACATGGAGGAGTACGAGCCGGTGTTCCGGGCGATCGGCCATTTCATCCACAAATGGGGCCGCGTGGACCGGTTCGAATCGCTCAACGAGCATTGGCTGGAGCTGGAAGCCAATATCCGCACCGACTTCAACATCTTCGGCACCAAGCTCGACTTTGTGAAGAATTTGAAACGCAAGAGCCGCATGCGGGCGTTCTTCCGCAAGAGCGGCGTCGAAACCATCCCGCAACGCAAGTGCTCCGACCGCGCCGGCGCCATGACCTTCATCCGCCGTGTCGGCTATCCCGTGGTGGTGAAGCCGGATTCGGGCTCTGGCGCCTCGAACACTTTCAAAATCTCCAACGCCGGCGAACTCGACAGCTTCTTCAGGGACAAGCCGGAAGGCGTCAGCTTCGTCATGGAGCAATTCATCGAAGGGCTGGTGGTGACCTATGACGGGCTGGTCAACCGCGACGGCGAGGTGGTGCTGGCCGCCAGCCACCGCTACGACCAGAGCGTCATGGAGGTGGTCAACCGCGACCGCCATATGAGCTATGTCTGTTTTCCCGAGATCAGCCGGGCGGTCGAGGAGGCCGGCAGGAAAATCCTCAAGGCGTTCGACGTGCGCGAGCGCTTCTTCCACATCGAGCTGTTCGAAACCAGGGACGACAGGGTCATCGCGCTGGAGGTCAACATGCGGCCGCCTGGCGCCTGGATGACCGATGCCATCAATTACACCTTCGATATCGATGTCTATGCCGCATGGGCCGACATGGTGGTCAAGGACGCCGCCGGCGGCCCTTACAGGGGCAAGTATTTCACCGCCTATGCCAGCCGCAAGCGGCACCTCAACTATGTGCACAGCCACGCCGACGTGCTGGCCGCCCATGGCGACATGATCGTCCATCATCACGCCATCGAGGAGGTTTTCAGCCGCGCCATGGGAAACTACGCCTATCAGCTGCGCTCCACCGACCCGAAGGCGCTGCGCCGGGCGGTCGACTACATCCATGCGGAAAAGGCGTGAGGCGATGGACGTTTCCTACCACAAGGGTTTTGGCCGCAACCTCGGCCGCGACATGGAATACAAGCGCTACGGCCATGCCGGCCGACCCGTGGTTGTGTTCCCGACTTCGCAAGGGCGGTTCTACCAGTTCGAGGATTCCGGCGCCGTCTCGGCTCTCGCCGAGTTCGTCGACACCGGTCGCATCCAGTTGTTCACGCTGGACGGCATCGATGCGGAATCCTTCTTCGACCGCCATGCCGAGCCGGCCCATCGCATCGCCCGGCATGAAGCGTATTTCCGCTATGTGCGCGAGGAGGCGCTGCCGGAACTCCTGTCTGTCGCAGCCGAGGCCAATGGCGGGCGTACGCTGAAGCCGCTGTTTTGCGGCTGCTCGATGGGCGGCTACCATTCGTCGAATTTCGTCTTCCGCTTTCCGGAACTGGCCAGCGGCGTCATCGCGCTGTCGGGGGTTTACTCCACCCACGATTTCTTCGGCAGCGCGCTCGACGGACAAATTTTCTTCAACTCGCCGCTCGACTACCTGCCGGGTATCGTCGATCCGGGGCTGCTTGTCAGGCTGAAGGCGCTGCGGCTGATCTTCTGCTGCGGGCAGGGTGCCTGGGAGGAACGGATGCTGGCCGATACGCAGGCGCTGGAACAGATCCTGCGTGACAAGTCGATTCCGGCCTGGGTCGATTATTGGGGCGGCGATGTCGCCCATGACTGGCCGTGGTGGCACAAGCAACTGGTCTATTTCTTCGCCCGCTGGCTGGACGACGATCTGATGCACCGGCTGGATTAGATTACCGTAGACTCATAAGCGCAGCCACAGTCGCCTTGAGAAGATGTCGTTCAGCACGCGGCGATCATCCACACGCGGCACGCCTGGCGGCTTGTTGGGCAGGAGCGGCTCGATCACGCCACTCGAAGTCGGGCAGGTCGTATCGGCTCATGCCGACGCTGAATCGGCTCGGACGCCACAAGAGAAGCCTCGAATGGCAATCCGCGCAAATTTGCGCTACGAGGCAGGGTGCCAGCGTGACGGAATTGGTAAACGTATCACCACAGTGATCCTGAGCCTCTTGGTTCAGGTGCGGGTTCGATCCCTGCCGCTGGCGACGCCCCGTTTTACGAGTTCACGACCTATTGCATGTCGATATCTAGGTGATGCGGCCTGCAAATGGACTTCCCTTCAGCCTGATTTAAAAACATGACTACACTTATCATCTTTCAGTGGAAACGCCAGGCCGGCTGTGGCATTCCGGCGTGGCGAGGACGCCGTATGGCGATCTCGAATTCAACGGCATCGAAAGGCTGAGCGATGGAGCAATTGAGTGCGCAAACCCGGATCAGCGGTGCCGCCATCCGGTCGGTGATGGACAGGCTGCGCGCCGAGCACGGCGAATCCGAGATCGATACCGGCTTTGCCGATCATTGGGAATTTCGCACGCACTACGGCTCGTTGAAGGCGACGCTCGGTGACGACAACGTGCTGATCCGCGTCGCGGCCGAGGATGAAACCTGCCTGTCCTACATGAAGATGGCGGTCGCCGGCCATTTTTCGCAACATCTCGGCACGACCAGGGGCATCGCCTGGCAGGGCGACGGCAGCGATGCCGGCACGCCGGTGTTCTTCCGCGAGATCACGGTGCTGTCCTCGACGCGGATTTCTCCGCATATGCAGCGCGTCCGCTTCACCGGCAACGATCTCGGCCGCTTTGGCCGTGGCGGCCTGCATGTGCGGCTGCTGCTGCCGCCGCGCGGCAGGCTGCCGGTGTGGCCGTCGATGGGCGCCGACGGCCTGATGGTCTGGCCGTCGGGCAAGGACGCGCTGGTCGTGCGGGTCTACACGATCCGGGCACTGGACGCCGCAAGCGGCTGGCTGGATCTCGATTTCGTCCTCCACCCCGGTATGGAGACGCCGGCGGCCGCTTTCGCCGAAAAGGCAGTTGCCGGCGAGATCATCGGCATGATCGGACCGGGCGGAGGCGGCGTGCCCGAGGCGCAAAACCTGCTGCTGCTCGGCGACGACACCGCGCTTCCGGCGATCGGCAGGATCCTGGAGCAGCTTTCGCCGTCAACCCGCGCCGAAGCGTTCATCGAGGTCGATGGTCCCGACGATCGGATGCCGCTGGCCGCGGGCGAGGCCGTTGCCGTCACCTGGCTCTATCGGCATGGGCGCGAGGCCGGTACAGCCAGGCTGTTACCGGGGGTGCTGCAGCAGCGGAACCGCACCGCCCTTATCGACAATCTCTATGTCTGGGCCGGATGCGAGTTCGGCGATTTCCGCGAGATCCGCAGGATCGTCCGCAAGGAATGGGGCGTGCCGCGCGACCGGCATCTGGTCACCGCCTACTGGCGCCACGGGACGCAAGCGGCGGACGGCGGCGAAGAATAGCGCGCCGCCCCTCGGGGGCAGAGGATCGCATACGGATTCTTGCGAAGAAGACCCCCACCCCTAACCCCTCCCCACAAGGGGGAGGGGAACTTTTGCGGCAGAGCCACTCAGCGGCAAACTTCGACGATTCTAGCCGAAACAGCAGCGGCATCGTCCCCCTCCCCCTTGTGGGGAGGGGTTAGGGGTGGGGGTACGCGGCCTGGCAAATACCCCAAACTTCCATATGCGATTCCCCTGCTGCACAAGGGCGGGCGGGGTCAGCGGCGGTCGGATACGAAGGCGATCGCCGGGGCCGCCAGCATCGCGACGAGGCCGGCGCCTGCGAAGAACGCGCCATAGCCGAAATACTGCGCGGCGTAGCCGGCCGCGATCCCGCCGGCCATGCTCATCAGTGCGTCCATGCACTGGAACAGCGTGAAGTCGACGCCCGCCTGTCTTGGATCTGACCAGCGCATGAACTGCGCGTAAAGCGCGACGAAACCGAGAGCCATGAAGCCGGACGAGCTGAGCACCGCGATGGCCATCAAAGCGGTGGTCGAGAAGCCACCAAGAAAATCGAAGACCGAAAAGAAGAACAGCGATCCGGCCTGCAGGAAAAGCGCCAGGACGAGCACGTTGCGCGGGCCGAACCATTTGACGAGAGCGCCGCCGGCGAGTGCGGCAGCCAGGCCGACGAACATGCTGCCGACGCCGTTGACAAGTCCGACCATCGAGAGGTCGAGCCCGGCGTCGATCAGGAATGGTCCGAGCATGGCGAGTGCCGCCTTCTGGGCCAGGACATAGATGGCCGACGCTGCCAGGCCGCGCCGAATTTCGGGACGCTTCAACGCGTCGAGGAGGCTGGGAACATGCTCGCGCGTCTCCTCGCGCGCGCGGCCGGCCGCGCCGAGCAGGAAGGGGAGGCCGAGCGGCAGGAGCAGCAAGGCCATCGCCCAAACGGCGATGCGCCAGCCATAAGCGTCGACCAGAAGCAGAAACAGGCCGGCGCCGATGGCCGAGCCGAGATAGGCGCCGCCGACCTGCGCGGCATTGCCCCAACCGTGGTTTTCCCTGGCCAGGCTCTGCACGGCGAAACCATCGCAGGCAATGTCGACCGTCGAGGCGGCGAAGGCGACGATGGTCAGGCAAGCCAGGACCGGCCACCAGGCCTCCGGGCCGAGCGCGCCGACGGCCCACAGCCCGGCGATGGACGCAAGTCCACCGGCGGCGACGATCGTGCCGGTGCGGTTCTTGCCGACCGGCGGCAGCCGATAGCGCTCGACGGCCGGCGCCCATAGAAACTTGAGCGCCCATGGCAGCGCGATCAGCGAAACCAGGCCGATCCGGTCGAGCGGCAGGCCCTGGTCGCGCATCACCGCCGGCAGCCCCGCCCAGGTGATGCCGCCGATCACACTCTGCGCGACGTAGAGCCCGCCGATCGCCAGGACGATCGCGACAGGCGTCGATGCCCGGCTGGAAACGGCGATCGACATCAGAAGCGGTAGCGCAGGCTGGCGAACAGCGAGCGGCCCTCGTCGCGGTAGCAATAGCCGGCCGAGCAGATGGGTTTTTGAGTGTCGAACAGGTTCTTGGCGTTGACCTTCAGCTTCACGCCCTCGAGCTTGGGGTTGCGGTAGCCGAAATCGTAGGAGAGCGAGGCGTCGACGAAGGCGCGCGCGTCGTTCTTGAAGGTGTTGATGTCGTCGCCATAGCTCGAGCCGGCAACGCGAACGCCGCTGCCCAGCCCGAGCCCCTGCAGCGTGCCGTCCTCGAACTGGTACTGCCCCCAGAGCGACAGGATGTGATTTGGCGTCGCCGACAGTTCCTTGCCTGCGGTTCCCGTGGCGCCGCGTTCGATTTTCACGCGCAGATAGGTGTAGGAGGCGAGTATGCTGAGGCCGTTGTCGAGCGAGGCGCTGGCTTCCAGTTCGACGCCGCGCGAGTTCAGGTCGAGCTGGCGCTGCTTGTTGATCCCGGTCGAGGCGTCGAAGACGACGCCATCCTTCTGGTCGATGTCGAACAGAGCGGCGCTGACGGCGGCGTTGTAATCGGCAAACTCGTATTTGACGCCGATTTCCTTTTGCGTCGCGATGGTCGGACGGGCGACGCGACCGATCGGACTGCTGACATCGTCATAGACGAAGCCGATATTGGGCGAGAACGACGTCGAATAGTTGACATAGGGCGTGATGCCCCATTCGGTCTGGTAGGACAGGCCGAGCCGGCCGGAAGGGGCACTGTCGTCCTGCTTGGACCTGGTGAAGTCGGCGGCGGTCGAGGTGGTGTCGGCCCAGTCGTAGCGACCGCTGGCGAACAGGGTGAAATCGTTCCACTCCATCTGGTCATGCAGATAAGCGCCGAGCTGGTTCATCTCCTGCCCGCCAGAGTAAGGAACCGGAGCGGCCTTGATGTCACCGACGGAAACGTAGGAGATACCGCTGCCGGCGTCATAATTCGACCAGGCGTAGTCGATGCCGGCTACCGCCGTGTGCCTGGCCTGGCCGGTATCGAATTCGAACTGCGCCATGTTGTCGACGACGAAGTTCTTCATGGTCTCGGTGTAGTGACCCCAATAGCGTTTCAGATCCACGCCGTCCGGGTAATGACCGCTATATTCGATGTCGCTGTCGACGGCGCTGTAGCGAAGGTTCTGCCGGACCGTCAGCACGTCGTTGAAACGGTGCTCGAACTCGTAGCCGATGCGGCCCTGGGTCTGGTCGAAGTCGTTCCAGGCGGGATCGCCCTCGTAGAGGTTCGTCAGAGCGCCGCCTGAATTGTAGAAGGCAGCGGTGCCGCCGGTGACGGATTTCGAATATTCGCCGAGGATGGTCAGCCTGGTATCCTCGTCCGGCTTGAAGGTGACGGCCGGCGCCAGATAGATCTTGTCGTCGGGATAACCGGGCAGGTCGGTGTCGCTGGTGCGGCCGAGGCTGGTGAAGCGGTAGAGAATGCTGCCGTCGTCGTTCACCGGGCCGGAGCGTCGAGTGCGGCCTGGAAGCGATTGTGTTCGCCTAGCAGCATTTCGATTTCGCGGAACTGTTCTTCCTTGGGGCGCTTGGTGACCAGATTGACGATGCCGCCCGGACCGCTGATGCCGTAAAGCGAGGAGGCCGGACCCTTCAGGATGGTGACGCCCTCGATGCCGTAGGGCTCGGTCTTGAACCAGGCCGAGGGGCCGTTGTACTGGCGCAGCCCGTCGCGGAACATGCCGTTGTAAAAGGCCTGGAAGCCGCGCAGGAAGAAGGCGTCGTAGCGGGTGTCGAAGCCGAAGCTGTTGGGATTGGCGCTTGCGACATAGCCGAGCGATTCGTTCAGCGTGCGTGGCTTCTGGTCCTCGATCTGCTTTTGCGTCACAACCGAAACGGCTTGCGGAATCTTGACCATCGGCGTGTCGGTCTTGGTGCCGATGCGGTCCTTCTTGGCGACATAGCCGTCCTGCACGAGGATCTCGTCGCTCTCGGCATCGACCTCGATCTTGTTGAGAACCGTGACGCCGCCCTGGTCCTGGGCGTGAGCCGGCCCGGACAGGCCGAGCAGGGCAACGCTGCCCGGCAGTGATAACCCCAGGAGCCATGTCATCGTCCGTTTCCGCATCAACTCGTCTCCACTCTTCCGTACATTGACGGAAGGGGCTCTCAAATCTGAGTATTTGAGTCAAGTTATTTTTTGAGCTCGTGCGGGTGCTGGCCCGATACGGTCGGCGACAGCAAAGTGCGACCGGTTTCAGGAAAACCAGCTGCCAATCAGGGAGAAGCGAGCTGCTATGGTTTGAGGCTTCTCGCCACCAGCCGCGCCACGCTTGGGCCGACCAGAAGCACGATCAGGAAGCGTGCCGATTGCAGCGCCATGACGAAGGAGATGTCGACATGCTGTGCGGCGGCGGCGATGATGGCGACGCTGTCCATGCCGCCGGGGCTGGTTGCCAGATAGGCGGTCAGCGGATCGATGCCGAGCAGGCGGCTGATCAGGAAGGCGAGGCCGCCGCAAAAGACGATCAGGGCAATGATCGAGCCGACGATCTGCGGCAGCGCGCGGGCCGCGTGGCGCAGAATGGCCCTGGTGAAATTCAGGCCGATGCTCCAGCCGATCATCGTATAGCTCAAGGCGAGCAGCCAGGGCGGCAACTGCATGGTCACGCCGAGCCCGAGATGGATCACGGTGCCGAAAATGAAGGTGCCGAGGAATAACGGCGACGGCAGCCGGAAAAGCTTTCCGGCGAGGCCGCCAACCAGCGCCACGCCGAATGTTGCGGCCAAGCCTTGCGGGTCTATCGGTGGAAACCAGACGATGCCCGGCACCTCGATGCCCGAGGTGTCGACCCAGAGCTTGGCCACCAGGGCTGCCGTCATCGAGACGCAGATGACGCGCAGATATAGCATAAAGGCGACGAGGCGCTGGTCGGCGCCGAAGGCACCGGCCATAAGCACCATGGCGGTGGCGGCGCCCGGCGACGAGCCCCAGACCGCGGTGGTGCCGGGCAGGATGCGCCAGCGGCTGATCAGCCAGCCGAGCAGGCTGGATGCCGCGACCGTCGCCGTCACGACGCCAAGGAACAGCGGCCATTCCCTGTAGAAGACGGGAAAGATATCGGCCGAGATGGAACTGGCGACCAGGCAGCCGACGACCGCCTGGGCTGAGCCGAACAGAACCCGCGGCACACGCACCGTGGCGCCGTTGGTGCCGGCAGCTATGGCCGCCAGCATCGGTCCGATCAAGAGCGCGGCGGGCAGGGCGGCGAGCTCCAGCGCGCCGGCAAACAGCACCGAGACCACCACCAGGACGGGCCACTGCCAGGCCTTGTGGATCCGCGCCAGGTGCTCGATGGCCGGCGGGTTCGGGGAGGAATCCATAGATGGGCTCTTAGACCGGTCGCGAAAAAATGCGAACCCTTTTTGCGCGGAAAAGGGCTTGGGTGGTAATGGCACCAACCATCCGCAGCGATCCTTCGCGCGCCCCTCTGGCCTACCGGCCTCTCCCTCTATCCCGCCTTCGCCGGTAAGCCGAACCCGCCAACAGGATGCGTCTCCACCTGGAACTCGAAGCCGGCGATGATCGGCCGTGCCTTGGCGATTGCCGCCTGGACTTCGGGCAGCTGCAGCGAAGCCTTGTGGCTTTCGGCGTCGGTCCACACTTCGGTCACCCAGATCGCGTCGGCATCGGCCGGGTCGGTGGCGATGATGTAGTTCAGGCAGCCGGGCATGGCACCGGTGCTGGCGAGCAGGATATCCATCATTGCGTCACGCTGGCCGCGCATCGCCCGCATCTTGCCGATCAGTCCGTACATTCGCTTTGCTCCGTTGAGATGACGCAACCGGGAGTATGCAGTTCGCCGTCTACGGCATCAACTGCCCGCCATTGACCTCGATCACCTGGCCGATGATGTAGCCGCTCAACAGATCGGAGGAGAGGAACAGATAGGCGCCGACACAGTCCTCCGCGGTGCCGGCGCGGCCCTGCGGGATGGTGGCGATCATGCCTTTCATCTGGTCGTCGGTCGAGTAGCGCTCGTGGAAAGGTGTCGCGATCGTGCCGGGCGCCACCGCGTTGACGCGGATGTTGAACCCGATCAGCTCCTTGGCCATGCCGCGCGTGACGTTGGAGACGAAGGCCTTGGCCGAGCCGTAAAGGCCGGCGCCGCCACCGGCGCCGTTGCGCGCGGCGATCGAGGAGGTGTTGACGATGAAGCCGCCCTGCCGCTTCAGCCATGGGATTGCCTTGCGCGAAGCTGTCAGCACGGAACGCGCGTTGAGGTCCATCACCGCGTCGTAATGCGCCTCGGTCTGCTCGGCATAGGGCACGCGGCCGAGCATGCCGCCGGCATTGTTGACGAGGCCGTCGAGCCGGCCGAAATGTTGCGCACTGTCCTCGACGACGCGCTCGACATCGGCGGGGATCGAGAAATCGCCCTGGGCGAGGAACACGTCGCCGCCGCCGTTGCGAATGGTCGCGGCCAGGTTTTCGGCAGCCGCGCGGCTCGAATTGTAATGCAGCGCGACGCGGCATTTCTGCGCGGCATAGGCAAGTGCAAGCGCCGCGCCGATGCCGGTCGAGGCGCCGGTGACCAGGACCGCCTTTCCGGCAAGGTCGGGGATGACCAGAGAGGGGCTGACAAGGGTGGTGGTGGCTGGCACGTCTATTCCTCCGGGGACTCTGCCTGCTCTTCGTAAGCCTTCGCAGTCCTCGCGTTCAAGTCCGTAAAAGTCTAGAGCGGTTCACCGTTTCACGGAAACGGCGAACCGCTCCCTCTTTGTCTTGACGCAATTCCGGACGGAAAACCGTTTCACGCTTTTCCTGGAATTGCCCTATGGCCTGAGATAGGCGTAGCCCTGGCGTTGCAATTCGGCGAGCTTGACGACGCCGCCCCTGTCGGCTGCATGGAAGCCGTCGAGCAGGTCGGCCAGGCCGATATCCATGCCGTGCATGGTGTTGGCGCAGGCGTGCGGGCTGAGCCCATCCTGGACAAGGCCGGCGAACCGCCCGGAAATGGCGGCCGATATGCCCTTCGACTTGAAGGCGGCAAGTGCTGGGCCGTGCACGACAAGCGCGATGTCGACCTTGCCGTCGGTGCCTTCGAAGTGGTTCTTGATGTTGCCGAGCACGAAATTGACCTTGTCGAGATCGCTGAGGTGATAGGCGACCTTTTGCCTTTCCTCTTCGACGGCCTTGACTTCAATGGCTGCCGCCTTGGTGGGGCGCAGCCCGAAAAGCCCGGCGGCCCCGGCAAGACCGACGCGGAAAATATCGCGGCGTCGCATGGCTTTATCTCCATTTATCCGGCCGGCGCAAATTGCATGGCCTCGGCCTCGATCCTAGCATAAATTGAAGCCACGTCTTGTCGGGGCAGGGGGAGCCAGCATGATATCAAGGACCGTGATGGGCGCCGGAGTTGGGGTTGCCTTGCTCACCGCCGTCGCCGGCTCTGCTTTCGCCGATGACACGCTCAAACTCACCGAGCTCAGCCCCGACGGCAAGGACGCCTGCTTCGGCCGCGTCTATGACACCGCGCATCTCAAATCGCATCCGCAGCAGAAGGTGACGCGCATCTTCTTCTATTACGGCCGCGATCCGGTCAGCCGGCCGAACGAGGAGCCAAGCACCGGCGTCGATTCCTCCTACAATGGCTTCATGGCGACGACGGTGCGCGGCGCCAAGGCGCCTGAATGGCTTGGCGGCTGGTGCAGTCATGAGTCGGAGGACGGCAAGACCGGCCCGATCCGTTGCGGCATGGACTGCGACCGCACCATGGCTTCGCTGAAGGTCGACGACAAAGGCCGGCTGATCGTCTCGGACGTGCAGCCCGACCTCTATCTCGACGCTGGATCGGAAGACGAGCTCGGCAAGGCGGAGTACGAAAGGCAGGCGCTGGGCAAGGACGACAACGGCTTCAGGCTCGATCCGATGCCGGCCGCGACCTGCAAGGCGGAGTTCGCGCGCATCGACCCGATCGACCCGGCACTTGGCCCGCCATTGCGCGAGCGGCTGAAGCCGGACCAGCCCTTCTGCTACGGACGCGACTACGACGCCGGGCATCTCGGCTCGCATCCCGACCAGCTGACCCAGTCGATCAGGGTTTTCCGCGGACCGGTCGAGCTGGCGTCTTTCGCCAAGGAGGGCGATCCGGCCAATTGGCCAAGCGGCGCGGATATCGCCGTTTCTGTTACCACGCGGCAGAAATCGGCCAAGGTCACGCAGGTCTATAACTGTCAGGGCGAGGGCGACCAGTGGCGCTGCGCGGCGAGCGCGAAGACGGGTGCTGCGTCCTGTGACATCGCGCAAAGGGAGGTCTTCCTTCGCCGCGGCGCCAACGGCACGATGATGCTGGCCAACCCGAACAGCGGCCTGCCGATCATCGATCTGTGCTCGAAAGCGGCGGAAGGCGACACCAGCTCCGACGACAAGGTCTACCGGCTGGAGCCGATGCCGCAGGCTGCCTGCGGGCTGTAGCAGTTCAGAGACGCGATGCCGGCGGGACAGAGGGGGTGCTGTCCCGCCGACCTCAAGGTTTGGGATGGCGGCGTCCCGCTATCGCCTCACGCGAACGGCACGGCGGTCGTACCTTTGGGCAGTTTCGCTTCGTCGTCGGGTTCGACATGGATGATGACCCGCACGGAAGGGATTTCGGCCTGCAGCGCGTCCTCGATGCGGTCGCAGATGACGTGGCTGGCGCCGACCGACATGTCGGCGTCGACGACCAGGTGGAACTCGATGAAGGTGGCGCGGCCGGCGATGCGCGTCTTCAGGTCGTGGACCTCGAGCGCGCCCTTGCAATTGGCCGAGATGATGTCGCGTATGCGGATATGTTCCTGGGTGTCGACGGCGCGGTCCATCAGCCCGTTCATCGACGAGCCGATGACGTGCCAGCCCTGCCACAGGATGTTCAGCGCCACGATTACCGCAAGAGCCGGATCGAGAACCTGCCAGCCGGTCAGCACGGCGCCGACCAGGCCGATGAACACACCGACCGAGGTCGCCACGTCGGTCATGATGTGCCTGCCGTCGGCAACGAGAGCCGGCGATTTTTCGCTTCGGCCGGTGCGGATCAGCGTCATGGCCCAGACGGCGTTGATGACCGTTGCGACGCCATTGACGGCAAGGCCGGTCCATGGCTTTTCCAGCAGGGCGGGATGCAGCCAGGACCACCAGACCTCGTTGAGGATCAGCAAGGCGGCAAGCACGATCAGCACGCCTTCGAGGACGGCCGAGAAATACTCGGCCTTGTGGTGGCCGAACGGATGGTCCTGGTCGGCTGGCTTGTAGCTGACCTGGATCGCCCAATAGGCGGCGGCAGAGGCAATGACGTTGACGATCGATTCCAGCGCGTCCGAATAAAGCGCGACCGAACCGGTGACGTACCAGGCCACCAGCTTCAGGCCGAGCACGACGCAGGCGACGACGATCGACCAGAAGGCGAGGCTGGCGACCTTCTGCCTGGCGGCGGCTTTGATTTCTGCCGCGGTCACTGGGGAAAAGATCCCAACACAGAGCCCTCGAATTAAGCGGCCTTTTCCTTGGCCTTGCGCGGCAGGTGCGCGACGATGTTCTCGATGATGCGCATGCCGGCATTGTGGCCGAGCGTCATGATCGACTCCGGGTGGAACTGCACTGCGGCGATCGGCTCCTTGCGGTGCTCGAAGGCCATGATGATGCCGTCCTCGGTCTCGGCGGTGACGACAAAACCATCGGGCAGCCGCACCGGATCTGCAAAGATCGAATGATAGCGGCCGACCGTCACCTCCTTGGGCAGGCCGGAGAAGATGATGCCCGGCTTCGACACCCGGATGCGCGACGGCTTGCCGTGCATCGGGATGTGCAATTGGCGCAGCTCGCCGCCATAAGCCTCGGCCAGCGCCTGCAGCCCGAGGCAGACGCCGAAGATCGGCAGGTCGCGCGCACGGGCCCGCTTGATGGTGGCGGCGCAGTCGAAGTCCTTCGGTGTGCCGGGGCCGGGCGACAGCACGACCAGGTTTGGCTTCAGCCGGTCGAAGATCTCGTCCGGCACCGGCGTGCGCACCGTCGAGACGTTGGCGCCGGTCTGGCGGAAATAGTTGGCGAGCGTATGGACGAAGGAGTCCTCGTGGTCGACCAGCAGGATGTTGACGCCGTCGCCGACACGCGCGGTGCTGCGTTCGGTGCTGGCGGCATTGCCTGATTTGGCGTCGCGGATGGCGGAGAGCATGGCGGATGCCTTCAGTTCGGTTTCGGCTTCTTCTTCCTCGGGAATGCTGTCGAAGAGCAGCGTGGCGCCGGCGCGCACCTCGGCGATGCCGTCCTTGATGCGAATGGTGCGAAGCGTCAGGCCGGTGTTCATGTCACCGTTGAAATTGACCATGCCGATCGCCCCGCCATACCAGGCGCGCGGGCTCTTCTCGTTCTGCTCGATGAAGCGCATGGCCCATAATTTCGGCGCGCCGGTGACGGTGACCGCCCAGGCATGCGACAGAAAGGCGTCGAAGGCGTCCATGCCTTCGCGCAGCCGCCCCTCGATGTGGTCGACGGTGTGGATCAGGCGGGAGTACATTTCGATCTGGCGGCGGCCGATGACGCGCACCGAGCCCGGCTCGCAGACCCTCGACTTGTCGTTGCGGTCGACGTCCGAGCACATGGTGAGTTCGGATTCGTCCTTCTTCGAATTGAGCAGCTTCAGGATCTGCTCGCTGTCGGAGATGGCGTCGTCGCCGCGCTTGATGGTACCGGAGATCGGGCAGGTCTCGACGCGGCGGCCGTTGACGCGCACGAACATTTCCGGCGAGGCGCCGATCAGATATTCGCCCTCGCCGAGATTGATGAAGAAGGAATAGGGCGAAGGGTTGATGCTCTTCAGCTTGCGGGAAATCTCGGAGGGCTGGGTTTCGCAGCGTTCGTAGAACATCTGCCCCGGCACCACTTCGAACAGGTCGCCGCGCTCGAAGCTCTTCATCGCCTTGCGTACCAGCTTGGCATATTCGCCGGGCTCGTGGTCGCCGCGCGGCGGGATGCGGTCAGCGGTCCTGAACGGCTCGACGATTTCGTCGCGCGGCAGGCCTTCGGTCGAGAAGCCATCGCCGGAATAGTCGTAGCGGTCGGTCCAGGCCTTGGTCGAATAGTGGTCGACGACGAGGATCTCGTCGGGCAGGAACAGCACGAGATCGCGCTGGCTTGGCTTGCGCTCGAGCTTGTAGTCGACCGGATCGAACTGGAAGGCGAGGTCATAGCCGAAGGCGCCATAGAGGCCGAGATTGGCGTCTTCCTCGGTCTTGAACAAAGCCGTGATGGCGCGCAGCACGGTGAAGACGGAGGGTACGCGGCTGCGTTCCTCCTCGGTGAAGACACGGCCGGGCTTGGCGACCTCGAGGCGGATGAGTTTCTGCGTTGTCTCCGCGATCGTTACGTCGTCAAGACCGGCAAGCGCCTTGCCGATCACCGGCAAAAGCACCTGGCCACGGCTGTTCAAGGCCTCGATGCGCATGGCGCGGCCGTGTGCCGAGATCACCAGCGGCGGATCGATGATGGCGGTGTCCCAGCGCGTATAGCGGCCGGGATATTCGTAATTCGAGGAAAACACGGCGCCGCGGCGCGAATTCAGGCCATCGACATAGCCGTCGATCGCCCCCTCGTAAGGCCGGTCATGGCGCTGGCGGGTAATCGCCACGCCACCCGCCGTGACGAAGCGCTCGGCGCCATTCTCCAGAATTTTCGTCGTCATTGCCGTCTCCATCAGCGTCTTTGGGGCAACGGACCCGGGAATGGCTTGAAAAAACAAATGGCCGCCCGGACATTCCGCTGCGGCCACCCTCTATTGTCACGCGAACGCGTTCGAACAGGCCGCTGTCAGCGAGCCCACCACCAAATGGTCTTGATCGAGCGCATGTTCATGGCGAAATCCATAGCCGCGAAAAGCGGTATGCGCAACAGGTTTGAAAGTCTGTGGGGTGGCTGCCGCTTTCGCAACCCAGCACATGGCCAAGGCCGGCAGTCCTGCCTAGACTCTGCGTTGCCCTGGTGCATGTGCCGCCGCTCCAGAGGCTTGCCGAACTCGGCGTCGCCCGCGTGAGCCATGGTCCGGTGCCGTACCGGCAGATGGCCGAATGGCTGGAGGCCAAGGCGCGACAGGCGATTTCGGGGTAGCCTGGCGGGGTGCGTCAGTCCTCCAGCGTTCCCGACCTTGCATCGGCGCTCGTCCCGTCGCCGACCAGCTTCAAGAGGTCTTCGCCGGCGCGGATGATGCGGCGGGAACGCCGCGTCAGGATGAGGCCCGCCTGCGGCGCCAACACTTCCGTGCGGCCGTCGGGATCGCCGGGCGCGTGGACGATGGTGGCAAGGCGCGCACCCTTGGTGACGCGGTCGCCCGGCTTCACGTCGTAGAGGATCGCGCCCGAGCGGGGCGCCGGCATCATCTCGATGTTTTCGAGCGGCGCGACGAGCCCAACGAAGCTGCCAGGCGCGCGCAGCGCCTGGTCCTGGATTACGCCGCGCGCCACCAGCAGCCGATAGAGCCCTTCGGCATCGGCGCCGGCGAGGGCGCCGTCGACATCGAGTATGCCGCGATATTCGACGGTGGTGGCGACGCGCCGGTGGAGGCGCGCCACGTCGGCCGGGACATTCTGGTACGGCATGATCGAAGCGCCTTCGAAGGTGCCGTCGGGGTCTTCGTCCCACAGCATCACCGCATCGACGCCCATGGCCGCTGCACAATCCGCCATGGCCGGCCACAGGCTGGTGTGGACGTAGAGATAGGCGAGGCCTTCATCGTCGCAATGCAGGTCGAGCACGATGTCGTGGCCAATGGAGAGCTGCAGCAGCCGCGTCTTCAGCCGCTGGTCGACCGTGCCGTGCGCCGGCAGCAGCGTGAGGTCGGGCGCGGCGAGCCGCGGAAAGCCACGGTTGAAATTGGTGCGCGTGCCCAGATGAAAGCGGCCCTGATGGTCGCCGTAGAGATATTGCGCGCGGCCGATCGGATTGGCCCAGGGCACGATGGTCATGTTGCCGGTGATGCGGCCTTCGGCTTCCGCCTTGCTGAGCATCGGCATCAGCGCGTCGATGGCGACGACGCCCGGCAATTCGCCGGCATGAAGTGCCGCCTGCAGATAGGCGGAAGGCGCCGTCTTGTCCGTTCCGGCGAAGCGGAAGATGGGGAATTCGTAGGAAGCGCCTTCGCTGTCGCCGGCGACGCGTTCGATGGACTTCTGCATGGGATGCCTCCGGAAGAAGAGGCGGAACACATGCCCTTTTGCCGCTGGGCTGTCGATTGGTCCAGTCGCTGCCGCTATGGGCGCAAGATTCTACCCGGCCGTCACACCAGCGGCTTGAGTTCCTGGGCGATGGTCGGCAGAAGCTCCGAGACGTTCGGGTGGATGTGCACGGCGCGCGCCAGCGTGCTGACCGGCGCCTTGGCATACATCAGGTCGAGTACGCAGTGCACCGCCTCGTCGCCGCCCGGGCCGAGCACCGAACAGCCGAGGATCTCCCTGGTGTCGGCATCGACCAGGATCTTCATGAAGCCTTGCGTCTCGCCTTTTTCGACTGCACGGCTGACGCGGGTCATTGGCCGCTGGCCGACCAGGGCGCGGCGGCCGGATTTCCTTACCGCGGCTTCGGTCATGCCGCAGCGGCCGAGTGGTGGGTCGATATAGAGCGCATAGGCCTCGATGCGGTCGCTGACCTTGCGCGGATCGTTGTCGAGCAGGTTGGCGGCGACGATCTCGTAATCGTTGTACGAGGTGTGGGTGAAGGCGCCCTTGCCGTTGCAGTCGCCCATCGCCCAGATGCCGGGCACGCTGGTGCGCAACTGGTCGTCGACGACGATGAAGCCGCGTTTGTCGACCTCGACGCCGGCTTTGTCGAGGCCGAGATCGTCGGTGTTTGGCGTGCGGCCGAGCGCCAGCAGCACATGCGAGCCGACCGCAGCCGCCTTGCCTGGCGAGAAGGTCACGGCGATTTCATTGCCTCGCCTGGCGAAGCGGATGTCGTCGGCGCCGAGATGGACGGCAATGGCTTCGTTTTCGAGGATCGACAAAATGGCGTCCGAGACATCCTCGTCCTCGCGACCGATCAGACGCGGGCTTTTTTCGATGACCGTGACTTCGGAACCGAAGCGGCGGAACATCTGCGCGAATTCGAGCGAGACATAGCTGCCGCCGACGACGATGAGATGGCGCGGCAGCACGTCGAGATCCATCATCGAGGAATTGGTCAGGTAAGAGATGCCGTCGATGCCGGGCAGGTCGGGCACCGAGGCGCGCCCGCCGGTGTTGAGGAATATCTTTTCGGCGCTCAGCAGATCGTCGCCGACGCGCACCGTGTTGGCGCTTACGAAGCGCGCATGGCCGCGATAGAGCGTGCATTTGTCCATGCCGGCAATCCAGTCTTCGAGATTGCCGCGGGCGCCGTTGGAGACCTTGTCCTTGCGCGCCTTGATCGCCTTGTAGTTTACGCCGACGGGACCGGACAGCGTCACCCCGTAATCCGCGGCCGAGCGGGCGAGATGCGCGGCATAGGCGCTTGCCACCATCGTTTTGGTCGGCGTGCAGCCGGTGTTGACGCAAGTGCCGCCGACCAGCTTTCGCTCGATCAGCGCCACGCTCATGCCGGCCGCATTCAGCCGGCCGGCGAGCGGTGGGCCGGCCTGCCCGGCACCGACGATGATGGCGTCGAATGTCTTTGCCGTCATGCCGCCGCCGCCGCGATCAGAAGCCCGCCGACGATCGCCACCGCGTCCTCGATGAAGGCGGCCGGCGGGTCCTTGCCGAAGGCGGCGGCCAGGCGTTTACGCGCCTCGGCGCCGCCCAGCGTGCCGATCACCGCGCCGATGGCGCCGGCGATCAGGCCGCCGATGGTGGCGCCGCCGGTGGCGCCGATCACCGCGCCGGTGAAAGCGCCCAAGACGATACGCGTGCCGAATTGCTGCGGCACCTTGCGGCTCGGCGCCGAGGGCAGCTGGTCGGTGACCAGTTCGGCGATGGCCAGGATGGTGAAGATGCCGACGGCGATCCAGTGGCCCATGAAGCTGGCCCAGGTGTCCGCGACCGGCAACCAGCCAAGCCAGGCGCCCCAGGCGACGGCGGCGGGCGCGGTCATCGCGCGAAGCCCGGCAACGATGCCAATCAGGAGTGCAAAAATGTACAGCATGATTGATCCCCTCGATGGCCGGCTTGGGACAGGTCCGAGAGAGCAAGCTACCATAGGTCCGGTATTTGACCAGAGGTGGTGTCGCCGCCGGCGCTTCCGCATTTGCAGCACTTGTGCTTTGGCAAAGATTGAGACTGGAGTTGCGGCCATGGCCGAAAGCGAACGCATGAAAATGGCGGCGGGCGAGTGGTATTGCTGCCTCGATCCGGAACTGGAGGCGTTGCGCATCACGGCGCGAGACGCGGTGTTCGAGCACAACAGCCTGCCGCCCCGGCAGCGTCGCGACATCGGGCCTGGATTGCGGACGCTGCTCGGCGCTGCGGGCGAGGGCGCCCGGATCGAGGCGCAGTTCCACTGCGCTTATGGCTTCAACATCTTTCTCGGCGACCGCGTTTTTCTCAATGCCGGCTGCATCATTCTCGACACGGCGCCAGTGCGCATCGGTAAGGGAACGCTGCTCGGCCCGAATGTGCAGATCTATTGCGCCGAGCACCACAAGGAGGCTGCCGGGCGACGGGCAGGGCTGGAGATCGCCAAGCCGGTCGAGATCGGCGACAATGCCTGGATCGGCGGCAGTGCCGTCATCCTCGGCGGAGTCAGGATCGGCGATGGCGCCATCGTCGGCGCCGGTGCTGTGGTGACGCGCGACGTCGCGGCGAACACCACGGTGGTCGGCAATCCGGCACGGGTAATCAGCAACAACTGAGCACCGTGCTTCTGTTGCCGGTCACGTCCTCGTTCTGATGGACATGGGGGCGGCTATGTCACTTGGCCGGAGGTGGATGCAACCGTGTGTCGAGCGCAAACGCCTCCTGGGTCTTCATGGCGTATGCCCCTCTGGCGAGGCTCGCGTCGAAGATCAGGTTCCAGCTACGCTGCGATACGGCGCTCGGAATCACCACGAACCGGTGCAGTTGCAGAAGATCGTCGCCAAACGCCTGTTGCCCGGAGCTCGGAATGCCCGGGCGCAACCAGTTGGGGTTGGGCACGGCGGCGGGGTCGACGATATGCACATCCGCGACATCGCTGACGATCGCTGCCGTCATGACATGCGCTATCGTGTCGAGCGCCCTGAAGCCCTTATGAACCGCAACCTCGAGGATCGCAGTCGACGGATCGATCGAGCAGTAGACGGCGCGCACGCCCTTGCTGTTCCAGCGTCCGCCCACCCTGTATGCGCCCTCGCCACTATCCCATGTAGACGCAAACGCGACTTGATCGAGGCGCCATCCGATGAGGTCGGAGCCACCAAGCGCCGCCGGCAGCGGCGTCATGCATAAACGCCATATTCAAGCCGTTCCAGATAGTCTTCTACAAGCTCGATCCCCGCCGGCGTCGCCAGAAGGTCGATTGGACGACGCTGGTCGAGCCCAATCGCCGACCGCTCCAGCCATTGCTCTGCCTCCGCCTGCGAACCGAACACGTCGGTCGCTTTCGACAGGATCTCCGCGAACTTCCAGGTTCGTCCGCTCTGGTCCCGACTGAGCGGCTTGGACGGAGCATCCTTGCGGCGCTGGTAGGTGCGCAGGCTCATGCCGACGGCCTTCTCCAGCGAATCGGTCTTCTGGATGAAGACGAGTTGCCCGATAAGATGGTCCAGCGCTGAAGCCGGCAGGCCGTGCAGAAGCAACTCGTGGGCATCCAAAGCGCTGCTGAGGCGCCTTGCCAGAATGCGGCTGCCGCCTAGCAATTTCGCCACCTTCTGAAGTTCATTGTTTTTTGCTGCTGGCGCAGCCTTTTCCAATGCCATCACCACGGCGAGCCTCTTCGCGTCATCTGTCGCTTTAATATATGACAGATGACGCAGAGCCTTTCAAGCACGACAGGATCGAGAGCAGGGCAATCGCTTCGAGAGAAAAGATAGCCGACTCGGGCCAGATGGCAGTCCAACGTCGGCCTGAAGCGATTGCCCTGGAATCGAGCGCGAGCCGAATTTCACCTCGGCATGTGCGCCACGCGCTCCTCCTGAGCACTCCTCGAGAATTCGCGCCGGTACTGCGCCGGCGAGGTTCTGAGGCGCGCTGCGAAGTGCTGGCGCAGCGAGGTAGCGCTGCCGAAGCCGGCCTCGAAGGCAACCGTGTCCATCGATTTTTCCGTTGCTTCCAGCAGCCGCTGCGCCAGCTGGACGCGCTGGTCGGTCAGCCAGTCGCCGAAACTTGTGCCGATCGTTTTCTGGAAACGGCGCGTGAACGTCCGGCGGGTGAGGCCAGCGAGACCGGCAACGCTGTCCAGACTGTGCGGATCACCCAGGGTTTTGCGCACCGTTTCGAGAGCCTGGGTAAAGCGGTCCGCATTGCCGGTCCTGGCGATGGGACGTTCGATGAATTGCGCCTGCCCGCCCTGCCTATGCGGAGAAAGCACGATCTGCCGGGCAAGGCGAAGTGCCGCCTCGGCGCCGTAACGAGCCCGTACGACGTGCAGGCAGCAGTCGAGCCCGGCGGCGACGCCGGCGGATGTCACGACATCGCCATTGTCGATGTAGAGCACTTCCGGTTCGACGAGAATGTCGGGATAGAGTTCCTGCAGCTGATCCGCGTAGGCCCAGTGCGTCGCCGCTCGCCGCCCCGAAAGCAGTCCGGTCGCCGCAACAGCGAACGTTCCCAAGCACAGTCCGACGATCAGCGCGCCGCGCTCGTGCGCGCCAAGCAACGCGTCGATCAATGCGGCTGGAGGCGAGCTCCCGAGATCCTTCCAGCTTGGCACGATGACGATGTCGGCGTCATTGAGCGCGGAAAGCCCGTGCGGGACGCTGATGGTCAGCCCGGCATCGGTGCGGATCGGCCCGTCCTCAATCGCGCAGACCCGGAAGTCGAAGCGCGGCAGGCCGAGCTCCGTGCGATCCGCGCCGAACACGAGACACGGCACGGAGAGATGAAACGGGCTGATGCCATCGAAGGCGATGGCGGCAACGGCAGGATCGGTCATGGGAGCTCCAGCAACGGGTGAGGCCGATTGTCCCAATTCTTTCGAATAATGTCAATCGGGACACTTTTTGCAATCCGGTGCCGAGCTTATCGTCCACCCATCAATGTCCAACGGGAAAGGAAAACCCCATGTCGCAACCAGCCAAAGGCAAAGCTCCGCGCCGCGCCCTCATCGTCATCGATGTTCAAAACGACTATGATGGCGGCAACCTCGCCATCCAGCATCCGCCCTTCCGCGACAGCGTCGTCAATGTCGCGCGAGCGATGGACGCGGCCACCGAGGCAGGTGTCAAGGTGGTGGTCATCAAACAGTTGGCGCCGGAAACCTCACCGGTCTTCGCCAAGGGCAGCCATGGCGCCGAGTTGCACCCGGAAATCGCCAGGCGAGACCGCGACCACTACATCGAAAAGAACTTGCCCAGCGCCTTCACCGGCACGGACCTCGAGGAGTGGCTGCGCGCCAACTCTATCGATACGATCACGGTCATCGGCTACATGACTCACAATTGCGATCTGTCGACGGTCATCCACGCCGTGCATATGGGCTTCGAGGTCGAGTTCCTGTCGGACGCAACGGGGTCGTTGCCGTACGCCAACAGCGCCGGTTACGCTTCGGGGGAGGAAATCCATCGCGTCGTGACGATCGTATTGCAGTCGCGCTTCGCGGCCGTTCTCAAAACCGCCGAGTGGATCGATTGTCTGAAGACCGGCGTGGTACCCCAGCACGACACACCCTATGCCTCCAACCAGCGCGCGCTGGCGCGAAGCGCGGCGTAGGGACGAGATCGTCGCGAAGACGCCAAAAAGGGCGCCGCAGCGTTGCGGCGCCCTTTGCCGTTCAAGCGTTGATTATCCCTAAAACAGGCCTTCGATCTGGCCCATTTCGTTCAGGAAAATCTTTTCCGAGGATGGCGCTTTGGGCAGGCCGGGCATGGTCATCACCTCGCCGCAGATGATGACGACGAAGCCGGCGCCGGCAGACAGTCTGACCTCGCGCACCGGTACGGTGTGGCCGGTCGGCGCGCCGCGCAGATTCGGATCGGTGGAGAAGGAATATTGCGTCTTGGCCATGCAGACCGGCAAATGACCGTAGCCGGCGTGCTCCCAGGCGTGGAGCTGGTCGCGCACCGATTTGTCGGCGATCGCTTCCGAACCGCGATAGATGCGCTGGACGATGGTGTTGATCTTCTCGAACAGCGGCATGGCGTCGGGATACAGCGGGGCAAATTGCGACGCGCCGGATTCGGCCAACGCCACGACTCTTTTGGCCAGTTCCTCGATACCGGCCGATCCCTGGGCCCAGTGCTTGCACAGGATCGCCTCTTCGCCCATCGAGGCGACGTAGTCCTTCATCGCCTGGATCTCGGCCTCTGTGTCGGAGTAGAAATGGTTGATGGCGACCACAGCCGGCACACCGAACTGGCGGATGTTCTCGATGTGGCGGCCGAGATTCGCACATCCCTTCTTGACCGCCTCGACGTTCTCCTTGCCGAGGTCCTCCTTCTTGACGCCGCCATTCATCTTCATGGCGCGAACCGTGGCGACGATGACCGCCGCGGCGGGCCTCAGGCCGGCCTTGCGGCATTTGATGTCGAAGAACTTTTCGGCACCGAGATCGGCGCCGAAACCGGCTTCGGTGACGACGTAGTCGGCAAGCTTCAGCGCCGTCGTCGTGGCAACGACGGAGTTGCAGCCATGCGCGATGTTGGCGAAGGGGCCGCCATGCACGAAGGCCGGGTTGTTCTCCAGCGTCTGCACGAGATTGGGCTGCATGGCATCCTTCAAGAGTACGGCCATGGCGCCGTCGGCCTTGAGGTCGCGCGCATAGACGGCCGACTTGTCGCGGCGATAGGCGACGATGATGTCGCCGAGGCGCCTTTCCAGGTCCTTCAGGTCGGTTGACAGGCACAGGATGGCCATGACTTCCGAGGCGACTGTGATGTCAAAACCGGCCTCGCGCGGGAAACCGTTGGCGACGCCGCCGAGCGAACAGATGATCTCGCGCAGCGACCGGTCGTTCATGTCCATGACGCGGCGCCAGACGACGCGGCGGGTATCGATGCCGAGCTCGTTGCCCCAATAGATGTGGTTGTCGATCAGCGCCGACAGCAGATTATGCGCGGTGGTGATGGCATGGAAATCGCCGGTGAAGTGGAGGTTCATGTCCTCCATCGGCACGACCTGCGCGTAGCCACCGCCGGCGGCACCGCCCTTGACGCCGAAATTCGGTCCGAGCGAAGCCTCGCGGATGCAGACGATGGCCTTCTTGCCGAGGCGGTTGAGGCCATCGCCCAAGCCCACCGTCGTCGTCGTCTTGCCTTCGCCGGCCGGTGTCGGGTTGATGGCGGTGACGAGGATCAGCTTGCCATCCTTGTTGCCCTTCACCGACTTGATGAACTCGGCCGAGATCTTCGCCTTGTCGTGGCCGTAGGGCAGAAGATGTTCGCTCGGAATGCCGATCTTCTGGCCGATCTCCTGGATCTGCTTCTTCCTGGCGCCGCGCGCGATCTCGATGTCGGACTTCACTTCGGCCATGGACGACTTCCCTCTGAATTGGACGGATTTGACTAGTGTGGTCGCAAGAATAGCCCGGCATTGCAGGCGCGGGCATGTTCTACCCCTGTCGCTGCCGCGGCGTCAACTTTCATGCAACTATGTTTCCTGCGAAGAAAATGCCTCTGCGGCCGGCTGCCCTGCTACAGGTTCTTTTCGCGCCGGTTGCCGCGCCGTATAGAAGCCAGAGCAGGCGCGGTTCCGCCGTCTCAAAACAGCCGCGTAATACGCGAAAAGCGACAGAAGCAACGGCGCAAATTCACCAGCGCCGGCTGTGCGGGACGATCCGCTACTGCGTCAGCACGTTGCTGATCTCGACCATGTTCGAGCGCACCCTGAGTATGTAAAAACCCATCGTCGTCAGATGTGTCGGCAACAGCCAGCCGTCCTCGCGGCCATTGGCGATGATGAAGGGCTGGATGCGCAGTGCCGAGACGAACTGCGCGTCCATCGTATCCCACAGGTTCTGCAGGTGCTTTTCCTTGATGACGTCCTCGAAGTCGGCCTGTGCGCCCTTCATCAGCCCGTAATAGGCATAGAGCTGGCCATAGGCGAACCAGAAGCGGTCGTCGGCGCGTGTGTCGAACCAGCCATTATTGTGGTTTTCGGCACGCTCCTTGAGGATCGCCGAGGTCGAACCGATATCGGACGAAATGCGGTCGATATACTGCTTGAGATTGTCGGCGCGGGCATCGAACGTCGCCTGGCAGGCTGCGAGGCGGGCGTTGAAGGAACGCAGCTTGCGCACCGCGTCGCGATAGTAGCTCGGCGTCGGCGTCTTGGGGCCGAACGGGTTCAAGCCGAAATACCAGGTTTCCTCGTCGAACTGCAGATTGCCGCGGGCATCCTGCAGGTCGGCGTCGATCTGCGAGGTGGTGCGGACGCGGCCGAGATTATCGGCAAGCTCGGTCGCAGTACGCCGCACCGCCTGGTTGATGCCGCGCTGGAACGAAGCCTTGTTGTCCATGAACGGCGTGTGGTCCCAGTCGATGCCGAACAGGCCGAGCTTGTAGAGGATCATCGACGACACCCAGGCATTCTGGTTGACGTTGAAGTCGGTCAGATCGGCAGCGACCTGGGCAATGGCTGAATTTCCGCAGGTCTTGGCCGTGTCGGTGCCGGCGCCGGCGGAAACCTGTTCACCGGCGGAGCTGTTGCGTTTTTCGAACGTGTATTTGTCGACGTAATTCGGGTCGAAATTGTTCCACCACTGGGTGGCGTAGAAGAAGTTGACATAGAGGCCGATCAGCACGAGCACAGCCAGGCCGAGCACCGCCTTCAGGATCCAGCCGCGTTGCGTGTACCAGCGCCCCGCCCACAGGAACGGCCACAGGATCGCGCCGATGAGCAGGCCGATGCCGCGGCCAATCCACTGGAAAATCCGGGTGAAGAAATTCACGATCGGATCAAGCATGGCGATGTCACCCCCTCAGTCAGTCAAGCCGTAGAGGCGTGTGCGAAACGCCACCTTGTCCTTGAGATATGTGGTTTTCAGAACGTCCACAACATGCGATCGCCAGGCGTCGCTGAAGCCGTCATAGTCCCTGTAGAAGCCCGGCTTGTTGAAGACGTAACGCGAAACGAAGTCCTGCGGCACGAAGTCCGAGATCAGCTGGTTGGTCAGCCAGGCGTCGGGATGGTCCGGCTTGGCGCGGATGACCAGGAAGCGCTGCTGCGGGAACACGTCCTCGATCTTGAGATGGCCGAGCTGGGCGATCTCGCGCTTGGCGGCGTTGAGGAAGGGAAAATTGCCGTCCCTGGTGATCAGATCGGTATGGCCGTGGATCCAGGTCTGCAGCCAGACCTTGTCGACGTCGGTCAGATTGCGGTCGGGATCGGCGTCGCGGATCAGCGCGCGCACCACCATTTCGGCGCGATGCTCGAGATAACCGGAGGTTTCGATCCATGAGGCGCGCGGCAGCTCGATGCGGCCGGTCGAGGCGAGGAACTTGAACACCTTGTCGGCATCGTGGATCGAAAGGTAACTCACCTGCCACGGCCGCGAGCGGCGGAAACCGGGCGCTGCCGGGTCGCTGATCACCGTCGTCACGTCGGGATCGACGAACACATAGAGCCCGCCGAAATGGCTGGTCCAATAGGCATTGTGACGGAAGATCACCTGGTCCGGCACCAGCGCATTCTCGCGGATGTCGCCGCAGATCTTCGCCAGCTCGACCATGTGGGCCAGCATGGCGTTGTCGCGCCAGGCATCCGGCTCCTGCTTCAGCCGGTCGACCAGCTTGCCGAGTTCGGCGGCCTTGCCGAGCACATCCTCGGCCGACAACACCTTGAACTCGACCTGATTGATCGACAGCAGGTCCTCGATGTCGTCGACCTTGGGGACCGAATCCTCGATCTCGCCGTAGATGACGTCCTTGATCGTCAGCGCATCGATGGCGCGCTGGTTCTTGGACATGAACTCGTACATCAGCAGCGAGGTGTTGGAGAACGCCGTGTGCACCACCGGCAGGTCGATCTGCGACGGCGTCAGGATAATGAAGCGGCGGTTGACCTCGTTCGGATCGAGGTAGCTGTAGTCGCCGCATTCCTCGGCGACCTGCGGCGAGAAGCCAGTGCGGTCGATCTCGAAGCTTTTCAGCTTGGTCGGCTTCAAGCCGAACGCGACCATCGCCTTGTTGTAGCGCTGGATCAGGTGCGGCTCGTCGATCGTCAGCAGCCGGCCGTAGATCAGCTCGTTGTCGCGCAACAGATCGGGTTTCTTGGCCATTATTCCTTCTCCGCGTTCACGGGGAGACGGTGCCCGAAGGGCGGATGAGGGGCGCGAACGCTCCTTCTCCCCTTGTGGGAGAAGGTGGCCGAGCGAAGCTCGGTCGGATGAGGGGTGTTCCAGCTTGACGAATACCCCTCATCCGTCGCCTTCGACGCCACCTTCTCCCACAAGGGGAGAAGGTGGCGTCGGCGCATCTCACGCATTCCACAGCCCCTTTTTCTTCAACCCCTCGATCTCGCGGACGGCACGCTCCCGCAGACGGGTGTCGCGGATCATCTTGGTCACCGCCGCATCATCGGACTTGTCGGAATAGCGGAATTCGGAATCCGCATAGCGGTTGATCTCCTGCATGACCATGTCCATCGAGAATGGCCCGCGCAGCTCCTCGATCATCGCTTTCTTGTCGTCGTAACCCTTGTGCATGAAGGCTTCCGGCTTTTCGAACCACTCGTCCGGCAATTCGATGTCCATGGCGCGCATCTTGATGGCATCGGTAACGTTCTTGATGGCGCGGCCGGTAAAGCGCGGCTCGGCATCCTTGATCAAGTGCAGATAGGTGCCGATGTCAGCCATCGTCTTCGGCGCGCCGTTTTCCTTCATGTAGCGCTCATAGACCTTCATCAGCCCGTCTTCCTGCGGCTTTTCATGTTCCTCATAGGCCTCCATCACCGCGCGCTGGATCTCTTGCGCCGCATAGAGCTTGTGGTCGCCGAGCGGGATCTTGTGGTTCTTGCCGGCGAGCAGAACGAAGATGTCGATGTAGTCGTCGCGGCTCTGCGGGCCATCGACCAGCCAGCGCGCGCCGGCGCGCTGGCGTAGCGCGTCGTCGACGTTTTCGGGATAGTTGGAGAACATGCCGAACGAGCAGTTGCCGCGCACCACGGTCGCCGCACCTCCAAAGGCGTCCATCAGGACGCCGGTGATTTCCTGCTGGCCGGCCGAGGCGCGGTCGTCGGACCGGCGTGCCGCCACCTGGTCGATATCGTCGATGGTGCCAAAGCCGATGACGCGCGGGTTCAGCACATTGTTGATGAACTGGCGGCAGTACTGGCCCGACTTGCCCTGGTAGGAGGAGATCTGGTCGACGCCGAAATTCTCGTAGGCGAAGGGATAGCCGGCGACCTGGCAATAACCATTAAGAAGACCGGCGATCATCTGGATCAAGGTTGTCTTGCCGGTGCCGGGAGCGCCATCGCCGATAAAGGTGAACAGGAAGCCGCCGAGCTCGACGAACGGGTTCAGCTCGCGCTCGAAGTCGTAGGCCATCAGCATCTTGGCAAGCTTGACTGACTGGTATTTGGCGATGTGGTTGCCGACGACCTCTTCCGGTTTTTTGAAGGTCATCACCAGCGGCTTTGCCCGCTTACCCGGCGCGACGTCGAAGCCGTCAAGGGTAAAATCGTCGACGTCGATGCGGATATGCGCGTTCTCGAACGGACCGATGCCGTCGAAGCGGCCCTTTCGCGCCAGCAGCCCGTCGATGGCGACGCGGGCAAAGGCGCGGGCGCGGGTCATCAGGTCGGCATCGTCCTTCGAACCTGCTATCGCCCTGTCGAGCCCGGCCACGATCGACTTCACCGCATCCTGGGGCGTGTCGAACAGAAAGTCCGGCTCGGGCGTGTCGTTCGGCGCCTCGCCGTCGCTGTCGATCAGCTGGAACAAATAGGAGGCAAGGCTGAAGGCGGAGATGTAGGCAGAGGCCGACAGCAGCTTCTTGAAGGTGGCAGCTTCATCGCCTTCGAGCGGCGAGCGGGCGTTTTTCGCCTGCAGACTTTCGAGGTCCGAGCCCTCGGCGAAGACATCCGATATGGCCAGCGCTATCGCTGTGCCGCGCCGGGCGCGAAACAACAGCGTGTGCTGCGGGATGGTCAGCAACTGGTCGTCGGAATGGACGGCGGCGACGGTTTTGGAGAGCTCGACCTCGCGCGTGCGGCGCACCGAGCCGACCGAGACGGTAGAGACGAAGCGGCGGTTGGTGCCGGCAAGCGCGGTGCCGGACTCGCGCGATGGGTCCTCCAGCACGACGATGCGAGTGATGAAACTTTGCGCAGTGGCACGGTGCTTTTCAATTGCCGCTTCCGGGATGGTGGTCAGGCCGGTGTCCATGGAGGATGCTCCGCGATTTGACGATCAGACGTCGCTGATGACCTGCCCTTTGGACAGGATGTGGACCTTGTAGCCCGAAAAGATCTTCTGCGCCTCGCCGGCGGCATAGAGCGCCTGATAGGCCTCGTGCGGAATCAGCGCATGGTTCTCATAGCTCGACACGCCTTGCCGCGCGGCCTCGAGATCGTCGGTATTGATGAAGAATTCCTGCGTCGTCTTTTCGCTCGAAAACAGCCCCTTGCGGCCTGGCTTTTCGGCCTTGGAAAAGACCTCCTGGATGGTCCAGGTCAGCAGCCAGGCGTTTTCCGGCTTGCGCACCTTGGCCAGCACTTCGCTCACCGTCGAATTGTTGTCGGTAATCCCTGCAGAATAGAACGGGCCGAGCACGACGCGACGCAGTTGCTTGGGATGCAGCGGCTCGAAATCCTTGTCGAGGTTGACCGCGATGGTCGCCGGCGACAGCGCGTAGGCGGAATTCTTCTCGGTGAAATCGTCGAAACGGTGGGCAAGCTCGGGATTGAGCAAGCCGTCGACCGGCAGCGGAATGTCGACCCTCTCATTAAGTTTGCCGCTGGAGTCGACAAGCTGCCGGATCATGTCGTCCGAGGAATCCTCAACCGTCACCATATAGACAAGCGGCAGGTTGGCGCTGCCGTCGAAGCACGCCCAGTGGACCAGATAATAGGGCCGCAGCGTCTTCGGATTGACCGACACCTTGACCGTCTGGGCCAGCGTGAACGGGCCGAAGGTGGTCTCGCTCTTGACGTCCTCGAGGTAAAGCCGCTCGGCCATCGACTTCTGCAGCGCTTCGGGAAATTCCTTGTGGCGCAGGATGAAGTCGGCCATTTCCTCGCGCAGTTCGCTGGCCGAAGGGATGACGGCGAGTCGCGCATCGGCCTGGAGCCGGTCGTTTTCCAGTTCGAGCAGGTTCTGGAAGACCGGGAAACCGCTTTCGGCGCGCGAGATGCGGAACGTCTCGGTGAAGCCCAGCCGGTTGCGCCAGCACGAGAACGACTTGTCGAGCCGCGCAATATATTCGGCGACGACCTTGGCGACGATGCCGTGCCGGTAGAGCGGCGAGCGATCGTCGCGCATGAACACTTCGAGGCCGCCAAGTGCCGCCGCGATCGCCGAGAAATAACGCGCCGCAGCTTCGTTTTCGGGGGTCATGCTGCCAGCCCTTGGGAGCAGTGCACGTGCAGCAATTACGACTGCACGTAATTTGCCGAATTGTGCTTCTTCATCACATCGTCGAAGCGGCGGGCGAAGGCATCGTCGGCGAGCTTCTTGCGGCGCTGGATGTCGGCGGTGGCGACCATGTTTTTCTCGTGCATTTCAAGCAGATCGCCGATGTGCTTTTGCGAGGCGGCACCAATGCCGGCCATGGTCTCTTCGGCGGTGTTGTCGACCTGGCTGCCCAGCGTGTTGATCTTGTGGGCGACATCCTGTTGGGCGGCGGTCTTCAGCGAATCTTCCAGCGCCTTGTAGAGAACGATGCGCTGCTCGGTATCGATGGTCAGCTTGTTGATCAGAGTCGATTGCGCCGCGATTTGGTTGTTGAGGGAATCGACGAAGGTCTGGAACATCGAGGTGTAGCGCTCCAGCGTCTGGCTTTCGGCCAGCAATTCCTGCTCCTTGGCCTGCTTCTCGTTGTATTCCGTGGCTAGTTTCGAGCGTTCGCCTTCCAGCTGGGTGCGCTCCTTCTGGCTGGTCGAGGCGGCGATCTTGTTCTCGATGTCGAGCAGCATCGGGTTGAGTTCTTCGATGCGCTTCTGCACGGTCTCGAGATTGGACATGGTGGTCTTGCGGCGCTCGATCACCTGCGACAGGCTGGCCTCGGAGGTCTTGTAGCGCGTGTCGAGAACCTGCTTCTGCGCCTTGAGGATGCCGACGATGGTGTCGGATTTCGCCAGCAGCTCCTGCAGATTGCCGGCCAGCGACATGTTGCGGACGCGGTCGGTGCGCAGGCGCTGCTTGCGCTGGCTGGAGAAGACACCGACGAAATTTTCCCAGCCGGTGTAGTTCTTCATGCTCTCGAATTCGGCGCCGAAGACGTTGGTGGCGTCCTCGAGGCCGATAATCAGGTCGGCGATATTGCCTTCCATCACCTTCTGCTGCTTCAGCACGTCCTCGATGCGGGCATTCTCGATGTCGAAATTGGCGTCGCCGATCTTCTTGTCGGCGGTGGCGAGCGTGTCGAGCACAGTACCGGACTGCTCGATCTTGGTGCGCATGTCCTCAACGACCTGCTTGGTCTTGGCAATCTCGGCGTCGAAATTCTGCAATGTCGCCATTGGGGCCTCCCGCTTCGGCATCGGTTTCGTTTCGCAAACCGCCGCGAATATATGTGCCGGGTTTGGCGAATGAAAGACGGAAGACATGGGATTACAGGAAAACAAAAGAATTTCAGGAGGCCGACCGCAGGATAGTCAGGCAATGATTACGGTGTAACTGCCGTCCAATCAGACACCGCTTCAACCGCGGCTGGACTTTAGGTCGGGAGCGACGCTCAGGGCTTGGGATCGGCCTTGAGGTAGGCGATGACATTGGCGATGTCGTCGTCGCTGGTCAGGCCGGAGAAGGCCATTTTGTTGCCGGGGACCTTCTGCCGCGGCGCGCGCAGGTATTCGGCGAGGTTTGCTTCGTCCCAGACCAGGCCGGCGGCCTTCATCCCCTGCGAGTAGCGGCTGAGATAACTGTCCGCGGTGCCGGCGGTGCGGCCGACGACACCCAGCAGATGCGGGCCGACCTTGTCGTGGTCGCTCGTGGCCTCATGACAGGCCATGCATCTGTTGAAGACTTTCTTGCCGAGAGCGGCATCGCCGTCGGCATGCGCGTCAAGAGCGCCGGCGATGAGGAAAGCAGTTGCAGATGAGATGGCTCGAAGCATGGGAACTCCCCGACGGCTCTGGCTGTGAGGTTCTGAAATAGCAAGCAGGCCTTAAACAAGCGCCGCACGATGGCGCGATTGGCGAACGAATGTCGGCCGGGAGGTCGGATGAAGGCAATAGCGCTGGTCAGGTTCTGGTGAAGCCGATGAAATCGTCGGGCACGGCGCGGCCCATTTCCTCTTCCCAATGGCGGCGGCAGAGCGAGACATAGACATCCTTGCCGATCGCCACCTGTTCGCCCTGTTTCGCCACCTTGCCGTCGGCGCCGAGGCGCACCACCATCGTCGCCTTGCGGCCGCAACGGCAGATGGTGCGCACCTCGCGCAGGTCGTCGGCGATTGCCAGCAGGGTGCGCGATCCGGAAAACAGCTTGCCCTGGAAATCGGTGCGCAGGCCGTAGCACATGACCGGGATGTTCAGCCGGTCGGCGATGCGGGCGAGTTGCCAGACTTGCTCCTCTTCGAGGAACTGCGCCTCATCGATGAAGACGCAATGGACCGTGGCGTGGTCGTGATGCTCGGCGACCCGGGCGAACAGGTCGTCGCCGTCGCGGAACATCTCGGCTTCCGTCTCCAGGCCGATGCGCGCCGAGATCAGCCCGGTATCGCCCTTGCGGTAGTGGCCGGCGATGAACAGCATCGTCGTCATGCCGCGCTCGCGGTAATTGTACGAGGCCTGCAACAGCATCGTCGTCTTGCCGGCATTCATCGTCGCATAATGGAAGTACAGCTTGGCCATGCCGTCCTTTTAAGCCGAGTTGCAACAAAGCGGGGAGGGGGAGCGCCTACATTCCACCGGGAAAAGACGACTTCCATCCGGAAAGCGGCGGGCGTGTCGCTGATCGGCCAGCCTGCGCCGTTGTTCGTGATTGCCTTAGTGCTTGAAACCGCAGCAGAATGATGTTTGGCTGACGGAACAAAGGCGGAGATAAAACCGTCGCGTCGCTTCACCGAGAACTGAAATGGGAGAATTTTCATGTCGCGTATGAGTTCATTCGTCGCCGGCCTCGGCCTGGCGGCTTTTCTATCCACGACTGGGGCCTTCGCCGGCGATCCGGAAAGCTGCAAGACGGTGCGGCTGTCCGATGTCGGCTGGACCGACATCCAGGCGACCACCGGCGTCGCTTCGGTGCTGCTCACGGCGCTCGGCTACGAGCCGCAGGTGATCCAGCTTTCGGTGCCGGTGACCTATGCGTCGCTGAAGAACAAAGACCTCGACGTGTTCCTCGGAAACTGGATGCCGTCGATGACCAACGACATCAAGGACTATGCCGCCGAAGGCTCGGTCGAGACCGTCAGCGAAAATCTCAGCGGTGCCGGCTACGGCATCGTCGTTCCGACCTATGTCGCCGATGCCGGTGTCAAGACGCTGACCGATCTCGGCAAGTTCAAGGACAAGTTCGACGGCAAGATCTACGGCATCGAGGCCGGCAATGACGGCAACCGCATCATCCTCGACATGATCAAGGATCCGAAGACCAATCTTGAAGGCTTCGAACTGGTCGAATCTTCCGAGGCCGGCATGCTCACCCAGGCCGAGCAGTCGATGAAGAACAATGAATGGATCGCCTTCCTCGGCTGGACGCCGCATCCGGTGATGGGCGCCATGAAGATCACCTATCTCGAGGGGATGGGAGATAGCGGCTTTGGTGCTGCCACCGTGCATACCAACGTACGCAAGGGCTACATGAGCGAATGCCCGAACGCCGGCAAGTTCATCGCCAATCTGAAGTTCAACCTCGACATGGAAGGCGAGATGATGGACGCGATCCTGAAGGGCGGCGATGCCAATACGGTCGCGACCGACTGGCTGAAGAAGCACCCGGACGCGGTCGCTCCCTGGATCGCCGGCGTCACCACCTTCGACGGCGGCGATGCGGCGGCTGCGGTGAAAACGGCGCTCGGAAGCTGACCCGACCATCTGGCATGACGAGACAAAGGGCAGCCACGGTAGAAATGGCTGCCCTTTTTCATATCCTGTGACAAGATGACCGTCCGGCGAAGGACGGCGCCGGCAGAAGAGGGGCTAGATGGATCCGATCTCCAAATTCCTGGTCAGTTACAAGATTCCCATCGGGGCATGGGGGAAGGCGTTTTTCGGCTTTCTCACCGACAATTTCGACACCATCTTCAGGGCCTTTTCCAACAGCCTCAACTTCCTGCTCGACGGCATCGTCGACGGGCTGCTGTTGCTGCCGCCGGTTCTGCTGATCGCGCTGATCGCTCTGCTCGCCTATTTCCTGCAGCGCTCGAAAGGCCTGGCTTTGGCGGTATTCATCGGATTGCTGTTCATCCTCAACCAGAACCTGTGGAAGCAGACGGTGGAGACGCTGGTGCTGGTGGTCGCCGCCGCCGCCGTGTCGATGGCCATCGGCGTGCCGCTCGGCATCTGGGCCGCGCACAAGCCGAAGGTGTATCGCGTCATGCTGCCGGTGCTCGACCTGATGCAGACATTGCCGACCTTCGTCTACCTGATCCCGGTGCTGACCCTGTTCGGCCTCGGCAACGCGCCCGGCCTGATCGTCACCATCATCTTCGTCATCCCGACCTCGGTTCGGCTCACCCATCTCGGCGTCACCTCGGTGCCGAAATCGATCGTCGAGGCGGGCGAGGCATTCGGCGCCACCAAGCGCCAGCTGCTGTGGAAGGTCGAGCTGCCTTCAGCGCTGCCGACCATCATGGCTGGGCTGACCCAGTCGATCATGCTGTCGCTGTCGATGGTGGTGTTCGCCGCCCTGATCGGCGCTGGCGGCCTCGGTACGGAAATCAACCGGGCGCTCGGTTCGCGCAGGATCGACCTCGGGCTTGAGGCAGGGCTCGCCATCGTCGTGCTCGCCATCGTGCTCGACCGGATGACGCGCATCGGCGTGGGAGGCAAGAAATGACCGTCGCCGTCGATTTCAGGAATGTCGACATCGTCTTCGGCGCCGACCAGGCAGGCTCGCTGGCGCTGATCGACAGCGGCGCCACCCGCGCCGAGATCCTCGAACAGACCGGCAACGTGCTGGGCTGCGCCGGCGCCAGCCTCACCGTGCATGAGGGTGAGATCTCGGTGCTGATGGGGCTTTCCGGCTCCGGCAAATCGACGCTGCTCAGAGCCGTCAACCGGCTGAACGTCGTCTCGCGCGGCCAGGTGCTGGTCAAGGACGGCGACGGTACGGTCGACGTCGTCACCTGCGACGAGGCGACGCTTCGGCGGCTGCGGCAAAAGCAGGTGGCGATGGTGTTCCAGCAGTTCGGGCTGCTGCCGTGGCGCACGGTGGAGGAGAATGTCGGCCTTGGCCTCGAGCTCGCCGGCGTACCCGAAGCCGAGCGCAAGGAGCGGGTGAACAAGCAACTGAAGCTGGTTCATCTCGACCAGTGGTCGAAGAAATACGCGCATGAGCTTTCCGGCGGCATGCAGCAGCGCGTCGGCCTGGCGCGCGCCTTTGCCACCGAGGCGCCGATCCTGCTCATGGACGAGCCGTTCTCGGCGCTCGATCCGCTGATCCGGACCAAGCTGCAGGACGAGCTGCTGCAGCTCCAGGCCGAGCTGAAGAAGACCATCATCTTCGTCAGCCACGACCTCGAGGAGGCGCTGAAGATCGGCACCCATATCACCATCATGGAAGGCGGGCGCATCGTGCAAACAGGCGCGCCGGAAGACATCGTGCTGCGGCCCGCCAACGACTATGTCCGCGACTTCATCGCCAATGTGAACCCGCTCTCGGTGCTGACCGCGTGGAACGTCATGCGCGACCGCCGCGACCTCGAACATGGCGAGAACGGCTGGGTGTGGCTCGACCGGCGCAGGACGACGCGTTTCAAGATCGACGAGCATGGGCTCGTGGCGGCCGCCGAGCGCGACGGCAAGCCGGCGGTCTGGGTGTCCTGCGCCGATGTCGAAGCCCAGCCGGAGGAGACGGCTCAGGTATTCTGGGCCAATCCCGGCACCTCGCTGAAGACCGTGATGCTGGCCATGCATCGCTCGCAGACCGCACCCGTCGCGCTATTCGACGAGCAGTCGCGCTTCGTCGGCGCCATCGGCGTCAGGGATGTGTTGAGCGCGGTGCTGCGAAGATAGTTTTTCTCCTTGGGGAGAGAACCAAGACCAAACGCCGAGTTCTGTCGCGCCCCCCTCTGTCCTGTCGGACATCTCTCCCACTTGGGGGGAGATCGGCGGCTTCGCGGACGGCTCTCACATCCCAACGTTTGTAATTGGCGAAATCGGCGATGACGGCCAATCTCCCCACCTGTGGAGGAGGTGTCCAGCAGAACAGAGGGGGGCGCGAAGGAACGCCGGCTTAGCCCGATACGCAAGCTAAACCGCCAGCGGCAGGCGCAGCTCCGTCATCAGGCCGCCATCGGGATGGTTGGACAGGCTGACTTCGCCGCCGGCGCTACGGGCGATGTTGCGGGCGATGGTCAAGCCGAGGCCGAGGCCGCCGGTCTGACGGTTGCGCGACTGTTCCAGGCGCACGAACGAGCCGAACACGGCGTCGAGCTCGGCTTGCGGGATGCCCGGACCCTCGTCATGGATCGCCAGCGTGATTGTCTTGCCTGATTGACGCAGGCTGAGATGCGCCCTCTTGCCATAGTTCACCGCGTTCTGGACGAGGTTGGTGACACAGCGCCGTAGCGCGACCGGCTGCGCGACGCAGATCAGGCCGCGCGAGCGCGCGTCCTCATTGTCGAAGGAGACCTCGTCGAAGCCGTCGGCGATCGATTCTACCAGCGACCAGAAATCGATCCTCTCGCTCTTCTCCTCGGTCACCTCGAAAGTGGCGAAGTCGATAACCGAGCTGGCAATGCCTTCGATGTCGGCGAGGTCGTGCGCCAGTGCGGCGCGCACGGACGAATTCCTCAGCAGTTCGAGGCGCAGCCGCATCCTGGTCAGCGGCGTGCGCAGGTCGTGCGCCAGTGCGGCGGCAAGATGCTCGCGGTCCTCGACGTAGGCGCGCAGTCTTGCCTGCATGGCATTGACCGCCTTTGCCGCGGTACGCACCTCGCGGCTGCCGCTCTCGGCGATCGGCGGGCTCTTCAGGTCCTCGCCGATCCGCTTCACCGCGGTCTCCATCATCCGGTAAGGCGCCGTCAGCCGGCGCAGCGACCAGATCGAGGAAGCCACCACCAGCCCGGCGATCAAGGCATAGAGTGGCAGGCTATCGAAGCTCAGTATCGGCCCGGCCGGCGTGTTCGGCTCGGTGAAGTTCAGCCATTGGCCGTCGGCAAAGCGAAGCGAAGCGGTCAGCTTGTCGCTCTGGGCGAAATCGGCCGCCAGCACCAGCAGGTCGCGCTCGACCTGGCCGATATCGGGACCGGCGACCGTCCCGCCGGGAGCGTCGGCTTCGTGCGTTGCCGGGTCGCGGCGGACCCGCGCGTCGGTGATGCCGAACTTCGATAGCCGTCCGACCAATATGTCCTCCAATTCGGCCAGCTCGTCGTCGCCGGCTATCGAGGAAGTAACGGCGGGCGTGTTGGAAACGGTGAGCGCATAAGTGGCGTTGAACAGGCCGGAGGCCGTCGCCTTGCGCTGTTCGGGGGTGGCGTCATGCATCAGCTGTACCAGCGAGAAGGCGCGGTCGTTCAGCCGATAGAGATCGACGACGTCATTGGCGGCGGCACGGTCGCGCGAAACGATGTAGAGGGTCGCGATCTGGCTGATCAGCAGGCCGGCTATGACGATGAGCAGCACCCAGACCGGCAGTGTTTGCGGCAGAATACGTCTCATTCGGCGGTCGTCTCAGGCAGGAACTGGTAGCCGCCGCTGCGCACAGTCAAGATCAGCTTCGGCGTTTTCGGGTCATCCTCCATCTTGCGCCGCAGCCGGCTGACCAGAATGTCCACGCTGCGGTCGAAACTGTAGCCGCTGTCGCCGCCGGACAGCTCGATCAGCTGCTCGCGGCTCAGTACGCGTTGCGCGCTCTTGACGAACGTCTGCAGTAGATTGAATTCGGCCATCGTCAGCTCGATCCTGACGTCGCCGGGCGCCATCAGCCGGCGGCGCGAACAGTCCATCGTCCAGCCGGCGAAATGGTAGATCTGCCGCGAGGCCGCGCGTCGCGGTTCGGCGGCGCCATTGCGTCTCAAGACGGCACGAATGCGTGCGAGCAGCTCGCGCGGATCGAAGGGTTTCGGCACGTAGTCGTCGGCACCCATCTCCAGCCCAACCACGCGGTCGGTAGTTTCGGTAACCGCGGTCAGCATGATGATCGGCGTCGAATAATTGGCGCGCAACTCGCGGCAGAGCTCCAGCCCGCTCTTGCCGGGCAGCATGACGTCCAGGACGATCAGGTCGACCTGGGCGCGGCGTAGGATGGTCTCCATCTCGGTGCCGTCGGCGGCGACCGATGTATGCAGCCCTCGCTTCTGGAAAAATTCCTGAAGCAGGTCGCGAATGCCCTTGTCGTCGTCGACGATCAGTATGTGGGGGTCGGATTTCACAGGGAACCTGTCATTTGTGGATCGCCCAAGCGCTGCTTCGGCTGTCAGCCAGACGATAGAATTCAGGCCATAAGTTGGCCAGTGGAGATCGGCGGCCCGATCCGGGCTGCCCAGAAACAATCCAGAAACAAAATTCTACAATCCGGAAAAACTGCCGAAAAAAATCAAAGGCATAAGTGGTGCCGTGGCGGTCAGGTCATCGGCTGCGACACGCGTTACGGGATTACGGACAGACCAATGCAAAGGTTCTCGATCAGTCTGATGGGTGCGTTGCTTTCCATTTCGCTCGTCACGGTCGCGGTCGAACATGCCGATGCAAAACTGGCCGATGCGAAGGTGGCCAATGCAAAGGCGGCCGATGCAAAGGTGGCGACCACCCGCAGCGAGCGTTGCATCGATCTGAACCGCCAGTTTGACGAAGCCCTCGAAACCCATGCCGCGGCAACGCAGGTCACCGCGGCGAAAGCACTTCAAAGAAAGGGAAACCGGTTCTGCGCCAACAAGAAACAGGCACAGGGAATCCGGATGCTCGCGAACGCTTTGAAGCTGCTTGGAGTGACACCGATCGATCCCGTTCAGTGACACTCAATCCGATCTGCACAAAAAGGAAGTGAAGCCATGAAAAAGTCCCTCCTCTCCGCCCTCGGTCTCGCCATCGCGCTGGCCGTCTCGATGCCGGTTCTCGGCGCCAGCAGCGCCAATGCCGCGACCACCACCCCGGCTGCGACGACAACGACGACCGCTGCGCCGGCCAAGGCCGTGAAGAAGGTCGCTGCCAAGAAGACCGTCAAGAAGCACAAGAAGCACGCGGTCAAGGCAGCTCCGAAGGCCTGATCAAGCGACATCTTTCTACCCTATGAGAAGACCGCTCCAGTTGCGATTTGCCTGGAGCGGTCGTCTTTTTTGTTGCGTGCATACAATAGGGCCAGTCCCGGCCCACACCGCCCAGGTGAACGCCAGCCGGCAGTTCCCACATAGGCACGGATTTGTGAACTGCGCTCGCCGGCAAGCCGATCGCGCGCGGTTGAATGGACGACCGCTTTTGCCCATGTCAAAATGACCGCAAAGCTGTCGTACGCAATTGCCGGTCCAATGCCTGAAATCACGACAAAACCCCGTACCAGCACGAAGCCGAAGGTCGAACGGCCGAAGCTCTACAAGGTCATCCTGGTCAACGACGATTTCACGCCGCGCGAGTTCGTCGTGACGGTGCTGAAGTCCGAGTTCAAGCTCAGCGAAGACCAGGCGCATAGGATAATGATCACCGCGCACCGGCGCGGCGTCTGCGTTGTCGCCGTCTTCACCAGGGATGTCGCCGAGACCAAGGCGGCGCGGGCAACCGATGCCGGCAAGGCCAAGGGCTACCCGCTGATGTTCACGACGGAGCCGGAGGAGTAGGGCGGTTCGCTTTCTTCCTTCTCCCCTTGTGGGAGAAGGTGGCCGCGCGAAGCGCGGTCGGATGAGGGGTGTTCCAGCTTGGCAACGACGGCACTCCGTCCAACACCCCTCAACCGTCTTGGCGCTGCGCGCCAATCCACCTTCTCCCACAAACAAGGGGAGAAGGATAAACCGCGTTACCGCCCTTCGCGGTACCACATCGAGCCCATCGCCAGAAGCAGCAGGCCGAGGCCGAGGAAGCCGCCGAACAGCGACACGCGCGAGACGGCCTTGAGTACACTGTCGTCGGTGGTGCGCAGGCCGATCCAGTCATCGCCGGAGGCAGCGCCCGAGGAACGGACCGGGACTACGGATGGCAGCGTGACGGTGCTGGTGAGAGTGCCAAGTGCTGAGGCCGGCGCCAGCCGGCGAACGCTGCCGCCGGTTGCCTCAGCCGGTGGTTTCAGCCGGTTCTCGGTGGAGACGACGTCGGTGAATTCCGGGGCGTTGACCGGCCCGACATGGGCCAATGCCGTCAGGTCGCCATTGCCGACCTGATAGAGACCGATTTCGTTGGTCTCGACGCTGCCGAGGAAGACGCCTGGTTCGGATTTCTCGAGCCTGACGATCAGTGCCTTGCCGGACGGCGTGATGACTTGCGCCGGGCCGGGGTCGTCGCTCATCGTCTGGCGGCGGATTTCAAGCACCATGCCGCGGCCGTCGGCGGTCAGCCGCTCTTCCTCGAGTTCGGGCTCCTTCATCAGCCAGTGGGCGATGCGCCGGTAGAGCTGGACATGGGGGCCGCCGCCCTCGAAGCCGCGCGCCCACAGCCAGCCCTGGTCGGACAGAAGCATGCCGACGCGGCCTTCGCCCTTGCGATCGAGCAGCAGCAGCGGCCGGTTGTCGGCGCCCTTCATCACCACCTCGCCCTCGGGGTTCTCGACGCCGATGGTGCGGAACCAGCGGCTCCAGTGCGGCGGCTCGGTCGCGGAGCCGTCGAGCCCGCGCGTTACCGGATGACGCTGGCCGGTATCGGTGAGGCGCGGATAGAAGGCCTTGTCGATGACCTCGCCGGTCGGCATTGCCGGCAGCGCCGACATCAGCGGCGTGCGGGCGATCGAGCTTTCGCCGGCATATTCGGGGCCTGCCGCGATCAGCAGCGCGCCGCCCTTTTCGACGTATTCGGAGATATAGTCGTAATAGAGGATCGGCAGTACGTCGCGGTGCTGATAGCGGTCGAAGATGATCAGGTCGAAATCCTTGATCTTCTCGACGAACAGCTCGCGCGTCGGGAAGGCGATCAGCGACAATTCGTTGATCGGCGTGCCGTCCTGCTTTTCCGGCGGGCGCAGGATGGTGAAGTGCACGAGGTCCACCGAAGCGTCGGATTTCAGCAAATTGCGCCAGGTGCGCTCGCCCGCATGCGGTTCGCCGGAAACGAGCAATACGCGCAGATTTTCGCGAATGCCGTCGATCAGCGCGATGGCGCGGTTGTTGGTGTCGGTGAGTTCGCCCGGCTCGTGGTTGATGGCGAGTTCGACAATGTTGCGCCCGGCGCTGGGAATGGTCACCTGCAGCGGCATCGCCTGGCCGATGTTGGCGTGCTCGACCGATACCTGCTCGCCATTGACCGATACGCGGACATCGACCGGGCCGGTTTCGTTGTTGGTGGCGATGACGCGATAGGTCATGTCGAGCGGCTTGCCGACGAGGCCGAAGCGCGGCGCATTCTCGAAGCGAATGCGACGGTCCTTTTCATGCTCGTTGCCGGTAATCAGCGCGTGCAGCGGGGCATTGAAATCGGGTGCGCCGGACGGCGCGTCATGCACCTCGCCATCGGTGATCATGATGGCGCCGCCGATGCGCGATGGCGGCACGTCGCGGAAAGCATTTTCGAGCGAGGAAAACAACCGCGTCTCGGTGCGCTCGTCAGCGGCTTCGGACTTGCCGGCTTCGACGACACGGACGTCGAACTGCTTGAAGCGGCCGAGACGCTGCTGAAGCCCGGCCAACGCCGCGTCAGTCTGCTTGGTGCGGTCGCCGATATCCTGGCTCTGACTGCGATCGACGACGACGGCGACAATGCTTTTCAGCGGCTCACGTTCTTCGTCGAGGAACACCGGATTGAGCAGCGCCGCCGCCAGGGCAATCAGGGCTGCCAGGCGGAAGACCGCGCCGCGCTGGCGAAACCAAAGGCCGACCAGCGCCAGCAGCAGCAGCGGCACCAGAACCACTGCGAGCAGTGGCCAGGTGATGAGCGGTTCGAAGGAGAGCGACCAGTTCATAGTCTACTGCCCCAGCCGTTCGAGCAGCACCGGGACGTGCACCTGATCGGATTTGTAGTTGCCGGTCAGCATGTACATCATGATGTTGACGCCGGCACGCAGCGCATAGATGCGCTGCATCGGATCCGAAGGCACCGTCGGCAATAGCGGGTCGCCATTCTCGTCGACGGCCCAAGCGCCGGCGAAATCATTGGCGGTGATCATGATCGGCGAAACGCCGTCGCCGGTGCGCACCGGGCGGTTCTCGGTGTTGCTGGCTTCGAGCGATGCCTCGACCCAAAGCGGGCTGCCGGCAAAACGGCCGGGAAACTCCGGAAGAATGTAGAAGGATTTGGTCAGCACGTGATCCGACGGCACCGGTTCAAGCGGTGGCACGTTGAGGTTGCCGAGGATGTCGCGCAGCCGCTCCGTCGCCGGGCTGGTCGAATCCGCACCAATGCCATTGGCGAACTGGTCGCGGGTGTCGAACAAGACCGTTCCGCCCTGCTGCATGTAGGCGTCGATGCGGGCGATGGCGGCCTCGCTGGGCATCGGGGCCGAGGGATCGATCGGCCAGTAGATCAGCGGATAGAAGGAAAGTTCGTCCTTCGAGATGTCGACGCCGGCCGGTGCTCCGGGTTCGAGCGCGGTTTTTTCGATAAGAAAGCGGGTCAGGCCTTCGAGCCCGGCGCGGCTGATCGAATCGACACCCGGCTCGCCGGTCAGCACATAGGCGATCCGGGTCTTTGAAATGTCCCCGATCGCCTCCGTATCTCCCGGTTTGGCGTCGTCGGCGCGCGCGACGTCCGCGTGGCCAATCAAAGCGCCGAGCGCAATCAGCAGGACGGCTGCCGTGGCCGCAGCGCCGGCACGGCGCGGCCGGCGCGACAACAGGCCGCCCATCCAGAATACGGCAAGCGTGTCGAGCACCATCAGCACCAGAGCGGCCGTGACAAGCGGACCTTTGAGGTTGTGCTGCTCGTCGAAGGCATACTGGATGGTGGTGACCGGCACCGTGATTTCAGGCCGGGCCAGCGGCGTGAATGCGCTGTCGCCACCGAGCAGATTGTGAGCGAACACTCCCGTCTCCGAGCCGTAGAGGCCGGGCGGGTTTTCCAGCGTCACCGGCAGCGGGCCGGCGCCGGGCACCAGCGGCCTGGCATCCGGCGTCGGCGGCACCAGCGTGCCGTCGGCAGCGATCATGCGATAGGGTGCCAGCGACGTGGCGGCTGCCTCGGCATTGGCGACCGCCGAGCCCTGGTTGCGCGACAATTGCACGATGCGCCGCAGCATCTCGACGAAGCTGCCGGAGATCGGCAGGTTGGACCACGTCGCCTCGGGGGTGACGTGGAACAGTACGAGGGTGCCCTTGTCCTTCTTCATCCCGGTCACCAGCGGCGTACCGTCGGCAAGCGTGGCCCAGGTGCGCTCGACAATGTCGGGCGTCGGCTCGGCCAGCACCTGCCTGGTAACGGTGACCTCGGTCGGCGGCGCGAGGTCGGCGAAGGGACCGGTTTTCGGGAATTCGGTGACCGGCTGCGGCGCCGTCCATGACAGCGCGCCGCCAAGCGATCGCTCGCCGGTGCGCAGCCGGACCGGCAGCAGATCGTCGTCATTGCCGGCAGCGGCCAGCCGCGAACCGGCAAAACGCACCAGCGTGCCGCCCTTGTCGACCCAGTCGACCAGCCTCTGCCGCGCCTGTTCCGGAATGGTGCCGACATCAGCCATGACGATCATCGCCGGTTTCTGGTCGAGCAGTTGCGGGATGGCGTCGGCGAGATCGACGCTCGACGGCTCGACGAGATCGGCGAAGGGCTGCAGGGCGCGGCGAATGTAGTAGAGCGGCGACAGCAGCGGTTGCGCCTGATCAGCCTCGGACTGCGACAGCAGCCCGACGCGGCGGCGTTTTGAGCTCTCATCGAGCACGCGGACGGCACCGGCCTGGCGCTCGCCATCGAGCGCGATGTAGGCGAAGTCGTTGCGCAGTTCGAACGGCACCGCCATCGTGCCGGTTGCGGTGGTTCCGCCCGGGGCAAAGGTCAGCGTCGCGTCGGCAATGCGGCGCCCCTTGTCGTCGAACGCGCCGGCCGTCACCTGTGCAGGTGCCGGATCGCCCGGTGCGCGGATGGCGGTCAGGGCGAAGCCGTCGACCTGGTTGTCGGCGCCGGTCAGGCCGGTCAGCGACAGCCGGTCGGAGACGGCCCAGACGACACGTGCCGCGTTCTTTGACAACAACGTGTTGAAGGCGGCTTCGTCGCCTTGCGCCGCCAAGCCATCGGCGAGCACTGCGACGCTTGCGCCCGGCAGCGACTCCAGGGCTGACGCGACGCGGGCGTAGACGGCGGGGCGGTCGGTCGGGATCGGCCGCGGCTTTGCCGCGCGCAGCCGGTCGAGCGCGGCAGCGGCATCGAAGGGACCGATCTCGGCATTCGGCTTCTCGGCGGTGAAAGCGATGAGCACCGGCACGCCGTTCGAATTGGCATCGGCGATCAGCCGCTCGGCGGTGGCGACCCGCTTGCCCCAGTCGGCGGCACTTGCCCAGTCATTGTCGATCACCAGCGCCAGGGCGGCGCCTTCGGCCGGCAGCTTTTCGCGCGGGTTGAAGACGGGTTCGGCAAGTGCTGCCACGACAAGCGCGGCCATCAGCAGCCTGAGCAGCGTCAGCCACCAAGGGCTCTGCTGCGGCGTTTCTTCGCGCCTCAGCACGCGGGCGAGAATCCTGAGCGGCGGAAACACCTCGGCTTGCGGCCTGGGCGGGGTCAGCCGCAGAAGCCACCAGATCACCGGCAGCGCCAGCAGGCCCCACAGCACCATCGGCGCCCCGAAGGAGAGCGGCAGCCAACTCATGCGCGGGCCCTCCCGGCAAAGCTGCCTTCGGCGGTCATCGCCATGTGGATGCGCACCAGCGCCTCGGAGGCAAGGCGATCGGTATGATTGACGGTAAAGCTCCAGCCAAGCCGTTTGCACCAGGCGGCCAGTTCCTGGCGGCGGGCGGCATAAAGCAGGCGATATTCCTCGCCCAGCATTTCGGCGCGGCCGGCGGTCAGCTTGTCGCCGGTCTCAGGATCGGTGAATTCGGTGCGCCCGGCATAGGGGAAGCTTTCCTCGGCCGGATCGGCGACCTCGACCAGATGGGCGCGCACGCCGTGGCGGGCGGGAACGTCCAGCCACGCAATAGTGTCCTCGACGGGGTCGAGGAAATCGCTGACGAGGACGATGTCGCAGAACCGGCGAATGCCGGATAGATCGGGCTTTGCCGGCAGGTCGCCGGCGTGCATCAGTTGCGCCGCGATGCGCTCGGCGCCATTGCGGGCGGTGAACGGGTCGGTCAGGCCCGGCCAGGCAATGCGCTCGCCGCTGCGCGACAAAAGCTCGGCCATGGCCAACGTCAGCACCAGGGCGCGCGATTCCTTGGAAACGCTGGCCCCGGTCGATTTGTAGAGCATGGAAGGCGAGGGATCGGCCCACAGCCACACCGTGTGGGCAGCCTCCCATTCACGGTCGCGGACATAGGTGTGGTCGTCGCGAGCGGAACGGCGCCAGTCAATGCGCGAGGAATCGCCTTCGACATAGGGCCGGAACTGCCAGAAATTCTCGCCGATACCGCGCTTGCGGCGGCCATGCCAGCCGGCAATTACCGTGTTGACGATGCGGCGCGCCTCGACCAGCAGGTCCGGCACCAACGAAGCCCGCAACCGGCCTCTGGCGAGCGCATCGCGCGTCGCTGCCGGTGCCTGCGCTTCACCGATGCGCGCCATCAAATCCCTTTCGCGAGCTTCGCCACAACATCGCGAACCGTGGTGCCCTCGGCGCGGGCGGCGAAGGTAAGCGCCATGCGGTGCTGCAGCACCGGCTCGGCCAGCGCGCGGACGTCGTCGACCGACGGCGCCAGCCGGCCGTCATAGAGGGCGCGGGCGCGGGTGCACAGCGTCAGCGCCTGGCTGGCGCGCGGGCCTGGGCCCCAGGCGACGTGCTTGTCGGTATCGGCGTTGCCCTGGCCGGGGCGCGCTGAGCGCACCAGCTTGAGGATCGCCTCGACGACGCTTTCCGGCACCGGCATACGGCGGATGAGCGTCTGGATGTCCTTCAGCCGCGCCGGCTGCAGCACGTTTTCAGCCTTGGCATCCTCGATACCGGTGGTTTCCAGCAGGATGCGGCGCTCCGCCTCGATCTCGGGGTAGAGGATATCGACCTGCATCAGGAAGCGGTCGAGCTGCGCTTCCGGCAGCGGATAGGTGCCTTCCTGCTCCAGCGGGTTCTGCGTCGCCAGAACGTGGAACGGTGACGGCAGATCATGGCGCACGCCGGCAATGGTGACGTGGTATTCCTGCATCGACTGCAGCAGCGCCGACTGGGTGCGTGGCGAGGCGCGGTTGATCTCGTCTGCCATCAGCAGTTGCGCAAAGATCGGCCCGGAAATGAAGCGGAAGGAGCGCTTGCCGAATTCATCCTGCTCCATCACTTCCGAGCCGAGAATGTCGGATGGCATCAGGTCGGGCGTGAACTGGATGCGGCGCGAATCGAGGCCGAGCACGATGCCCAGCGTTTCGACCAGCTTGGTCTTGGCGAGGCCGGGCACGCCGACCAGCAGTGCATGGCCGCCGGCCAGCAATGCGACGAGCGTGCGCTCGACGACGCTTTCCTGGCCGAAAATGACCCGGCCGACGCCGTCACGGACCCTCGAAATGTCGGCCAGCGCTTTCTCGGCCTGCGCCACCATGTCCTTTTCGCTGATTGGGCTTTCCTTGATCATAACGCTCATGCAGCATCGATCCTTCTGTTGGAAACACCGCTTGGCACCTTGGTGCCGCAGAGAATGCCGCGATTCGGCTTCGCATGCGCCTGCAATGAACTTAAATCACAGACTTAGGCTGACAAGCGGAACAACAGTGACTATTTCGTGACCATGACGGAAGCCGCCGACCATCGTGAAGAGAGCCTGACGGCCGCGACCGAGGCGCGCGGGCTGGAAGCGCTGGTCTCGCGCGCGACGCGCGCCGGTAAGGGGCCGGCGCCGGTGGAACGCTGGAATCCGGCATTTTGCGGCGATCTCGACATGGAAATCAAGCAGGACGGCACCTGGTTCTATCTGGGAACGCCGATCGGCCGGATGCCGCTGGTGCAGCTTTTTTCCTCAGTGCTGCGCAAGGACGTGGACGGCAGGACTTACCTGGTGACGCCGGTGGAAAAGGTCGGCATCCGCGTCGCCGACGCGCCCTTCATTGCCGTCGAGATGGACGTGTCGGGCGTCGGCGACGGACAAATCATCACCTTTCGCACCAATGTCGGCGACGTGGTCGAGGCTGGGGCGGGACACCCGCTGCGCTTCGTCGATGAGGACGAGACAGGTGGCCTGAAGCCTTATGTGCTGGTGCGCGGGCGGCTGGAGGCGCTGGTGGCACGGCCGGTGATGTACGAGCTGGTCGAGCACGGCGAAGAGATCGACATCGGTGGCAAGAGGATGTTTGCCGTCCGTTCCAAAGGCGAGGTCTATCCAATCATGCCGGCTGAGAAACTGAAACGGCTGAGCGCATGATGGACCGCCTATGATGGATCAGGTGATGCCGTTGCCGTTTTCCGTTGCCGGGTTTCGCCAGCGCGTCGCGGCGCAGCCGCTGGCGCATGCCGGCGACGATTTTGGCGACCACCGCTTCAATCCGGGCCATCCCAGGCTGAAGCTGGCCAAGGCGCTGCGCGATGCCGCCGTGCTGATCCCGGTGGTCGATCATGGCCATGAAGCCACGGTCCTTTTGACCAGGCGGGCCGAAAAGCTGCGCAACCATTCGGGGCAGGTGGCTTTCCCCGGTGGTACCATCGATCAAACCGATGCGAGCCCGGAAGCGGCGGCGTTGCGCGAGACATTCGAGGAGATCGGTCTCGATAGGGCTTACATCGAGATCGTCGGCCGTCTGCCGGACTACGTTTCCGGCAGCGGCTATCGCATCGCCCCGGTGCTCGGGATTGTGCGGCCCGGTTTCAGCCTGACGCTGAATTCCGACGAAGTCCATGCCGTCTTCGAGGTGCCGCTGGGCTTTCTGATGGACCCCGCCAACCACACCAGAGACAGTCGCATGTGGAACGACCTCGAATGGTTCTATTACGAGATGCCCTATGGCGGCCAGCGCATCTGGGGCGTCACCGCGGGCATCATCCGTACGCTTTATGAAAGGCTCTATTCGTGAGCGATCCAGTGTCGATCGCGGGCAAGGCCGGGTGGCTCGGCGAACGCCACCTGCAGCGCCTGCTCGCGGCGCTGACTGATGGCGGCGAGGAGGCGCGTGTCGCCGGCGGTGCGGTGCGCAACACGCTCATCGGCCAGCCGGTCGCCGACATCGACATCGCCACCACCACGGTGCCCGAGGAAACCATCCGGCGCGCCGAGGCGGCAGGCTTCAAGACGGTACCGACCGGCATCGAGCATGGCACAGTCACCGCGGTCGGCCACGGCAAGGCCTATGAGGTCACCACGCTGCGTGCCGATATCGAAACCGACGGCCGGCGCGCCAAAGTGTCGTTCGGCCGCGACTGGAAAGCCGACGCTGAGCGGCGTGATTTCACCATCAATGCACTCTATGCCGAAGCCGATGGAACGGTCGTCGATCTGATCGGCGGTATCGCCGATATCGAAGCGCGGAGGCTGCGATTCATCGGCGATCCGGAAGCCCGTATCCGCGAGGATTATCTGCGCATCCTGCGTTTCTTCCGTTTCTTCGCATGGTATGGCGACGGTAGGCCGGATGCCGAAGGGTTGAAGGCTTGTGCTCGGCTGAAGCAGGGGCTCGACCAGCTTTCGGTCGAGCGCGTCTGGTGGGAATTGAAGAAATTGCTGTCGGCGCCAGATCCGTCGCGGGCGCTGCTGTGGATGCGCCAGGCCGGCGTTCTGACCGCCGTTTTGCCGGAAAGCGAGAAATGGGGCATCGATGCCATCCACGGGCTGACCAAGACCGAGAAGGACCTGGCCTGGGCGCCGGACCCGCTGCTCAGGCTGGAATCCATCGTGCCGCCGGATGCCGCGCGCATGAAAACGCTTGCCGAGAGATTGAGGCTTTCCGTGAGCGAAGCAAGCCGGCTGCGGAATTGGGCGATCACGGCTGCCGTCGATCCGAAAACGACTGAAGGAGAGTTGGCGAAAAGGCTTTATTTTGGCGACCGCCAAGGCTTTGTCGACCGGTTGCGGCTGTTGCTCGCTTCCGCTCGAGCCCGCGCGGTCGAAGACAATGACGCACTGCTCGAAGCCGGCGGCTTCTCGCGCCTGCTTGCCTTCGCTGCAAAATGGCAAAACCCTGTTTTTCCGGTCAAGGGCGCCGATCTGACGACGCTTGGCGCATCACCGGGGCCGAAGCTTGGTGCAACGTTGAAGAATCTCGAAAAGGAATGGGTCGAGTCCGGTTTTGCGCTTGATCGCGGCGCGCTGCTCAAGCGCGCCGCGGAGGCACTCGAATCCTGACCGTCACGCTGCGTCGCGGACCTTTTCGATGCGCGAGCGGATCGCCTCGATCATCGTCTCGCGGATCACCGTCTCGCCGTGCGTCTCGCGCAGATGCTCGACGGCACGGCGCATGACCTCAGCCTCCTCCTCGGCGCGTGTGTGCCACTCGCAGCCGGGTACGAGCGACCCGCAATGGAATTCCTTCATCGGCTTCTCCTCATTTCCTCCTTGGAGCGCCGCGCCGCGCAATGACACGGAAGCCCCAGACCTTTGATTGCGCGATCCGGAAACCGTGTCCGGTATCCGGGCTACACGCTGGCCAGCTTAGCATAACACGATCGAACGGTTTTGGTTGCCTTAGAGTGCCCGTGCGTCCAAGCCGACACGCGGCCCTCTAGTGATCGGGTTGCGAAAGGGCGGAGCATCGCTGCTCCGCCCTCTTGCGCTACCCAGGAGTAAGACCTCGTCTTGCTCCAGCGGGCAGGTCATCACTTCACGATCTTGACTGCCTCGGCAATTTTATCCTTGCCGCTCATATCCCACGTGACGCGGACCTTTTCGCCGACCTTCAGGCCAGGATCCTTGAAGGTCTGGGGCAACGTAAAAGTGGCTCCGTTATCCAGAACTAGGCTCATCGCCGTTCCATCAAAGCTTTTGATCGTGCCGGTGGTGTGCTTGACCGCAGCGAATGCGGCAGTACCAGAGGCGAGAACGGCAGTGGCGGCTGCGGTCATAATAAGCTTGCGCATGGCATGCTCTCCTGGAAAATACGGGCACCGCTTGGGAAAGGTGCCCGATTCAATCATGGGCCGTCCGGTCACGTCGGGTCGCGGCTCTCGGGAGTAAAGAACCGCCGGCGTTTCCCGGCCCGACGCGACAAATAGCCCAATCTTTACAATGATATATTAGACGAAAAAGATATTTTCTGGCGCGCCTTGCGCCACATTCGCCGTCAAATTCTGGGGATTTGGACCCGATTGCGGCTCACGTCGTGCTCACCGAGATTTTACGGCCATTTCGCTTCTGGCGGCAGGCTGGACAGGATCGAGGAGACATTGCCGCCGGTCTTTAGCCCGAAGATGGTGCCGCGATCGTGAAGCAAGTTGAATTCGACATAACGGCCGCGGCGGATGAGCTGCTCGTCACGGTCGCCATCGGTCCAGTTGTCATTGAAGTTGGCGCGCACCAGATGTTCGTAGACGACGAGAAAAGATCGCCCGACGTCCTGGACGAAGTTGAAATCGGCGTCCCAGCCGCCTTTGTCCTCATCCGAATGCAGCCAGTCGAAGAAGATACCGCCGGTACCGCGTGGCTCGTCACGGTGCGGCAGGTAGAAGTACTCGTCGCACCAGGCTTTGAATTTCACGTAGTCGGCGATCGCCGCGTTCTTCTCGCAGGCAAATTGCATCGCTCTGTGGAAGGCGATCGTGTCGGGGTCGTCCTGGCTGCGGCGGCGGTCGAGCACCGGTGTCAGATCGGCGCCGCCGCCGAACCACTGGCGCGAGGTGACGACCATGCGCGTGTTCATATGCACGGCCGGCACGTTGGGGTTCCACGGATGGGCGATCAGCGAAATGCCGCTTGCCCAGAAGGAGGGGTCCTCTTCGGCGCCCGGCATCTGCTTCCTGAATTCGGGGGAGAACTCGCCGTGGACGGTCGAGGTGTGGACGCCGACCTTCTCGAAGACGCGGCCGTGCATCATCGACATGATACCGCCGCCGCCCTTGCCGGCATCGCGTTGCCACGGCGTCTTTTCGAAGCGGCCGGGCGACCAGCTAGCCTGCGGCCCCTGCAGGTCCTGCTCGATCTGCTCGAAGCTGGCACAGATGCGCTCGCGCAACGTCTCGAACCACAGCCGTGCCTTCGTCTTCTTCTGTTCGATGTCGGCTGGCAGCCCCGCCGGTATCTCGGGTCGTTGCAAATCCTGTCTCCGGTTGCGGGCGCGCCCGACAAATGACTCGTCTTTTCCGGCCGCGATCCCTAATCTCTTGGGTGCAAGGGTCAAGTGTGAATGGAGTACTTTCGTGCGCACCCCGGCAAGACCGCCGCTGGATGGCCTGAAGAAGAGGCTCGACCGTTCGCGCGCCGAGAACGCGCGCATGCCGCGCGACGGCTTCCTGCGCGAGACCTTCGTGCTGCCGCGCTCCGACGCTCGTCTCAAGGCGAAGGAATGGTTCGAGCGCTTTCCCAAGCAGGCCTATTGGACCGAGATCGAAAGCTGGTTCGAGCGGCCGGGCGACGTGATCGAGTTCACCATCAGGCGGCTGCCGGCGGCGGATTAATGCTCCGGTCTCGAGGCTGAACGTATCAGGGCTAGTTCATCTGCCCTGAACGATCTTGATAAACACGCTTCTGTCGCCCGTTCCAAGATGCGCTCTTTTCATCTCGGCATACGTCAGGCGCCCATTCGCGAAGGCCCGCACGGTTCTTCCGCACCAGACACGTGGCGCCGCGGCTGCGCTGACATTCATGATCTTGCCAGCTTCCTGCTTCGAACTGAGAGGCGATTGCTCCGAATGCCTGATGCATTCCGTAAGCACTTTCTTATACATGGCAGGACTGCCTTGAACCAAAGTCCTTGCCGTATTCCATTCACCTTCGCTCGGCATGCATCCAGCCAACACAATGGCGCCAAGCAACACGGCGTAAGTCTTGTATGCAAATTTCAATTCTGCCCCCCAAGGTTAGTTGCAGGGGCGTATCAAGCACGGGCACATGAACTTCACAAGACTGTATAGTGACTAACGGACAGGATAAGTTCGCTGAACCCGTCCAGACCGTCATGGCTTCAACGCACGACCAGCCTGCGGGCGCCCGCGCCGTCCCTTGCCAGCCTGTCGTTCTTATTCCGCAGCGGACATTTGTCGATCGACATGCAGCCGCAGCCGATGCAGTCGCTCAGCCCGTCGCGCAGCTTCTTGAGCTGACTAATTTTCTGGTCGAGGTCATCGCGCCAAGCCGTCGAAAGCAGGTTCCAATCCTCGCGCGTCGGCGTCCGGCCTTCAGGCAATGATCGAAGGGCTGTGCCGATCTCGGCCAGCGAAATGCCGACCTCCTGAGCTACCTTGATGATCGCCACCCGTCGCAGCACGTCGCGGCCATAACGCCGCTGGTTGCCTGATGTGCGGTGGCTGCGGATCAGCCCGCGTGCTTCGTAGAAATGCAGCGCCGACACCGCCACGCCGCTGCGCATCGCCACCTGGCCGACTGTTAGTTCCGTTGCCGCAGCCATCTCCGATTTTCCGCTTGACCTCAAGTTAAGTTGAGCTTGTAGCGAAGAAGCCTCGAAGATGCAAACGGCAGGAGAAGGCGATGGGCGTCTGGATGAGAATGACCGGAGAGGACGCAGTGTTGCGTGAGGACGACGCCTTGGTCGCTGCGGCCGGCGATCGCGTACACATCCTAGCGGAGCTGCCGGATCGCCTCGGCCGCCACCATCGCAACGGAAAGCGCGACGTTGATGCTGCGCGCGCCGGGCTGCATCGGGATGATCAGTCGCGCATCCGCCGCCTCGTGAACGGCGTCCGGCACGCCTGCGGATTCACGGCCGAACAAGAGAATGTCGTCGCCGGCAAAGGCGAAATCCGTGTAGGCGGCAGCTGCTTTGGTCGACAGCAGCACCAGCCGCCGCTTGGCAAGCTTGCGCCAGTCCTCGAAGGCGTGCCAGTCGACATGGCGGGTGAGCGCCGCCATTTCGAGGTAGTCCATGCCGGCGCGTTTCAGCGCCCGGTCACCGAGCGGGAAGCCCGCCGGTTCGATGATGTCGACGCCGAGACCGAGGCAAGCGGCGAAGCGCAGGATTGTCCCGGTGTTGCCGGCGATATCAGGCTGGTAGAGCGCGATGCGGAGACGGTCGGTCATTTCCGCGTCTTTCTAATAAGTGGCAGATCAGCCACAGAGCTCTCGCGGTTTTGGAAATTCCTGGACTGGCGGGTGGTCATTTTCTGCGAAGTCGGTTATACGGCCAGCATTGTCAACCCGAACCGATGGAGGGGTAATTCATGATGGCCATGCACATCCACCACCCCTCTCGTGGGCTTACCAGCCCGACGGCGGTTTCGGTACGACGATTCTCCTGACCTTCTAGACTTCAATCGCACCGATTCCCGCCGAAACCTTTTTCGGCCTTTGAAGGAATCCTGCGATGTTTTTCAAGCTGTGGAAGGGGCTGAACGCCTCACCTGAACACGCTTCGACCGATGCCACCTTTGCCGCGCCGCGCGTGCCCGCGGCCTGGGTTGGTTCACCCTTCTACCTGCATCTTCAACTGGAGGACGGACCGATGTTCGATCCCTGTAGAATACCCGGCTCAAGAAGCCTGCACGAGCGGAAGACTGCGACCTGGGCGCTTTTGATCGGCGAGACCTACTCGTCGGCGGTTCACGCCGAGACCCGCCGGCGTCCGCATCGCGGTATGCTGCCGGACGTCGATTTCTCGCGCGCCGTTCCGGACTATAGCCGGCCGTCGCTGGTGCGCCGGATCATCAGGCTGATCCGGCCTGGTGCAAAAACCAGCGCGAAAATCCGGATCGTCAAAACGTCGTCAGCATCGTCAAACGAGACTGTCGGCGAAAGGCCCGCGACAACCTATATAGCGCGAAGCAGGACCGGCGAGGCGGACGATTCCGTATCGCCGGTCCTTGACGCCATGCGGTCTGGGCACCCCGTCCGTTCGCGTGCCGCGTGAGCGGAAACAGGTATTGTGAGCATCTCTATGTTTAGCTGGTTTGAAAAAAGGCTCGATCCGTTCCCTGCCAAGGAGCCGGTCGAGCCGCCGCGGACACTGATCGCCTTCTGCGTGCATTATACGCGCGGCGCGTGGCCCTACATCGCTCTCGATGCGGTACTGGTGACGGCCATCGCCCTTGCCGAGGTGTGGATGTTCGGCTTCATGGGCCGGATCGTCGACTGGCTGTCCGGACAGAATCGCGAGACGTTCCTGCAGACCGAAGGCTTGAAGCTGGCCGGGATGGCCTTCATCGTGGTTTTCGCGCTGCCGGCGACGGTCTGGTTCCATTCGCTGCTCAACCAGCAGACGCTGATGGGTAATTATCCGATGCGTATCCGCTGGCAGGTGCATCGTTACCTGCTCAAGCAGTCGATGAGCTTCTATCAGGACGAGTTTGCCGGGCGCATCGCGACCAAGCTGATGCAGACCGCGCTCGCGGTGCGCGAGTGCGTCATCAAGCTCATCGATGTGCTCAACTATATCGTCGTCTATTTTCTCGGCATGCTGTTCATTGTCGGCTCGGCAGACTGGCGGCTGGCTGCGCCGCTTGCCGTCTGGCTTGCCGGATATGTCCTGCTGTTGCGCTATTTCATCCCGCGGCTGGGCAAGGTCGGCGAGGAGCAGGCTAATGCGCGCTCAACCATGACCGGCCGTGTCGTCGACAGCTACTCCAACATCCAGACGGTCAAGCTGTTCTCGCATGCGCGGCGCGAGGCATCCTTCGCCAAGGACGGTATGGCCGGCTTTCTCGATACAGTCTACCGGTCGATGCGGTTGGTGACGCAGCTCTACGGCCTGCTCTACGTCCTGAATTCGCTGCTGTTGTTTTCGGTCACTGCAATCTCGCTATGGCTGTGGCTCGGCCAAGCCGTGACGATCGGCGCCGTCGCCCTGGTCATCGGCCTCGTGCTTCGGCTCTGGGGCATGTCGCAATGGATCATGTGGGAGATGTCCACGCTGTTCGAGAATATCGGCACGGTGCAGGACGGCATCGCCTCGATCTCGCTGCCGCGCCTCGTCGAAGACCGGCCTGGCGCCAACGATATTGCCGTGACCAAGGGCGAGATCCGTTTTGAGGACATCCGGTTCCACTATGGCAAGCAGAAGGGCGTGATCGAAAGCCTGTCGCTGACGGTGAAGCCGGGCGAGAAGGTCGGCATCGTCGGCCGTTCGGGTGCCGGCAAGTCGACGCTGGTCAATCTTCTGTTGCGCTTCTATGACCTCGAAAGCGGCAAGGTCCTGATCGACGGCCAGGACATTGCGGCGGTGACGCAGGACTCGCTGCGCGCCCAGATCGGCATGGTCACGCAGGACACCTCGCTGCTGCATCGCTCGGTGCGCGAGAATATCCTCTATGGCCGGCCGGACGCCAGTGACCAGATGCTGATCGAGGCGGCGCGGCGCGCCGAGGCGCTGGATTTCATCGCCGGATTGTCGGATTCTAACGGTCGAAAGGGTTTCGATGCGCATGTCGGTGATCGCGGCGTCAAATTGTCCGGCGGCCAGCGGCAACGCATCGCCATAGCCCGTGTTATGCTGAAGGACGCACCAATCCTTATCCTCGACGAAGCGACCTCCGCCCTCGATTCCGAGGCCGAGGCGGCCATCCAGGAGAACCTCTACAGACTGATGCAAGGCAAGACCGTCATCGCCATTGCGCACCGGCTGTCGACGATCGCCGCCATGGACCGGCTCGTCGTCATGGACAAGGGCCGCGTCATCGAGGAAGGTTCGCATGAGGAACTGGTTGCCAGCGGCGGGCTCTACGCCCAGCTCTGGCAGCGCCAGTCGGGCGGCTTCCTGCTCGACGACGGCCCCTCCGCCAACGATGCAGCCGCCAACGATGCAATCGCCAAGGGTGAAGCCGCCGAATGATGACTGCCATCTACCGCTGGTTCGAGAACTGGGTCTATCCATTCCGCGAGCCTGCGGACCTTCGGCCACCTGCCGGCGTCAGGGGTTTCCTCTGGCATTATGTCGGGCAGGCGAAGATCGCCTTCTTCGCCATGCTGGTGATCGGCGGCATCGCGCCGCTGGTCGAAGCCGGACTGTTCTATTTCGTCGGGCGGCTGGTCGACATCCTCGACCAGCTTCCCGGTGAACGCAGCTGGCACGCTCTGTGGACTGCCGCCGGCCCGGAACTTGTCTTCATGATCGCGGTGGTGCTGGTCATCCGCACCATTGTCGTCGGCCTGTCGGCGCTGGTCGACGAGCAGACGATCACGCCGGGTTTCTATAATCTGGTGCGCTGGCAGGCGCATCGCCATGTCTCGCGCCAATCCTACGCCTTCTTCCAGAACGACTTTGCCGGGCGTATCGCGACCAAGGTCTGGCAGGCGGGACAGGCGACCGGCGATCTGATGGAAAGCTTCATCGAGGTGGTCTGGTTCATGGTCGTCTATACGGTGACGACGCTGGCGCTGGTCGCCGGGCTCGATCTCCGGCTGGCGGTGCTGGTGGTGATCTGGATTACCGCCTTCGGCTTTCTGGCCAGGCGCTATTTGCCGGCAATCCGCAAACATGCCGAAGCCACCGCCGAAGCCGGCTCGATGATCACCGGCCGCCTTGTCGATTCCTATTCGAACGTGCAGACGTTGAAACTGTTCTCGGCCGATGGCGACGACCGCTACATCAGGAACGGCTTCGACATCTATCTCGACGCGCTGCGCCCGTTCACCCGCAGGCTGACCGGCGTGCGCATGGCGCTGACGATGCTGTCGGGCATTATGATCACGGCGATCGCCTGCTTTGCCGTTTATCTCTGGGTCGAGGGTGCGATCACAGTCGGCGCCGTGGCTTTCACGCTGTCTTTGGTGCTGCGGCTGAACATGCTGCTCGGCCGGCTGATGATGCAGCTCAACGGCATCTTGCGGAACCTCGGCGTGCTGGAGAATTCCAAGGCGCTGATCTCACAGCCGCTCGGCCTGACCGATGCGCCGGACGCGAAAGAGCTTGTCGTCGGCGGCGGGCGTATCAACGTCAACAATGTCGAGTTCCACTACGGCAAGGGGTCCGGCGTGCTCAACGGCATCGACCTCGTCGTGCGGCCGGGCGAAAAGGTCGGCCTGGTCGGCCCGTCCGGCGCCGGCAAGACGACCTTGGTCAATCTGATCCTGCGCCTCTACGACCTCGAGAGCGGCAAGATCACCATTGACGGGCAGGACGTCTCCAGGGTCACGCAGAATTCGCTGCGCGCCAATATCGGCGTCGTCAGCCAGGATACGGCACTTTTCCACCGCTCGCTGCGCGACAACATCAAGCTCGGCATGCCGGAAGCGACCGACGCCGAGGTGGTCGCGGCAGCGAAGAAGGCCGAGGCGCACGAGTTCATCCTCGGTCTGCGCGACAATCGCGATCGTATCGGCTACGAGGCCTATGTCGGCGAGCGCGGCGTCAAGCTCTCCGGCGGCCAGCGCCAGCGCGTGGCGATCGCCCGCGTCTTCCTCAAGGATGCGCCGATCCTGGTGCTCGATGAGGCGACCTCGGCGCTCGATTCCGACATCGAGGCGGCGATCCAGGAAAATCTGGCAAGGCTGATGGAAGGCAAGACGGTCATCGCCATCGCGCATCGGCTGTCGACCATTGCGGCACTCGACCGGCTGGTGGTGCTCGACGAGGGCCGCATCGTCGAGCAAGGCACGCATGACGAGCTGGTCGGGCTCGACGGGCTCTATGCCAGGCTGTGGAAGCGGCAGTCCGGCGGTTTCCTGTTCAACGAGGAGAGCGCGCTGGCCGAGACCCGGCCGGCGGAGTAGTTTCTAAAGACCGGAGTAGACCATCGCGGTGAGAATGCCATCGAATTTCGGACGGTCCGGCGCGCAGGAGAGCGCGTTGGACCTGCTTGGCCATGAAATCCTCGGCGAGAAGGCGGCCGCGCTCGGCCGCGCCGGCCGGCGCGTCGAGGAAACATTGACGAGGCTGCGCGAGAATTGCGACGATGTCGACCGCGCCCGGCTGCTCAGGGATGCAGCCGAAGCGGTGCACGGGTATTTCATCCAGCGCGAACTCTGCGGCCTGCGCAAGCACGACGCGGTGATCCGGGAATACAACATTCCCAAGGCCGTGCTGGCCAGGCTCGGCGCCAGCGCATGATCCGAACCGGAACTGGTTTGAGAAGCGTTATTCCAGCCACTCGGTGATGAAGCTGCCGTTCTCGTGTATGTCGGTGGTTTCCAGCGGGCCTGGCCCGAGATTGGTGAATTTGTGCGGCGTGTTCGGCGGTACGACCAGGATCTGGCCGGCGGTGGCCTCGATCTGCCGGTCGCCGATGGTGAACAGGCCGGTGCCGGTCCGGATGATAAAAATCTCGCAATAGGGATGGCTGTGCAGCCTGGGGCCGCCGCCGATGTCAGGCAGGTAGTTGAAGATCAGGCAGCTGCGGGAGCCGTAAGCTCCGCCTTGCAGCTCGCCCTGCCAGTGGTCGGGCCAGCGGTCGGGCGCTTCGGCCCATTTGCCGCGGTCTATGACATGCGCCATAGGCCGAGGATAAACCGGGCGAGCGCCAGATGTCGAGGCGAACGCAGGCATTTGGTTTTGCTGCTGTTTTCCAATCGTTCCGCCGTGCGAATTACGCCCCCGCGACAATCTGCCCTTGTGCCTTCACCCGTCTGGACAAAAACAGGCTTCACGCATAAACCCAAGTCCCAAATGCCGGAGGAATTCGCTAGCCTGTTCGCCATGCGCTGTCGGGCCGGCGCGATTGAGCGGGGAACAAGGCTCGGCCGCCGGCACGGAAGAGGCGAAAGGATCAGGCACCCGTGAGCGCAACCGACACCCAGGATCCCAACCGTCGTGATTTTCTCTACGTCGCCACCGGCATGGCCGCAGTGGTCGGCGCGGGCGCCGTTGCCTGGCCATTCATCGACCAGATGCGCCCGGATGCCTCGACGCTGGCGCTCGCCTCGGTCGAGGTCGACGTCTCCTCGCTGACGCCGGGAATGTCGCTCGTCGTGAAGTGGCGCGGCAAGCCGGTTGTCGTGCGCAACCGCACCGAAAAAGAGATGAAGGACGCCGAGGCGGTCAATCTCGCCGAACTCAAGGATCCAATTGCCCGCAATGCCAACCTGCCGGCCGACGCGCCGGCAACCGACGCCAACCGGACCACGCCGGGCAAGGAAGCCTGGATGGTGATGGTCCAGGTCTGCACCCATCTTGGCTGCA
>NZ_JAMYSQ010000006.1:0-233847 GCF_040321995.1 Mesorhizobium sp. M0207
CGGCCCCGCCCCCCCCCCCCGCCCCCCCCCCCCCCCCGCCCCCGCCCCGGCCCCCCCGCCACCCCCCCCCCCCCCCCCCCCCCCCCCCCCCCCCGCCCCCCCGCGCCCCCCCCCCCCCCCCCCCGCCGATGACCAGGGTCAGTGCCCCGACAGCGCGGTCAGGCAAAGCTGTCGCGCAGGCTGGTCGCCGTGCCCGTGAAGCGTCCGCGCACCACGCCGACGACCGCGCCGAGCACCAGCCAGAACACCAGATTGGTCAGCGTCACCGCCACCACGAACTGGTGGTGCAGGCCTTCCGGGATCGCCGTCTCGAAGCTATCGGGCTGCGGCGCGCCGACAATATGCGGCGCCACGATCAACGCTACGGCAAGGATCGCCAGCGGCAACGATCTGCGGAAGGCGATAAGGCCGAGCCCGGCGGCGGTCGCCACCACTGTTGCCCACCACCAGATCTGGCGTTGGACAAGGTCGGCCGCCGGCATCGCCGGCAGTTCCGGCGGCAGGCCGAGGCCCGGCGCCAGCGTGAACACGGCAAAGCCGGCAAGCCCCCAGAACACGCCCTGGCGCCAGTTGCCGATGCCGCCGGCGAATTCCGAAACCGCGACCAGGACCAGCGCGAAGCCGATGCCGGTGACGATATTGGCAACGACGCTGAAGGCGAAGCGTTCGAAACCGTCGGCCGGCGCCCAGCCTTCGCCTTCCGCCGGAGCCATTGCTTCAGCCGGTGCCGGCGCGGCGCTGCTCATAGCCGTCGTGCCCGCGGCGTTTTCGGCCGGTGCCGCAGGTGCCGCGGCATGCTCATGGCCGCCGCCGGCCTGTTCGTAGATTTCCGCCTTCAGGATGAGCGGCACCGTGGCATAGGCTTGCATGCAGGCGAGAGCCACGCCGGCCACAAGCCCTGCGATCGCCGCGATGAACACGACGTTGCGAAACAGTGTCATGATGTCAGCCCCTTGTCAGTGGCAGGGAAAGCCCATCGAATGGCGATAGTCGTGCGCGGCATTGTGGACCGCATCGATATGCGAGAAGCCGACAAAGCCCATGACGAAAATGCCGAGGAATGCAGCAAGCGCCAGCTGCATGAGACGCGACTGCGAGGAGGCGGAAGCGCCGAGCGAAACGGAAGCGGTATTCATGTCTTGTCCTTTCGCCCTCCACCCGAGGGCATAGAAGTCAGTTTCCTGTCGCCGGCAGGTCTCCTGGCTCGCGGATCAGCGCCCTTCCCCACCTTCCCGAAGGCGGACCTTCAGTGGCATATGGAGAGGACTACCGCACACAGTTGCGGGGGCAGCCGCGGCATTGGGCAAACAATTTCGCCCGCACCGCATTCCCTCTTGGTTCCAAACGGAACCGACGACATCAGCGACTATAGGCAGAATCGCCGCGCCCGGCAAACCAAATTCCGCCGGATCGTGTGGCGAATGCGCCGCCTCGCCAAGTTCGCAGACCGGCGCCGCGATTGACAATTTTCGCAGCCGGGTGTCGGCTGGCGGTGGGGAGGAAGCCGGCATGCAACCCAGCCCGAACAAGCGATCCCTACAACGGCCTGACGCGGCCCGAGCCGACGCTGCCGTCAAACAGCCTATTGGGACATCGCAGCCTATCAGCGCGATCTCGAGGCGATCTGGTATCGCAACTGGCTGCTCGTCTGCCGCGACGCGAAGCGCTCGCCGATCCGGCCGCCGATATCGACAACATCGTCGCGTTCGGTACCCAGGTGCTGGAGGAGGATGCTGATATCTGCGAGGTCAACCAGATGGGCCTGCGCTCGATGCGCCACAAGGCCGGCGTACTGATGCCCGAGGAATACGACTTGCACCGCTTCCACAACTGGGTGCGCGAGCGCCATGCGGCGCTCACACATCAAAGCGATTTGGGCAGATAGCGCCAGGTGACGAAGCCGCAGGCCACCGCCAGCAGGCCGAGCGTCGCGAAAACAGCGCCCAGTCCGAAAAACGCCAGCACGCCGGCCAAAGGCTTTCCGGCTCTGGCCTAACAGGCTGTTGAAGTAGTCCATTTGCGGGCGATGAAATCTACTTCGTCGCCGCGATGGAAGCCGATTTGCCCGTTGATAGAGCCGTTTGGCTGGATTTCAGCCCAGCCAGTGCCTTGGACCTCGTCCATTTCGTCATTGCCTTGCCAGGAGAAGGCGACGTTGTTGCCGTGGCCCGCGCCGAAGATCTGCCCGGTAACGCAGCCGAAGGCGAATTCGCCAGAGCCATCGGCCGCGAATTCAATGTAGGCTGGCTCCATCATATCGGGATAGTCCTCGACATAGTCGGGCATCTCAACGATCCGCCAGCGGGCCACGATGCTCATGCCGGGGCCGCCAGCAGCTTGGGCAGGCGGATCAGATTATAGGCCGCCAGGTTCAAGGTGAAGGCAGCATTCACACGGGCACATCCTCGCAGCTTAACCTTGGCCATGCCGGCCGAGGCCTTGATCCAACCGAACACCTCTTCGATCCGCTTGCGGCAGCGCTGGCTGACGTCATAACCCGGATGGCGTTTCGTGCGGTCATCGATTGCCGTCACGCGCGGCTTGCCGGTTTTGCTCAGATGGCCGTCGATGGCGATGTGCGGTGTGACCTTGCGCTCACGCAGATCCTTGACGAACTGGCGGACATCATAGGCTTTGTCGGCGCCCAGCGTGATGCGCCGCCGCGACGGTCTGCGGTCCAACATGGCGAGCGCGGCATCACGCTCGCCCGTGCCTGTCGCCTGGGTAATGCCGCCATCGACCGCCAGCCCATGACGGTTCTCCATTAGCGCATGCCCCAAGTAGCACAGCCTCGCCGGCTGACCATCGCCCTTCTTGTAGAGCCGCGCTTCGGGGTCGCTCGTGCTCTGGTGTGTGTCGTTGGAGCGCTTCTCCTTATGGAAGCCTCGTTCGGCGTTGCGGCCAGCACCATCCGGGCCGTTGTCGCCGCCATCCTTGCGACGGAAACTCTTGATCGAAGCCCAAGCCTCTATCAGCGTTCCGTCCACCGAGAAGTGATCCGACGACAACAGCCGCTTTACCCTTGGCTGCGCTAGCACCGCGCGCAGAAACTTTGCCGCGATCTCACCTTCCAACAGCCGATCCCGGTTCTTGGTGAAGCTCGAATGATCCCAGGCCGGCTCGTCAACACCAAGCCCCACGAACCAGCGGCCGAGCCCAGGCGGATAAAGCACCGCAAAATCGCCGTCCATCTCCACAAGAGCCGTGTTGACGATCTCCCGGATCGTCCGAAGCGGATGATCTCGCCGCACCCGCGCCTCAAGGTCGACATACGAAAACAGCGAACCTGTCCGCTCGTCCAATCCGCGCATCCGCAAATCCCCATTCTTCCGGGGAGCAGTGAATCACGCTACCAACGACTGCGCTAGCACTTCTTCAACAGCCTGCTAAAGCAGCTCTGATGCCGACCGGCGCCAACACGACGCAAGGCCCTGCTTCTTTTGACGGTGGCAACCGTGATAGTCGTCTTGCCGGGGCTGAACCAAGACAGCGAGACCATGAGCATCGACACGCCGAGCGCAGCCGTTCAGGATCAACCGAAGTCGAAGCGCATCGCCGCTATCGACATTGCACGCGGCATCGCTTTGCTTGCCATGGCGAGCTATCATTTCACCTGGGACCTCGAATTCTTCGGCTACACCGATCCCGGCCTCACCGCCTTCGGCTGGTGGAAAATCTACGCGCGCTGCATCGCCTCGAGCTTCCTGTTCCTGGTCGGCATCAGCCTCTATCTCGCCCATGGCAAAAAAATCCGCTGGACCGGCTTCTGGAAGCGCTTCGCCATGGTTGCCGGGGCAGCGCTCGCAATATCGCTGGTCACCCGCATCGCCACGCCCGACGGCTTCATCTTCTTCGGCATATTGCATGAGATCGCGCTCGCCAGCCTGCTCGGCCTGGCGTTCCTGCGCCTGCCGGCGCTGCTGACGCTGCTTGTCGCCGTATTCGTCGTCGCTGCGCCTTTCTACCTGCGATCCGGAACGTTCGATCATCCGGCTTTGTGGTGGGTCGGCCTGTCGGCGACCAACCCGCGCTCCAACGACTACGTGCCGCTGCTGCCCTGGTTCGGCGCCGTACTTGCCGGCATCGCGGTTACCAAGCTCGCCGCCACCTCCGGCGCGCTGACGCGGCTGTCGGCATTGGCGCCCGGCCGCTGGGCAAATCCGCTAGTCTTCATCGGCCGGCACAGCCTTGCTTTCTATCTGATCCATCAGCCGGTGCTGATCGGCTCGGTCTGGCTGTTTTCGCAATTCATGCCGGCGCAGGCCGAAACCAGGGAGGTGCGTTTTCTGAAATCCTGCCAGATATCCTGCGAGCAGGCACGCGACACCGAGTTCTGCTCCAGCTATTGTGCCTGCATGCTGGACACTCTCCAGGGCGAAGCCTCGCTTGACCGGCTCTACAGCGACGACCAGTCCCCGGAGTGGAAGGCGCATATTGGCGAGCTCGCCGGCACCTGCACCGCCCAAACCGAGGCGGCGGAACCGGGAACGCGCTAATCGAGGGAGGACAATAATGAGCGACAGTCACCCGAAACCCATGCAGCAAAATCCTGGGCAGCCGAAGCTGGGGCACATCCCATGGCCGCCGCTGATCTATATCGCTGCCATCATCGTCAGCGTCGCGCTAGGGCTGTTCTATCCGCTGCCGTGGATCGGCGATCTTCTCGGCGACATCCTGTTCGCCGCCGGCCTTGTGGGGTTGGTGGCGGTTGCCGCGCTCTGGTTCACGGCAATCCGCACCATGATCCGCGTCAAGACGACGCTCAACCCGAACGGCGTGCCTGACCATCTGGTGACCACCGGACCCTTCGCCGTCAGCCGCAACCCGATCTACCTCGCCAACACGCTGCTGCTGGTCAGCCTCGCCTTTGTCACTGGGATCGCCTGGTTCCTGCCGCTGGCAGTCATCGCGGCGTTCCTGACGCAGAAGCTGACGATCGAGAGCGAGGAGAAGGTGCTGACGGCCAAATTCGGTAAGAAATACCGGGACTACGCCAAAAGGGTGCGGCGCTGGATTTGAGCCGAGGCTGACACCGGCTTAGGTGGTGACGCCGAGCTCCACCAGCCGCTCGACGCAGGATTCCTCGGCCTGGTCGAGCTCTGCCAGGGTCTCTTCGAGGTCGCGGCGTTTCTGGCGAAGATCCTCGCGCTTTTCCTCGATGCGCTTGATCATCAGTTTGAGCTGGCCTACCTCGCCGGGCGGCTCCCTGTACATCTGGATGATCTCGCGGATCTCGTTGATCGAGAAGCCGAGTCTTTTTCCCCGCATGATCTGGCGGATGAGATGCCGGTCCGACGGACGGAACAGCCGCGTGCGGCCGCGTCTTACCGGCTGCACCAGCCCTTCGTCCTCATAGAAGCGCAACGTCCGCGTCGACACGTCGAATTCGCGGGTCAGCTCCGTGATCGAATAATATTCCCGCATCGTCACTCCAATGCCCCGGCCACGCCGCGAGTTCCAACTGGCCGGCGCCGCCGGCGCCCAGGCGCGTACCAGAATCGGCGGACAAGGCACCTTTCAAAGCCTCGCATGGCATTTACGTAAAAGTCAATTGAGGTGACGTTCAGCGCACGCCGAACCACCATGTGGCGAGCCCGAGAAAGGCAAAGAAACCGACGACATCGGTGACCGTGGTGACGAAAACCGCCGAAGCCACAGCCGGATCGATCTTGAAGCGGTCGAGCAGCAGCGGGATAAGGATGCCCGCCAGAGCCGCCACGAACATATTGATGATCATCGCAGCCGCAATGATGCCGCCGAGATTGCGATCGTGGAACCAGGCAGCAGCGACGAGGCCGATCAGGATGGCAAAGATGATGCCGTTGATGAAGCCCACCCCGATTTCGCGGCGGATGATGCGGCCGGCATTGTAGATGTCGAGGTCCCTGGTCGCCAGCGCCCGCACCGTGACCGTCATGGTCTGCGAGCCGGCATTGCCGCCCATGCCGGCGACTATCGGCATCAGCACCGCCAGCGCCACGATATGCTCGATGGTGCGGTCGAACAGGCCGATCACCGAGGCCGCCAGGAAAGCCGTCAAAAGATTGACCAGCAGCCAGGGCACGCGCGAGCGCGAGGTCGAAAAGATGCTGTCCGAGAGTTCTTCGTCGCCGACGCCGCCCATGCGCAGCAGATCTTCCTCGGCCTCCTGCTGGATGACGTCGACGACGTCGTCGATGGTCAGCACGCCGACCAGCCGCTCGTTCTCGTCGACGACGGCGGCGGACAGAAGATCGTATTGTTCGAATTCGCGTGCCGCCTCCTCCTGGTCCATGGTGGCCGGGATGGCATGCCTAGTCTCATGCATGACCTCTTCGACCTTGACCGAGCGCTTGGTACGCAGGATTTGGTCGAGGTCGATGGCGCCGAGCAGCTTGAAGCTCGGATCGATGACGAAGATCTGGCTGAAACGATCGGGAAGATTGTTGTCCTCGCGCATGTAGTCGATGGTCTGGCCGATCGTCCAGAAGGGCGGCACCGCGACGAACTCCGTCTGCATGCGGCGGCCGGCGGTCTCTTCGGGATAGTCAAGCGAACGCCGCAGCCTGATCCGCTCGGTGAACGGCAGCTGCGACAGGATCTCGTCCTGGTCCTCCTGGTCGAGGTCTTCGAGAATGTAGACCGCGTCATCGGAATCGAGATCCTGCACCGCCTGGGCGATCTGCGCATTGGGCAGACTGTCGACGATGTCGCGGCGGATCGCCTCGTCAACCTCGGTCAGCGCGGAAAAATCGAAATCCTTGCCCAGCAATTCGACCAGCGCGCGTCGCTGTTCCGGGTGCAGGGCCTCGAGCAGGTGGCCGAGTTCCGACTGGTGCAGATCGTCGACTTCACGCTTCAGCGTCAGCGTATCGCGATCGGCGATCGCGGCACCGATCTGGGCGAGGAACGACGACAGGATGACGCCGTCCTCGTCATAGATGTCGGCGCGGCGCTCCTCGGCGGCCCTGGCGCCGGTCATCTGTTCGTCCTGGCCTTCCACCAGCGCCTCCCGCCATCGGATTTCCGGATAAGGTGCCTGTCAGGTCTAGACCATGATCCTGACAATCGGAATCGATTTTGCGAAAGGACCATGCACAACGACAAATTGCTACAGCGCCGTTCGCGCGTCCAAACGACGCGGCGCATACCGGATGGTAGGAGGAGAGGCGTTCTACAAACCTGCGGCGCTGCAAACCTTCGCGGCGGCAGGTAAAGGGCAGCGTATCTCCCTGCCCCGGTCAACCAGATGGGCAGATCGACACTGATTCAAAAACGGCGAGGCCGACGGTGCGACGGCCTCGCTGGATAATGGACTTAACGGCTTCCCGATCAGGCGGCGTGGCGCTTGGCCTCAGCCGCATAGCGGTCCAGGAGACCGCTCCAGCCACCCTCCGATTCGAAGGCCTCGCGCATCGCCTCTGCGGTTTCGCCCATGTTCTCCAGAAGCCTGTGCTCGAGTTCCACGCGCGTCGCGTTCTCGCCGAGCGCGACAAAGCGGATCTCGACTTCGGTCAGCAATGCCGGATCGTAGCGCCAGCCGGCTCCAATGCGCCAGGCGAGCGTCAGCCTCGACGGCGGATCCCAGGCGAGAACCTCGCCCCAATCGCATTGTGACCCATCCTCGTCGATCTCGTACCAGCGGCCGCCGGCTTTCGGTTCGATCACCGCGGTCGTCAGGGCGGATTTGCCGATCGAGTGCGAAGCCGGCCACCAGCGCCCGAATCCCGTGGTGAACACATCGAATGCCTTGTCGAGCGGCACCTCCACCGTCACCGACTTCCTGACCGGCGCGGGCTTGATCATGGTCGTCATTTCCTCTTCTCCTTGCTGTTGTCGACTTTCCGTTTGAAGGCGTCGAGCGCATCGCCCCACATGCGGTCGAGCCAGGCACGCATCTCGCAGAGCCCATGCGGGTCGAGATGATAGATGTTGCTGGCACCTTTCGGCTCTGCGCGGACCAGCCGGGCTTCCTTCAAGACCTTGAGGTGCTGCGATACCGCCGGCTGCGAGACCGGAAGCACTCGCGTCAGATCTATGACCGAGCGTGGCCGATCGGCGATGAGCTCGAACACCTTGCGGCGCGTCGGATCGGCCAAGGCCACCATTCCTGCATAATCATAAATCATGACTTATGATAAGCTAAAACTTATGATAAGTCAACCGAGGGCGTGGCGGGCCCGTGTTCAAGCAACCGGCCGGCTCGGCCCCGAGGCTCCGGGGCAATTCCTTCACGCGGGGGCATGGACAGCGATGCGGATGCAAGACTGCTCAGGGAATCGATCCACCGCATGCGGGCCGGCCGGCAAATGTCGACCACCGGCGAAAAGTAAACCTGGCAGCAAGGTTTTTACCTTACCGGTGTATGTGTCTCTCCGGCGAAACGTTAAGAACAGGTAAATTGGTTTGGCCCTAACCACGGAAGCCTCTCGCTACAGGCCCTCCGCCATATGGCAATTGCGCCTCTCCTTGTTCATGGCGACATACGTTTTAGGCGCATCTGCATTATATCCAGAAATATTCTATACGTCCGCCTTAATCTATTCTCACAAGTTTCTTGTTGGCATTCCGGTGTTGTTTATCGGCGGCGTCTGCTGTGCCGCGCTAATCCATGGCCGGCGGCAACCGGTTCGCTACGCACTGGATTTGGTTCAAGGGCGCTGGCGCGGTTGTCTGCTGGTGCTGCTGTTCTTCTTTGCCAGCTTGACCGCGTTCTCGACCTACAAGATCGCCATCCCGTCCGTCGTCCCATACTATGCCGACAACTGGTTGGCCGACGCTGATGAATGGCTGCACGGGATGCCGCCATGGGAGATCGTCCATAAGCTCGACAGCAACAATTGGTCGTTCGTCGTCTTCAACAGCTATGAAGTCATTTGGTTTTACCAGTGGTTCGGCGCCATCCTTTTCGTGTCGCTCTGGTCGGACGAGATTGCCCGCATCCGCTATCTCTGCGCAGCAGCGCTGACGTTGTCCGTCCTCGGAACGGTCTTGGCCGTGGCGCTGGCATCGGTCGGACCGGTTTACTACCACCACTTTGTCGGCGTGGATCGCTTCCACGGATTGAATGTGGCCTTGGACAAGCTGGACCATAGTTACATGGTGCGGGAACCCGCGGCATATCTCCTGATGGCTTACCAAAGCGGCCGGCCAAGTCTTGGCGGCGGCATCTCGGCCATGCCAAGCATGCATGTCGCCTTTGCCGCATTGAACGCCTATTTGCTGTCATCGATCAATCGCTGGCTTGGCGTTCTGGGTTGGACCTTTGCAGCCCTGATCCTGTACGGATCGGTGTTCACCGGCTGGCACTATGCCGTGGACGGCTACGCATCGATCGTTGTTGTATCGGTGATCTGGTGGGCGACCGGACGCCTGGTGCGCGAATAGTTATGTGCGCTTGTCGATAGATGGCCATGCCTGCCGATGGCCACTTCGCATAAGCCAAACTCGCGACCGCAATCAGGCAAAAAGCACGTGCCCCGACATGGACGCTCCCTGCCGTGCTCGAATTTCAACGGGCAAGAGATTCCGCTTTCGAATTTAATGGTGCGGTCGAGATGCAGCGCCGCAACGCCTCCCGCGTTGATTTTTAAAGCATTTTTCTACGATTCCGTGGCGATTTGTATTGAGGATGGGTCGGCAGCGGCAAAGCATGTAGTTCCAGCCAGCCACCATCGGCAGGCAGCTGGCAGCCTTGCCATCACATCCTCCTCTGACGAACACCTAGTACGGTCAACCCTTAGCTGCCGCGCCGCGCCGCTCGAGCGCGGTCTTGCGGATGGTTTCTGCGATCTCCGGGCTGCTGCTGCACAGCATCTGGAAATCCGCCGAGTGTAGCGACAGGAGTGAGACCACCGTTGTGGCGCTGACGGTCGCCGAGCGCGGTTCGCCGGTGATCAGCGCCATCTCGCCGAAGAAGGCGCCAGGGCCCAGATCCACCGGGTTCGGCGTCGCGACGCTGACGCGCCCCTCCACGACGAAGAACATCTGGTCACCGGTCTCGCCATTGCGGCAGATCACAGCGCCCGCCGGCACGATGCGAGGTCGTAATGCGCGCACGATCTCGACTAGTGTGGCCGGGCCGAGCTTCTGAAACAACGGCACGGCGGCGACCAATTGCCAATTGCGGACGAAATCCTCGCGACGGACTTCTTGATAAAAGCCGGTGGCAAGAATGCCAGCCCAGAGCGCGAAGATGCCGATGCCACTCATCATGACCGCCCCGGCAAGGACGCGGCCGGCGAAGCTTTCCGGAATAGCGTCGCCATAGCCGGTGGTGGACAGCGTGACCACCGCCCACCACATTGCCTGGGGGATGCTGCCGAACTGTTGCGGTTGGACGTCGCGCTCGATGACATAGGCTGCGAGCGCAAAACCGAAAAGAACGATGCCGAAGACGGTGGCGACGCCGATCAGGTTGCGCGCTTCGTTGGTCAGGATTCTGCCCAGCAGCGGGAAGAAAGTTGAGTCGCGCAGCGGTTTCAGCAGCCAGACAGCACAGTAGAGGCTCCGGTCGGGCGTGCCGACGAGCAGAAATGCGGCGAGTGGAACCAAAACCGCGAGCACATCAATGGCGATTGCCGGCGTCCTGTCCCGAACGTCTCCCGCCCGGCGCTTGAGCAGTTTCTCGGCCAATTCCAGGAGATAGACGCCCCAAATGACCGCGAGCACGGCAGCCAAAGCCAGTCTGCTTCGTCCGGACAGGTCCGGTGTCGTGAGCGTAGCCACCGCCACAAGCCCAGTCGCAGCCAGCACCGCGTTGAGCGGCGCGTAAATTCTTAAGAAAGGCAGTACCGACATTCTATGCCCACGAGCGGCTACTACCCTCCAGAATAGGATGCCTTCAAGGCAAGCGCAAAGGTGCTTATTTTCGCTGCGATCGTCGCTGGACCATAGGCCATGAACCATCCGATCAGCGTCGAGATCGAGCTGCCCCTCGAACCACACCCAGCGCCGGCTCGTTCTCGGTTGGACCTTTACAGCCCTGATCCCGTACGGATCGGTGTACACTGGCTGCCACCATGCCGTGAACGGCTACGCATCGATCGTTGTTGTATTTGTGATCTGGTGGGCAACCGGACGCCTGGTGCGCGAATAGTTTGCACGCCAACCGCATAGATGGCTCCGCGCGCCGATTGCTTCTTCACTGGGCCACATTCGTGATCGCAACCAGGCAAAAAGCCTCGCGCCCTGACAAGGACGCTCCCCGCCGTGCTCGAATTCAACGGGTTAGAGGTTCCGCTTTCGAATTTAATGGTGCGGTCGAGAAGACTCGAACTTCCACGGGTTGCCCCACAGCGACCTCAACGCTGCGCGTCTACCAATTCCGCCACGACCGCACGTGGTAGGAGCCGGAACCAACCGGCCCGCGGCGTGTAGCAAATCGTTTCCGGTGAAACAAGTGCGCGGCCAGCAATAATCGGCCGGACATCGGCATAACTGTTCAAGGGCCGAACGTGCCGGAACTGGACGTTTGTACCGATTGCCGCCATATGAGTGGCGAGACGAGATATCATGACAGAACGCAGCCAGATCGCCACGTCGTTCCTGCCCTTGCCCGGCTCGGCGCCGGTCGAATGGCGCATCGAGCCGGGGCTCACCGCCTATCCCGATGCGCTCGCCGTGATGGAGGCGCGCGCCGAGGCAATCCGCAGCGGCGGCGCCGGCGAGATGGTCTGGCTGGTCGAGCACCCGCCGCTCTACACCGCCGGCACCAGCGCCCGCATCGAGGACCTGATCGAGCCGGACCGTTTCCCGGTCTTTGCCGCCGGGCGTGGCGGCGAATACACCTATCATGGGCCGGGCCAGCGCGTCGCCTACGTCATGCTCGACCTGAAGCGGCGGCGCGAGGATGTCCGCGCCTTCGTCGCCGCACTCGAACAATGGATCATCGGCTCGCTGGCCGCCTTCAACGTACGCGGCGAACGCCGCGAGGACCGCGTCGGCGTCTGGGTGGTTCGGCCGGACCGCCCCGCTTTGCCCGACGGCTCGGCGGCCGAGGACAAGATCGCCGCCATCGGCATCAGGCTGAGGCGCTGGGTGAGCTTTCACGGCATCGCCATCAATGTCGAGCCGGACCTTAGCCATTTCAGCGGCATCGTGCCGTGCGGCGTCCAGGATCACGGCGTCACCAGCCTTGTCGACCTCGGCCTTCCCGTAACCATGGCCGACCTCGACCTGGCGCTGAAATCCGCTTTCGAGGACGTGTTCGGGCCCGCCGCGGTGTCGCCTGTCGAAGTATCCCGCAAGGCCGGCTGAAACACTCGCCCAATGCCTGCGCCAATATGCGAAGGCGGCCCTCGCTCATCAGCATCGAGCCCGTCCTTGAGCTCAATCCTCACATCGCGCCGATCCAGATTGCCATGGAAATGAGGAACGTGCTCATGCACACCAGCGAGACGACATCCTGAACAAGATCGGTCATAACTCTCTCCTGTTGTTAGTATGTTCGTATTTTGTTCTAATTTTGTTCGAGTGTCAACGATCGCAGTCCGGGCGTCACCGGAATTTGCGCCCGGTCAATTCGACAGGGTTAAGAAAGGGTTGAGAGGGAAATGCCGAGCGTTTCGCGGCCGACAGGCGCGCGAAAGGCGGCGGGACGGCGCACGGCAGCTCGCAGGCCGTCATCGCCTCAATTGCAGCGCACCCTAAAGCGGCACGACCTTGCCGTCGGCGAGCGTCACGCGGCGGTCCATGCGCGAGGCGAGCTCGTGATTGTGGGTGGCGATGAGCGCCGCCAGGCCCGATTGCCGGACCAGCGCTGCCAGCGCCTCGAACACATAGGAAGCGGTCACCGGGTCGAGATTGCCGGTCGGCTCGTCGGCCAAAAGCACCAGCGGCGCATTGGCGACGGCACGCGCAATGGCGACGCGCTGCTGCTCGCCGCCGGAGAGCTCGGAAGGACGATGCTGCGCGCGCTTGCCGATCTGCATATAGTCGAGCAATTGCGCCGCCCGCTCGGCCGCCTCCTTGCGCGGCAGCCCTTTTATCAGCTGCGGCATCATGATGTTTTCCAGCGCAGAAAACTCAGGCAACAAATGATGGAACTGGTAGACGAAGCCGACATCGTTGCGGCGGATCGCCGTGCGTTCGTCGTCGGAAAGCCGGCCGCAGGCGCGCCCCGCCAGGATCACGTCGCCGGCGTCCGGTCGCTCCAGCAGCCCGGCGGTGTGGAGCAGCGTCGACTTGCCGGTGCCCGACGGCGCCACAAGCGCCACCATCTCGCCACGCTTCAGCGAAAAATCGGCGCCGTTCAGGATGGTCAGCTTGCGCGGCCCCTGTACATAGTGGCGTTCGACGCTCTTCAGCTCGATAATGGCCTCGGCCATCATTCGTACCTCAGCGCTTCGACCGGATCGAGCCTGGCAGCGCGCCATGCCGGAAACAGTGTCGCCAGGAATGACAGCGCCAAAGCCATGAGAACGACCGAGATCGTCTCGCTGGCATCCATGCGGGCCGGCAGCTGGCTTAGGAAATAAAGCTCGGGATTGAACAGCCGCTCGTTGGCCAGCCAGGAGAAGAACTGGCGGATGCGCTCGACGTTGAGGCAGATCACGATGCCGAGCAGCACGCCGGCGATTGTGCCGACAACGCCGATCGCAGCCCCGGTCATCAGGAAGATGCGCAGGATGGCACCGCGCGTGGCGCCCATGGTGCGCAGGATGGCGATGTCGTGGCCCTTGTCCTTGACCAGCATGATCAGGCCCGAAATGATGTTGAGGGCCGCCACCAGCACGATCAGCGTCAGGATCATGAACATGACATTGCGCTCGACCTGCAACGCGTCGAAGAACGTCTTGTTGCGCTGCCGCCAATCGACAAGGCTGATCGGCCGCTGCGCCGCCTCTTCGACCTTCGGCTTCAGCGCGTCGATATTGTCGGGATTGTCGGCGTAGATCTCGATCGTCTGCGCCCGGCCGTCCATGTTGAAGTAAAGCTGCCCTTCCGAAAACGGCATGTAGACGATGGAACTGTCATATTCCGACATGCCGACCTCGAAGATCGCGGTGACCGGATAGCCTTTCATGCGCGGCGTCGTACCGAGCGGCGTGATGTCACCCTCGGGCGAGATCAGCGTGATGGTATCGCCGAGCACAAGACCGAGATTTTCGGCCATGCGGCTGCCGATGGCGACGCCCTCGCCGGTGTCGAAGCCGACGATCGAGCCCTCCTTGATGTTGTTGGCGACGATGGTGATCTTGCCGAGATCCTCGCCGCGTATGCCGCGCACCAGCGCGCCGGTGCCGCCGCCGACATTGCCTTGCGCCAGCACCTGCCCGTCGATCAGCGGGATGGCGTATTTAACGCCGGGCACGCCGTTGATGCGGCCGGCAACCTGGGCATAGTCCTCCAGCGGCATGTCGAGCGGCTGCACGATCAGGTGCCCGTTGACGCCTAGGATGCGCGTCAAAAGTTCGGCGCGAAAGCCGTTCATGACCGCCATGACGACGATCAGCGTGGCGACGCCCAGCATGATGCCGAGGAAGGAGATCGAGGCGATCACCGAGATCACCGTCTCCTTGCGACGCGAGCGCAGATAGCGCCACGCCACCAAGCGTTCGAAGCCGGAAAAAGGCCCGGCGCCCGATGGTCTTGCTGCCGCCGCTTCGTTCATGCGGCGGCACCGAAACGCTTTTTCACGTCGCCGATCGGCAGCGTCTCGCGCTCGCCGGTCCTGCGGTTCTTGATCTCGACCTCGCCGGCGGCGACACCACGCGGCCCGACGATCACCTGCCACGGGAGCCCGATCAGGTCGGCGGTGGCGAACTTGCCGCCCGGCCGCTGGTCGGTGTCGTCGTAGAGCACCTCCTTGCCGGCGGCGGCAAAGGCGGCATTCAGCTCGCCGCAGACGCGGTCGCATTCGGCATCGCCAACCTTCATGTTGATCAGGCCGACATCGAACGGTGCCACCGCCTCCGGCCAGATGATGCCGTTATCGTCATGGCTGGCCTCGATGATCGCCGCGACCAGCCTGGACGGGCCGATGCCGTAGGAACCGCCAGAAACGAAATGATCCTTGCCGTCCGGCCCGGTCACCTTGGCGCCCATCGGCTTGGAATATTTGTCGCCGAAATGGAAGATATGCCCAACCTCGATGCCGCGCGCCGAGACCCGGTCGCTCGCGGGCACCTTCTCCCACGCCGCCTCGTCATGCATCTCGTCGGTGGCGGCATAGGGCGTCGTCCACGTCTTGACGATGCCGCCGATCTCGGCGTCGTTCGAAAAATCCGTGTCTGCGCCGGGCACTGCCAGCGAAAGATAATCGCGATGGCAGAACACCTGGCTCTCGCCGGTGTCGGCCAGGATGATGAACTCATGGCTGAGGTCGCCGCCGATCGGCCCGGTGTCGGCGCGCATCGGGATGGCCTGCAGCCCCATGCGCGTAAACGTCCTGAGATAGGAAACGAACATGCGGTTATAGGCGGCCTTGGCGCCTTCATAATCGAGGTCGAAGGAATAGGCGTCCTTCATCAGGAACTCGCGCGAACGCATGACGCCGAAGCGTGGGCGCACCTCGTCGCGAAACTTCCACTGGATGTGATAGAGATTGAGCGGCAGGTCCTTGTAGGACTTGACATAGGAGCGGAAGATCTCGGTGACCATCTCCTCGTTGGTCGGCCCGTAGAGCATATCGCGGTCTTGCCGGTCCTTGATGCGCAGCATCTCCTTGCCGTAGTCTTCATAGCGGCCGCTTTCGCGCCACAGCTCGGCCGATTGGATGGTCGGCATCAGGATTTCGAGTGCGCCGGCGCGATTCTGCTCCTCGCGAATGATCCGGCAGACCTTGTCCAGCACCCGCTTGCCGAGCGGCAGCCAGGAAAAGCTGCCCTGCCCCTGCTGGCGGATCATGCCGGCGCGCAGCATCAGCCGATGCGAGACGATCTCGGCCTCGCGCGGATTTTCTTTGAGGATGGGCAGGAAATAGCGCGACAAACGCATGAACTGGTCCGTGAGAGAGGATGGCGGCGCCGGAATCGGCGCAGCGCAGGCTTGCTTGCCCCGGCTTCATAGCCATTTCATGGCGGAATGGAAACCCGGCCCAGGCGCTGCACAGGCGCCGCAATTGCCGCACGCGGCTTGCTGGGCGTTTCGCAAGCAACGCCTGCCGTACTATTGTGCACTGCAGCACGAGATTGCCTGTTTCTGGGCAAAATTCTTCGTGACATTTTCACCCGCCTTAGGCTAGTGTGCCCCCATAACCGAGAGGGTAGAGAAAAATCTGCCCTCCTACGCGGTCAAAGTCTTGGGAGGATGCGATCTAGGCGCGGTAACTCGCTGCCGCCGGACACCGGAAACAGATCGGACGCGTTTAAATTGCAAGGCCTCGCGCCTTGCATTTTTTTTGTGCAATCATCTGGTTAGCACGACAGATTATCAAACCACATGACGTTGCGTCAGCCCAAACCCGCCCCGGCCTTTACTTTGGGTTGACCTTGCTGGCTCAGCTTGATTTCAGAGCCGCGGCTAGGCTGGGATAGTCGGACACGGTAGGTAGCCGGCTAATGCGCTGGGCTCTGGTTGAAATCCGGCACGATGTGCGGGATGTCGTCGATACCGAGGCCAAGCCCTCTCGTGATGCCGTAGAAGATACCCATGAGGACCAGCGTGGCGATCGTCGTGCGCAGCGCGGCGCGCAGCATGTGCGGTCCGCGCGGTGCGCTCGGAACGGTGCCAAGCGTCACGTCCCGATCCTCGTCCTGCGTCCGCATGCTGAACGGCAGGACGGCGAACAACACCACCCACCACGTGGCGAAGAACAGGGCGATAAACGAAACCCAACTCATGCTTGCTCCAGTTCGACCAGCGTGCCGAAGAAATCCTTGGGGTGCAGAAACAATACCGGCTTGCCATGTGCGCCGATCTTCGGATTGCCGTCGCCGAGCACGCGCGCGCCGCTGGCCTTGAGACGGTCGCGCGCCGCAACAATGTCGTCCACCTCATAGCAGACATGGTGCATGCCGCCGGACGGATTCTTCGCGAGGAATGCGGCGATCGGCGAGGCTTCGCCGAGCGGCTGGAGCAACTCGATCCTGGTGTTGCCGACATCGACGAACACCACCGTAACGCCATGCTCCGGCAGCGCCTGGGGCGCCGTCACGCGCGCGCCAAGCGTATCGCGATAGACCGCCGCAGCCGCGGCCAGATCCGGCACCGCAAGCGCGACATGGTTGAGGCGTCCGAGCATAGAGTGCTCCCGGTTAGGGGAGTAGGGGAATAGGGAAGTACGGGAGTAGGGAAAACAAGTTTGGAGAGTGCAAATTATCTGTTCTTCCCTACTCCCCTACTGCCATACTCCCCTACTCCCTCATCTTGTGACGAACACCGTCACCAGCGGCTTCTTGCCCCAGGCTTCGTTGGCCGCGCCGCGCCCCGCGCGGCGCACCGCCTCCTGGACCAGGTCGAGGTCTTTTCGGCGCTGGCGGGGGATGGAGTCCACGGCGCCGATTGCCGCATCGATCATCAGGTCTTCCAGGCTCTCGCCGCTGCCGTCGGCCTCGGCGACGCCGATGGCGACCAGATCGGGATCGCCGGCAAGCTCGTATTTGTCGTCGAGCACGACATTGACGGCGACATGGCCGGCAAAGGACAGCTTGCGGCGATCGCGAATGCCCATCGCCTGGTCGGTGCCGATCAGCCTTCCGTCCTTGTAGATGCGGCCGAACGGCACCTGGTCGATGATGGCGGCGGCACCCGGATACAGCCTGAGCATGTCGCCGTCGCGCACCTGCGCGACCTGGCCGATGCCGGACGTCGACATCAGCGAGCCCTGCGCCACCAGATGCGCCGCTTCGCCATGCACGGGAACGCCGATCTGCGGCCGTACCCATTCATACATCTTGCGCAATTCGCTGCGGCGTGGATGGCCGGAGACATGCACCAGCGCATCGCCGTCCTCGATGATCTTGATGCCGAGATCGATCAGGCGGTTCTTGATTTCGAGGATCGCCTTCTCGTTGCCGGGAATGGTGCGCGAGGAAAACACCACCGTGTCGCCAGCCGTCAGCGCCACCGACTTCATCTCGTCGCGCGACAGCTTGGCAAGTGCGGCAAGCGGCTCGCCCTGGCTGCCGGTGCAGATGATGACGAGGTTTTCGCGCGGGATGAAGCCGTAATCCTCCTCGGCGATGAATTCCGGCAACCCGTCCATATAGCCGAGTTCATCAGCCACATCGATGACTCGCTTCATCGAGCGGCCAATCACCAGGCACTGGCGGCCGGCATCCCGCGCCGCCTTGGCTATGGAGACGATACGCCCGACATTGGAGGAGAAGCTGGTGACGGCGACCCGGCCCTTGGCGTTCTGGATGACGCTCTTGAGGCCCTCGCCCACCGCCACTTCGGACGGCGATTCCCCTTCCCGCATCGCATTGGTGGAATCGCAGACCAGCGCCAGCACGCCCTTGTCGCCATAGGCTCGGAAGCGCGCCTCGTCGGTCATCGGCCCGACCGTCGGCGCCGGATCGATCTTCCAGTCGCCGGTGTGGATGACGACGCCGGCCGGCGTCGTGATCGCCAGCGACATCGGTTCGGGAATGGAGTGCGCAACAGGGATGGCCTCGATCTCGAACGGGCCGACGGTGAATTTCTCGCCGGCCCGGTAGATCGTCACCGGGATCTTCGGCGCCCCTTGCTCGCCCTGCCGCTTGGCTTCCAGCAGGCCGGCGCTGAACGGCGTCATCCACACCGGCGCCTTGAGCTTCGGCCAGATGTCGTGGAGCGCGCCGTAATGGTCCTCATGCGCATGGGTGATGACGATGCCGCGCAGATTGGCGACATTCTCCTCGATGAAGCGTGTGTCGGGCAGAACCAGGTCGACGCCGGGCAGGGTTGCATCGGGAAAGGTGACGCCGACGTCGACGACGATCCATTCGCGCGCATTGGCCGGCCCATAGCCGTAGAGGGCGAAGTTCATGCCGATCTCGCCGACACCGCCGAGCGGCACGAAGACAAGTTCGGCGTTTTCCGCTGTCGCCATGGTCTTTCCTTCCTTGCCGGTCAAAATTGCGGGCCGGTCAAAATTGCGGGCCGGTCAAAATTGTCGGCCGGTCAAATCCAAGCTGGTCAAATGCTGGCCAGTCAAACGTATTGGCCGGTCAAACGCCGGCCGAGGCAACCGCGCCGAAATGCACGTCGCCGGCGGCGATCGTCAGAACCGAACCTTCATCGTCGCGGATCACGAAACGGCAGTCCTCGTCAATGGTCTCGAAGGTGCCGCGCACCACATTACCGTCAATTCTGACAGCAACCTGGCCGCCAAGCCCCGCCGCACGCGCCAGCCACCGCCGCCTGACGGCGGCAAGCCCACGCCCTTCGTTCCACAGCCGCGCATTCTCGCTCCAGGCATCCGACAGCGCCAGAAACAGCGTCTCGGCATCGCAAGCAGACCCCAACGCGCTGAGCGACGTCGCTGGATAAGGCAAATCCTTGGGATAAGCCACCACGTTGACGCCGATACCGACAGCCACCGCGGAACGGTCGCCATCCAGCATCGCCGATTCCAGCAGGATGCCGGCGAGCTTGGCGCCCGAGGCAAGCACATCGTTCGGCCATTTCAATTCGAAACGGTTCTTGCCTTGGCTGGCACCATCGAGGCCGATCGCGATCTTGCCTTTCGGCACGACGGCGTCGAGTGCGTCGGCAAGCGCCAGTCCGGCAACGAAGCCGAGCGTAGCAGCGAGACGAAGCTCGGCATCGGTGATCACCAGCAGCGTCGCTGCCAGATTGCCTTCGGGCGTCGCCCAGGCGCGGCCGCGGCGGCCACGCCCGGCTTCCTGCTTTTTTGAGACGACCCAGAGTTTGCCCGGATCGCCGGCCCGCGCGTGCTCCAGCGCCAGCGCATTGGTGGAGCCGACCGTGTCGTGCGCCTCGAGCCGGAACCCGTCCGAAGCCGCGGTTGGAGCCAGCCTGAACGTCATTCCGTCAGAAGAAGGTCTTGGCCGCGGCTGCTGCGTAGGTTCCGATCGGGCCGCCGATCAGCACGTAGAACAGCACGAAAGCGCCGCAGACACCGAGCACGACGCGCAGTTCGGTCGCCATCGGCACGAAGCCGCCGACCGGTTCGTCGAACCACATGATCTTGATAATGCGCAGATAATAATAGGCGCCCACCACAGAGGCCAGCACGCCGATGATCGCCAGCGCGTAGAGGTTGGCATTGATAGCGGCGAGGAACACGTACCATTTCCCCCAGAAGCCGGCGAGCGGCGGGATGCCGGCCAGCGAGAACATCAGGATGGTGAGGATCGTCGCCATGATCGGATTGGTCGCCGACAGGCCGGCGAGATCGCTGATCTGCTCGACATTGCCCTCCTTGCGCCGCATGGCGAGGATGAAGGCAAAGGTGCCGAGCGTCATCACCAGATAGATCAGCATGTAGATGGCGACGCCGCGCACGCCGTCTTGGCTGTTCGCGGCAAGGCCGACCAGCGCATAACCCATATGACCGATGGAGGAATAGGCCATCAGCCGTTTGATGTTGGTCTGGCCGATGGCCGCAAAGGCACCAAGCGCCATCGAGGCGATCGAGATGAAGACGATGATCTGCTGCCAGTCGGCGGCGATCGGCTTGAAGGCGCCCATGGTGACGCGCACCATCAGCGCCATCGCCGCCATCTTCGGTGCCGCCGCCAGAAAAGCCGTCACCGGCGTCGGCGCGCCCTCATAGACGTCGGGCGTCCACATATGGAACGGCACCGCCGAGATCTTGAAGGCAAGGCCGGCCAGCACAAAAACCAGGCCGAAGACGAGGCCGAGCTGGCGCTCGCCGCCGCTCAGCGCCGCGGCGATCTCCTGGAAGCCGGTGTTGCCGGTGTAGCCGTAGACCAGCGAGATGCCGTAAAGCAGCATGCCCGACGACAGCGCGCCAAGGACGAAGTACTTCAGCCCGGCCTCGGTCGAGCGCAGATTATCGCGGTTGATCGCCGCCAGCACGTAGATCGCCAGCGATTGCAGCTCGAGGCCGAGATAGAGCCCGATCATGCCGTTGGCCGAGATCATCAGCATCATGCCGAGCGTGCAGAGCAGGATCAGCACCGGATATTCGAACTTGTCGAAACGCTCCGCCTGGGCAAAGCGGACCGACATGACCAGCGTCACCGCCGAGCCGATCAGCGCCAGCACCTTCATGAAGCGGGCGAATGGGTCCTGGATGAAGGCTTCGCCATAGGCATTGCCCTGCCCCGGCGAAAAGATCAGCCAGGCGCCGGCGATCACCAGCACGGCAACAGCAAGGCCGCTCACCGTGACAGTGGTGTTGGCGCGAGAATAGGCGCCGAGCATCAACAGCGCCAAGGCGCCGAGGGCGAGGATCAGCTCTGGCGTCGAGAGCGACAGGCTTGAGAGAAGGTCCGGCGTCATGGTTCGCAAACCCCCAGTCAGTTCGCCGCCGCGGTCTGCGCGGCGCCGATGGATGCGGTGGCATTGGTAACGAGCGCCTTGACCGATTCGGCGGTCGCGTCGAAGATCGGCGCCGGATAGACGCCGAAGAAGATGACCAGCGCGACCAGCGGATAGATGATCACCTTCTCGCGCGTCGACAGGTCGAGCAGGCCTTTCAGGCTTTCCTTGGTCAGCGCGCCGAAGATCACCTTGCGGTAGAGCCAGAGCGCATAGGCCGCCGAAAGGACGACGCCGGTGGCGGCGAAGAACGCCACCCAGGTGTTGACCCGGAACACGCCGAGCATGGTCAGGAACTCGCCGACGAAGCCGCTGGTGCCGGGCAGGCCGACATTGGCCATGGTGAAGATCATGAACACGGTTGCATATTTCGGCATGTTGTTGACCAACCCGCCATAGGCGTCGATGTCACGCGTGTGCATGCGGTCGTAGACGACGCCGACGCAGAGGAACAGCGCGCCGGAGACCAGGCCGTGCGACAGCATCTGGAAGATCGAACCCTGGACGCCTTCCTGGTTCATCGCGAAGATTCCCATGGTGACGAAGCCCATGTGAGCGACCGACGAATAGGCGATCAGCTTCTTCATGTCCTCCTGCATCAGCGCCACCAGCGAGGTGTAGATGATGGCGACGACGGAAAGCGTGAAGATCAGCGGCGCGAACATTTCGGATGCGATCGGAAACATCGGCAGCGAAAAACGCAGGAAGCCGTACCCGCCCATCTTGAGCAGGATGGCGGCCAGGATTACCGAGCCGGCCGTCGGCGCCTCGACATGCGCGTCCGGCAGCCAGGTATGCACCGGCCACATCGGCATCTTCACCGCGAAGGACGCGAAGAAGGCAAGCCATAGCCAGGTCTGCATATTGGCCGGGAAGTTATGCGTCAGAAGCGTCGGGATATCGGTGGTGCCGGACTGGAAGAACATCGCCATGATGGCGAGCAGCATCAGCACCGAGCCGGCCAGCGTATAGAGGAAGAACTTGAAGGAGGCATAGACGCGCCGCTTGCCGCCCCACACGCCGATGATGATGAACATCGGGATCAGGCCGGCTTCGAAGAAGACATAGAACAAGACGATGTCGAGCGCGCAGAACACGCCGATCATCAGCGTCTCGAGCAGCAGGAAGGCAATCATATAGGCCTTGACGCGCTTCTCGATCGATTCCCACGAGGCGAGGATGCAGAGCGGCATCAGGAAGGTGGTCAGGATGACGAACAGCATGGAGATGCCGTCTACGCCCATATGGTAGGAGATGCCGGAATCCAGCCAGGCAAACTTCTCGACGAACTGGAAGCCGGGCTGCGAATTGTCGAAGCCGGTCCAGATGAACAGCGAAACCACGAAGGTGAACGCAGTCGTGAACAGCGCGATGGCGCGGATGTTGCGGCGCGCGTTCTCGCTGTCGTCACGCACGAAAAGGATGAGCAGCACACCAACCAGCGGCAGGAAGGTGACCAGCGATAGGATCGGCCAGGCGGTCATCAGAGCATCATCCAGGTGACGAGTGCGGCAACGCCGATCAGCATGGCGAAGGCATAGTGGTAGAGATAGCCGGTCTGCAGCTTGACGACCCGGTTAGTGACGTCGACGACGCGCGCCGAAATGCCGTCCGGCCCGAGCCCATCGATGACGGTGCCGTCGCCGGTCTTCCACAGGAAGCTGCCGAGGCGCTTTGCCGGCCGCACGAACAGGAAGTCGTAGAGCTCGTCGAAATACCATTTGTTGAGCAGGAAGGCGTAGAGCAGGCGATGGTTGGCGGCGACGCTCCGAGGCATTTCCGGCGCGCGAATATAGAACTGCCAGGCAATCGCAAAGCCGATCAGCATGGCGATGAACGGTGACAGCTCGACCCACAACGGCACTTCGTGGATTTCGTGCAGGATGTGGTTGTCCGGCAGCGTGAACAGCGACGCCTTCCAGAATTCGGCGTAGCCCTCGCCGATGAAGGCGCCGTGGAAGATCACGCCGGCGAACAGCGCGCCCGCCGCCAGGATGAACAGCGGCACCAGCATGACCGGTGGCGATTCATGGACATGGTGCATGACCTCGTGGCTGGCCCGCGGCTCGCCATGGAAGGTCATGAAGATCAGCCGCCAGGAGTAGAAGGAGGTGAAGCAGGCAGCAATGACCAGCAATATGAAGGCAAACGCGGCTACCGCATTGTGGCCGGCGAAGGCCGCTTCGATGATGGCGTCCTTGGAAAAGAAGCCGGCCGTGCCGATGATCGTTACCGGAATGCCGACACCGGTCAGCGCCAGCGTGCCGATCACCATCATCCAGTAAGTCGTCGGGATCAGCGTCCTCAGGCCGCCCATTTTGCGCATGTCCTGCTCGTCGGAGACGGCGTGGATGACCGAGCCCGAGCCGAGGAACAGCAGCGCCTTGAAGAAGGCGTGGGTGAACAGATGGAAAATCGCTGCGCCATAGGCGCCGACGCCGAGCGCCACGAACATGTAGCCGAGCTGCGAACAGGTCGAATAGGCGATGACGCGCTTGATGTCGTTCTGGACGAGACCGACGGTCGCCGCGAAGAAGGCGGTGAAGGCGCCGATGAAGGTAACCACCGTCAGTGCCGAATGCGACAGCTCGAACAGCGGCGACAACCGCGCCAGCATGAACACGCCTGCCGTCACCATGGTCGCGGCATGGATCAGGGCCGAGACCGGCGTCGGGCCCTCCATGGCATCCGGCAGCCAGGTGTGCAGCGGCACCTGCGCCGACTTGCCCATGGCGCCCATGAACAGGAGCAGGCAGACGACCGTCATCGCAGCCTGCCTGTCGAGTGCGTAGCCGAGGAAGGTCAGCACGGCCGCACCTTGCGGCGCGCCTTCCGCCGGAATGAACGTCGCCGCATTGGCGAAGATGGTGCCGAGATTGACCGAGCCGAACAGCACGAACACGCCGAAGATGCCGAGCGCAAAGCCGAAATCGCCGACGCGGTTGACGACGAAGGCCTTGATTGCAGCCGCATTGGCCGAAGGCTTCTTGTACCAGAAGCCGATCAGCAGATAGGAGGCAAGGCCGACGCCTTCCCAGCCGAAGAACATCTGCACGAGGTTGTCGGCCGTCACCAGCATCAGCATAGCGAAGGTAAACAGCGACAGATAGGCGAAGAAGCGCGGCCGGTCCGGATCATGATGCATGTAGCCGATCGAGTAGATATGGACCAGCGACGACACCGTGTTGACGACGACCAGCATCACCACCGTCAGCGTGTCGATCCTGAGCGCCCAGGACGCCTCCAGCCCGCCCGACTGGATCCAGCGCATCACCGGCACGGTGAACACCTCTCCGCCGCCGAAGCCGACCGAGAAGAAGGCGACCCACGACAGCATAGCCGCGATCACCAGGAAGCCGGAGGTGATGTATTCTGAAGCCTTGGCGCCGAGCGAAGTGCCGAACAGGCCGACGATCAAGAAGCCGAGCAGCGGAAGGAAGACGATGGCCTGATACATGGTGGTTCCGTCAACCCTTCATCATGTTCACGTCTTCGACCGCGATCGAGCCGCGGTTGCGGAAGAAGACGACGAGAATGGCAAGGCCGATCGCCGCTTCGGCCGCCGCGACCGTCAGCACGAACAGTGCGAACACCTGGCCGACCAGGTCGCCGAGCGCCGCCGAAAAGGCGACGAAATTGATGTTGACCGCAAGCAGGATAAGCTCGATCGACATCAGGATGACGATGACGTTCCTGCGGTTCAGGAAGATGCCGAATACGCCGAGCGTGAACAGGATCGCCGATACGGTCAGGTAGTGCGCGATGCCGACGACCATCTCAGACTCCTTCGCCCGTCTTGACCTTGCGGATTTCCACTCCGGTTGCCGCCGTGCGGCCGACCTGGGCGGCGATCGACTGCCGCTTGACGCCCGGCTTGTGGCGCAGCGTCAGCACGATGGCGCCGATCATGGCGACCAGCAGCACCAGCCCCGCCACCTGGAAGTAATAGAGGTAATCCGTATAGAGGATGTCGCCGAGCGCTGCCGTGTTCGAGCGCGCGGCCAGGTCCGGAATGGGTTTGGCGACCGTCGCCGCCAGTTTCGGCGCGAATGTATAGCCGCCGAGCACGACGATCAGCTCCGCCGCCAGGATCAGACCGACCAGCGCGCCGATCGGTGCATATTGCAGGGCGCCTTCCTTCATTTCGGCGAAGTCGACGTCGAGCATCATGACGACAAACAGGAACAGCACCAGCACAGCGCCGACATAGACGACGAGCAGGATCATCGCCAGGAACTCGGCGCCGGTCAGCATGAACAGGCCGGCGGCGTTGAAGAAGGTCAGGATCAGGAACAGCACCGAATGCACGGGATTGCGCGCCGATATGACCATGAACGCCGATGCCACCGCGACAAAGGCGAAGAGGTAGAAAAAGGCCGCCTCTAGTCCACTCAGCATGGGTTCCCCCGGGTTTCCTGTCAGAACAGGACGTTCGTCCTGTTTTTTGCCACCGCCTCCGGTCGGCAAGTTGCGTGTTCCTTAAACGAGGGCCCTCGCCCCGTCCATGCTTCAAATATCAGCGGTAAGGCGCATCCAGCGAGATGTTGCGCGCCAGTTCACGCTCCCAGCGGTCGCCATTGGCCAGGAGCCTGTCCTTGTCGTAATAAAGTTCCTCGCGCGTCTCGGTCGCGAACTCGAAATTCGGGCCCTCGACGATGGCGTCGACCGGGCAGGCTTCCTGGCAGAAGCCGCAGTAAATGCATTTCACCATATCGATGTCGTAGCGCACGGTGCGCCGCGTGCCGTCGTTGCGGCGCGGGCCGGCTTCGATGGTGATGGCCTGCGCCGGGCAGATCGCCTCGCACAATTTGCAGGCGATGCAGCGTTCCTCGCCGTTGGGATAACGGCGCAGCGCATGTTCGCCACGGAAGCGCGGGCTGACCGGCCCCTTTTCATGCGGATAGTTGATCGTCTCCTTCGGCGCGAAGAACTGGCGCATCGACAGGAAGAAAGCGCTGACGAAATCCTGCAAAAGCAGTGACTTGGCGGCCTGGGAAAGAGCGGACATCAAAGGGCTCCCGAAAGTTTCATACCTTGAATCCATCCAACTATTGGCAGAAAGGCAAAACCGAAAAAGGCAACGCCTCTTAGGACACGTCGGTTTTTCAGTGGAAGTTCGGGCTTCAACCAGTAAGCGCGAAGTAGAAAGAACTCGACAGCCGCAAAAGCAACGCCACCGATCGCTCCCCCAATTTCATATGTCATCACGCAAACCCCGTGATTTTGAGGAATGCCGCGGTGGCGACCACCATGAACAGCGAGATCGGCAGGAAGACCTTCCAGCCGAGCCGCATCAGCTGATCGTAGCGATAGCGCGGCACGAACGCTTTCACCATCGAGAACATGAAGAATACCAGGCAGACCTTGAGCACGAACCAGATCAGCCCCGGCACCCAGGTGAACGGCGCGAAGTTGAAGGGTGGCAGCCAGCCGCCAAGGAACAGGATGGTGGCCAGCGCGCACATCAGGACGACGGCGACATATTCGCCGAGGAAGAACAGCAGGAACGGCGTCGAGGAATATTCGACCATATGGCCGGCGACGAGTTCCGATTCGGCTTCCACAAGGTCGAAGGGCGGCCGGTTGGTCTCGGCCAACGCCGAGATGAAGAAGACGATGAACATCGGGAACAGCGACAGCCAATGCCAGTCGAGGAAGGTGTTGGGCAGGCCGAGCCGCGTGCCCAGCCCGTCCTGCTGCGACAAGACGATGTCGGACAGGTTGAGCGAGCCGACGCAAAGCAGCACGGTCACGATGACGAAACCGATGGAGACTTCGTAGGACACCATCTGCGCCGCCGAGCGCAGCGCGCCGAGGAACGGGTATTTCGAATTGGACGCCCAGCCGCCCATGATGACGCCATAGACCTCGAGCGAGGAGATGGCGAAGACATAGAGGATGCCGACATTGACGTTGGCGATCGCCCAGCCTTCATTGACCGGTATGACCGCCCAGGCAGAGATCGCCAGCACCGCCGACACCAAGGGCGCCAGCAGGAAAACGCCCTTGTTGGCGCCGGACGGGATGACCGGTTCCTTGAAGACGAATTTCAGCAGATCGGCGAACGCCTGCAGCGTGCCCCACGGGCCGACGACGTTCGGTCCGCGGCGCAATTGCACCGCCGCCCAGATCTTGCGGTCGGCGTAAAGCACATAGGCGACGAAGATCAACAGAACGACGATCAGCACGACCGACTTCAAAAGGATCAGCAGCGCCGGCAGCACGTAGAAGGAGAAGAAGGTGTCCATATCTACTCCGCCGCCTGCCTGAAGCCGTTCTTCGCCAAAGCCGAGCACTCCGCCATCACCGCGGAAGCCCGCGCGATCGGGTTGGTCAGGTAGAAATCCTTGACCGGCGAGGTGAAGGTGCCCTTGTTCAGCCGCCCGCCGAGCTTGGCAACCCTGGCGATGTCGGCCGGGTCGCCGGCCACGACATGGTCGATGCGGGCAAGATGCGGGTATTCCGCATAGAGCTTTGCGCGTAGCTGCGGCAGCGAATCGAACGGCAGCTTCTTGCCGAGCACATCCGACAGTGCCCGAAGGATCGCCCAGTCCTCGCGCGCCTCGCCGGGCGCGAAGCCGGCCCGGTTGGTCTGCTGCACGCGCCCCTCGGTGTTGACGAAGGTGCCCGACTTCTCGGTATAGGCGGCACCCGGCAGGATGACGTTGGCGCGATGCGCGCCCTTGTCGCCATGCGTGCCGATATAGACGACGAAAGCGCCGCCGGTCTTGGCCATATCGATTTCGTCGGCGCCGAGCAGGAACAGCACATCGGTCTCGCCCAGCATGCCGGCGACGTTCCTGCCGCCCTCGCCCGGCACAAACCCGACATCGAGGCCGCCGACACGTGCCGCGGCGGTGTGCAGCACGGCAAAGCCGTTCCAGTCGGCCCTGGCGGCGTTGACGGCGACGGCGAGCTTCGCCGCCTGGCCGAGCACGGCCGCCCCGTCCGGACGCGCCAGCGCACCCTGTCCGACGATGATCAGCGGATGCGTCGCCTTCTTCAGCAGCTGGAAAAACTTGCCGTTACCGTCGGCCAGATCCTTCAGCGATTCCGGCCCGGCGCCGAGCTGCTCGTAATCATAGCGTGTATCGCCGACATCGCCGATGACGCCGACCGGCAGATTGCCGGCCCGCCAGCGCTTGCGGATGCGGGCGTTGAGCAAGGATGCCTCGAAGCGCGGATTGGCGCCGATGATCAGCACCGCATCGGCCTGTTCGATGCCTTCGATGGTCGGGTTGAACACATAGCTCGCCCGGCCGAGCGACGGATCGAGTGCGGCGCCGTCCTGGCGGCAGTCGGTGTTCTTCGAGCCGAGCGAAGCCATCAGAAGCTTCAGCGCGTAGATCTCCTCGACGGCTGCGAGATCGCCGGCAATGGCACCGATCTTTTCGGGTGCCGCATTCGACACCGCTTCCTTGATCGCGGCAAAAGCCTCGGCCCAGCTTGCCGGGGCCAGTCTGCCGTCCTTGCGCACATAGGGGCGGTCGAGGCGCTGCGTGCGCAAACCGTCCCAGATGAAGCGGGTCTTGTCGGAAATCCACTCCTCGTTCACCGCCTCGTTGGTACGCGGCAGGATGCGCATCACTTCGCGGCCTCGGCTATCGACGCGGATCGCCGAGCCGACGGCGTCCATCACGTCTATGGATTCGGTCTTGGTCAGTTCCCACGGCCGTGCCTGGAAGGCGTAGGGTTTGGAGGTCAGCGCACCGACCGGGCAAAGGTCGATGACATTGCCCTGCAGTTCCGAAGTCATCGCGCTTTCGAGATAGGTGGTGATCTCGGCATCCTCGCCGCGGCCGATCAGGCCGAGCTCGGATATGCCCGCAATCTCGGTGGTGAAGCGGACGCAGCGCGTGCAATGGATGCAGCGGTTCATGATCGTCTTGACGAGCGGCCCGATATACTTGTCTTCGACCGCCCGCTTGTTTTCATGGTAGCGCGAGGAATCGACTCCGAACGCCATCGCCTGGTCCTGCAGGTCGCACTCGCCGCCCTGGTCGCAGATCGGGCAGTCCAGCGGATGGTTGATCAGCAGGAATTCCATCACGCCTTCGCGCGCCTTCTTGACCATCGGCGTGTTGGTGAAGATCTCCGGCGGCTCGCCGTTCGGGCCGGGGCGCAGGTCGCGCACGCCCATGGCGCAGGACGCCTGCGGCTTGGGCGGGCCGCCTTTCACCTCAATCAGGCACATGCGGCAATTGCCGGCGATCGACAGCCGCTCGTGGAAGCAGAAGCGCGGCACTTCCGCGCCGGCGTCCTCGGCCGCCTGCAGCAGCGTGTAATGGTCGGGTACAGTGATCTCTTTCCCGTCGACCTTGAGCTTTGCCATTTCGCCTCAAACCCCTGCGGACGTTCCGCAATCTTTCCTTCCGGGCGCAGCCGAGACCGCGCACGACATTGAATTCACTTTTTGGCCCCGGCCAACGCGGCCGCCTGACCGATCCAGCCGTCACGGCCGATGCGGCCCTTCAACGACAGGTAATCTTCGACCCAGGCGATCTCTTGCGGCGTCCACGCGGCGATCTGGGCGTATGTCCAGATGCCAAGGCCGTTCAGCACCTTTTCCAGTTTCGGCCCGATGCCCGATATCGCCTTGAGGTCAGCCGGCTCGGCTGGCCGATCCATCGGCTTAGGCTGCTTGAAATCCTCCGGCATCAGGCCGGCCGACGCATCCGCTGCAACGGTGCTGGCATTCGCCAAGCTCCGCGCCGCGGTGCTCGTCGCAATGTCGGTCACGTCGTTGGCGAAGGACTGCGCCTCGGCAATCAGGGTTTTGGTCGCCGCGCGCGCCTTTGTCGAGGAGCTTTTGCCGGTCGCGGAAACGCGTTCCGTTCGAGCCTCGAAATCCTCGGCGACCGGCTGCCAAAGCCGCTGCGAGGTCTCGGCCGCGCCTGAAAGCACGCCCATCCAGATACCAAAGGCGTGGTTGGCAAGGCCGATGCCGAGTGCCGTCATCGCCGCCGCGCCCGCGACAGGGTGCGCCAGGAGATTGACGGCATTGGCCATCTCCTTCGGCATCATCCTGGTCAGATCCTGGTTCATCTTCAGCAACGGGTCCATATCGGGCGTAAAATCGTCGGGTGTCGAAAACAGCGACATAGGTGGTCTCCTGGTCGTTTCCGTCTGCCCCGCGCTCGTTTCCTCGTGTCGGACATTCGTCCGCATTTTGAATTCTTCTATTCCGCCGCCGCCAGCACCGGTTCGGCGCGGTGTGCGTTGCGCGAAAACTCGTCGATGCGCCGCTCCACCTCGCCGCGGAAATGCCGCATCAGGCCCTGGATCGGCCACGCCGCCGCATCGCCCAGCGCACAGATCGTGTGGCCCTCGACCTGCTTCGTCACGTCGAGCAGCATGTCGATCTCGCGCTTCTGCGCCTCGCCGCGCACCAGCCGTTCCATCACCCGCCACATCCAGCCGGTGCCCTCACGGCAAGGCGTGCACTGGCCGCAGCTCTCGTGCTTGTAGAAATAGGACAGCCGCGCGATCGCCTTCACGATATCGGTCGATTTGTCCATGACGATGACAGCCGCCGTGCCGAGGCCCGATTTCAGGTCGCGCAACGCATCGAAATCCATCGGCGCGTCGATGATCTGCTCGGCCGGCACCAGCGGCACCGAGGCGCCGCCCGGAATGACCGCCAGCAGGTTGTCCCAGCCGCCGCGGATGCCGCCGCAATGCGTCTCGATCAGTTCGCGGAACGGGATCGACATCGCCTCTTCGACGGTGCACGGATTGTTGACGTGGCCGGAGATGCAGAACAGCTTGGTGCCGACATTGTTGGGCCGGCCGAAGGACGAGAACCAGGCGGCACCGCGGCGCAGGATGGTCGGCGCGACAGCGATGGACTCGACATTGTTGACTGTCGTCGGGCAGCCATAGAGGCCGACATTTGCCGGAAATGGCGGCTTCAGCCGCGGCTGGCCCTTCTTGCCCTCGAGGCTTTCGAGCAGCGCCGTTTCCTCGCCGCAGATATAGGCGCCGGCGCCATGGTGCATGTAGATGTCGAAATCGTAGCCGGAGGTATTGTTCTTGCCGATCAGCTTGGCCGCATAGGCCTCGTCTATGGCGCGTTGCAGCGCCTCGCGCTCGCGGATGAACTCGCCGCGCACATAGATGTAGGCGGCGACCGCGCCCATGGCGAAGCCGGCAAGCAGGCAGCCTTCGACCAGCGTGTGCGGGTCATGGCGCAGTATGTCGCGGTCCTTGCAGGTGCCGGGCTCGGATTCGTCGGCATTGACGACGAGATAGCTCGGCCGGCCGTCGCTTTGCTTGGGCATGAACGACCATTTGAGCCCGGTCGGGAAACCGGCGCCGCCGCGGCCGCGCAGGCCCGATGCCTTCATCTCGTTGACGATCCACTCGCGCCCCTTGGCAACGATGCCGGGCGTGTTGTCCCAGGCGCCGCGCGCCATGGCGCCGGCCAGCGACTTGTCGAAGCGGCCGTAGATGTTGTTGAAGATGCGGTCTCTGTCCTGAAGCATTGCTCGTTCCTCAGACCGGCTTCTTGCCGGTCGGCCGGCTCCTGTTTCCGGGCGACGGCTTGGCCGCCTTGGCGGCAGCCTTCGCCGGTTTGACCTTGGCCTCCGGCGCCTTGAAGGCAGACGCCGGCTCGGCCTTGTTCTTTGGGCCCTTGCGCTGTTTCGAGACGTCCTCGACCTGCGGTTCGGCCTTGTTGGCATTGGCGGCCGAATGCAGAGGCGCTGCGACGCTCGCCGCCCTTTCCGCCGCAGGCGCGACTTTCGTCGCCGACGGCGATTTCAGCGCCGGGCTGGTCTCGACCGCGTCGGTCTTCGGCTTGCTGGCATTCGAGGGCGCAACCGGCGCCGGCGCGGCAGGAGCAGCTGGCGGAACTGGTGCTGCGGCGGCAGCCGCCGGCTCTGCATCCTTGGCGGCCTTGGTCGCCGCCCTGGTTTCCCGGTCGCGGGTCGCCTTGAGGATCGCCTTTTCGCTCTTGAGGGTCGTCAGGCCGCTGGCCGGCTCCGAGGTGATGCGGCCGTTTTGCGGTCCTGGCGTCACCGAAGCACCTTTGCCGGCGTCATAGAGGTCGATGATCTCGGCAAGCCGCTCCGGCGTCAAATCCTCATAGGTGTCCTTGAATATCATCATCATCGGTGCGTTGACGCAGGCGCCGAGGCACTCGACCTCCTCCCACGACAGCGTGCCCTTGTCGTTGGTGTGGAATTGGTCGTGATGGATTTTCGAGCGGCACACATCCATCAGCGCTTCCGAGCCGCGCAGCATGCAGGGCGTGGTGCCGCAGACCTGGATATGCGCGCGGGTACCGACCGGATTGAGCTGGTACTGCGTATAGAAGGTCGCGACTTCGAGCCCACGGATACGGGGCATGCCGAGCATGTCGGAGATCGTCTCGATCGCCGCCTTGGTCACCCAGCCTTCCTGTTCCTGCGCCAGCATCAGCAAGGGAATGATCGCGGACTGTTCGCGCCCCTTCGGATATTTCTTGATCCACTGCTTCGCCGCCGCCGCATTCGCCCGGTTGAAGGCGAAGGAGGCTGGCTGGAGGCTGGCTTCTGCGAGACGGCGGACTGACATTACGATTTCGCTTCTATGTTTCTACTGGTTAGAGTTGTAGGCGCGATAGCAATCCTCGGATCGCCCCAAAACGCATACGAACTCTTCATTTCCACGCTCAGGCGGATGTATCCGTCATAGCGGCTATACACCCAAGCTATTGGCTTGCAACGATATTCTTCGGGGATCAATGACGCTACGAGGTTGTCATGAACCGCGCAGTTGGACGATGTCGACGGCCGGCCATGGACAAGAATGCCCTCATCCATTGCTGGGGTCTGGGTGCTCAAGCCACGGACTGTAAGCAGATCGCCTTCTGCAATAAGCTTGAACCCCTCTTTGAGAAGATCGGTCGACGAGAGACCCTCACCGGACCCAGCAAGCGACACTTCAGCGGAAGCCGCAAGGCATGCCGCGGCCAGAAACGCCTTTGACGGTCGAGCCATTCCCATCATCACCGATCGACCTCACCAAACACGATGTCGAGTGAACCCAACACGGCGGTGACGTCGGCCAACATGTGGCCGCGACACAAAAAGTCCATGGCCTGGAGATGCGCGAAGCCGGGCGCGCGCAGCTTGCAGCGATAGGGCTTGTTGGTGCCGTCGGAGACGAGATAGACGCCGAACTCGCCCTTCGGCGCCTCGACCGCCGCATAGACCTCGCCGGCCGGCACGCGGTAGCCTTCGGTGTAGAGCTTGAAATGATGGATCAGCGCTTCCATCGAGCGCTTCATCGCCGCGCGCTTCGGCGGCACCACCTTGCCGTCAAGGTTGGACACCGGCCCGCTGCCCTCCTTACCGAGCAACAGATCGACGCACTGGCGCATGATTTTCGCCGACTGCCGCATCTCTTCCATGCGCACCAGATAGCGGTCGAAACAGTCACCGTTCTTGCCGATCGGAATGTCGAAATCCATCTCGGCATAGCATTCGTAGGGCTGCGATTTGCGCAGGTCCCACGGCGCGCCCGAGCCGCGCACCATGACGCCGGAAAAACCCCAGGCCCAGGCGTCGGCCAGAGACACCGTCGCGATGTCGACATTGCGCTGCTTGAAGATGCGGTTGCCGGTCAAGAGTGAGTCGAGGTCGTCGACCGATTTCAGGAATGGGTCGATCCACTTGCCGATGTCCTCGATCAGCTTCTGCGGCAGATCCTGATGCACGCCGCCGGGGCGGAAATAGGCCGCGTGCATGCGCGAACCCGAGGCGCGCTCGTAGAACACCATCAGCTTTTCGCGCTCGACGAAGCCCCACAGCGGCGGCGTCAGCGCGCCGACATCCATCGCCTGCGTCGTCACATTGAGGATGTGCGACATGATGCGGCCGATTTCCGAATAGAGCACTCGGATCAACTGGCCGCGCTTTGGCACCTCGATGCCGAGCAGACGCTCGGCGGCAAGCGCAAAGGCATGCTCCTGGTTCATCGGCGCGCAATAATCGAGCCGGTCGAGATAGGGCACGGCCTGCAGATAAGTCTTGGCCTCGATCAGCTTTTCCGTGCCGCGGTGCAACAGCCCGATATGCGGGTCAACGCGATCGACGACTTCGCCGTCAAGCTCCAGCACCAGGCGCAAAACGCCGTGCGCCGCTGGATGTTGCGGGCCAAAATTGATGTTGAAGTTGCGGACCGAAGTTTCAGCCATTTTGGCGTCTCTGGCGAAGAGTCAGTAGTGAGTAGTGAGTAGTGATCATCAATCTCAATGCCTGCTTCATTCCGCCTGCTTGGCCTGCACCGTTCGGATAAGAGATCTCGTCATTTTTCCAATCTCTTCGCATCGCAGCAGCAGCTCAATCTCGTTGTCCTTTCGTAGCAGGCCAACCCGGCATGCCAGTAGTATGTGCGTTTCCAGTTCCTTCAACGAACCTTGCGCCATGCGCAAAAATTGAACGAACGAACCTCTGTTCTCCCGACCGTACCCCTCCGCGATATTGGCTGCGATCGACACCGCCGATCGGCGCATTTGAGAGGTCATGCCGTAGATCTCCTCTCTCGGAAACCCTTTGGTGATGCGGTAACAATCTTCAGCGAGTAGCATCGCCGATTGCCACACCTTCAGGTCACGATAAGATTCGATCCGTTGCTCCAATTCTTTCCTACCGACTACTCACTATTTCACTACTCACTGTTTCGCCTTCTCATCCCCCGGAAGCACGTAATCCGTACCTTCCCACGGAGACAGAAAATCGAAATTGCGGAATTCCTGCTTGAGCTCCACTGGCTCGTAGATGACGCGCTTGGCTTCGTCGTCGTAACGCACCTCCACGAAGCCGGTCAGCGGAAAGTCCTTGCGCAGCGGATGGCCTTCAAAGCCGTAATCGGTCAGAATCCGCCGCAGATCGGGATGGCCTGAAAACAGCACGCCATAGAGATCATAGGTCTCGCGCTCGAACCAGTCGGCGCCGGGATAAATCCCGGTGATTGACGGCACCAGCGTCTCTTCGTCGGCCTGGACCTTGATTCGGATGCGGATATTCTGTCTCGGCGACAGCAAATGATAGACGACGTCGAAGCGCTTCGCCCGCGATGGATAATCGGCGCCGCAGACGTCGATGATCGAAATGAACTGGCATTTCGGGTCGTCGCGCAGGAAGGTCACCACCTCGATCAGGTCGCGCGGCTCGACCGAGATGGTGAGTTCGCCATAGGCGAACACCGCCTCGCCGATCCGGCCGATCAGCTTCTCGCCGAGATAGGTCGAGAGGTCATTCAACGCCTGGGTCATGCCGCTCACCGCTCGATCGTGCCGGTGCGGCGGATCTTCTTCTGCAGCAGAAGGATGCCGTAAAGCAGCGCTTCAGCGCTCGGCGGGCAGCCGGGCACGTAGATGTCGACCGGCACGATGCGGTCGCAGCCGCGCACCACCGAATAGGAATAATGATAATAGCCGCCGCCATTGGCGCATGAGCCCATCGAGATGACGTAGCGCGGCTCCGGCATCTGATCGTAGACCTTGCGCAGCGCCGGCGCCATCTTGTTGGTCAGCGTGCCGGCGACGATCATGATGTCGGACTGGCGCGGAGACGCGCGCGGCGCCACGCCGAAGCGCTCGCTGTCATAGCGCGGCATCGACGTGTGGATCATCTCGACGGCGCAGCAGGCGAGGCCAAACGTCATGAACATCAGCGAGCCGCTGCGCGCCCAGGTGATCAGCGCCTCGGTCGAGGTGACGAGAAAGCCCTTGTCGGCGAGCTCGTTGTTGATCTCCAGGAAGAATGGATCGTCGGACCCGACCGGCCTGCCGGTGTTGGGATCGATGAGGCCCTTGGGCTTCGGCGCGACGAGCGTACCGGAACTGTCGTTCAATCCCATTCCAGCGCTCCTTTTTTCCATTCATAGGCAAAGCCGATGGTCAACACCGCCAAAAACACCATCATCGACCAGAAACCGAGCATGCCGATCTGACTGAATGACACCGCCCACGGAAACAGGAAGGCCACCTCCAGATCGAAGATGATGAACAGGATCGACACCAGGTAGAAGCGGATGTCGAATTTCATGCGGGCGTCGTCGAACGAGTTGAAGCCGCACTCGTAGGCGGAAAGCTTTTCCGGATCGGGGTTGCGGTAAGCCACCAGGAACGGTGCGGCGAGCAGCGCCAGCCCGACGATCAGCGCCACGCCGATGAACAGGACGATGGGCAGGTACGAACCTAAAAGTGCGTTCATGCTGCAGTTTCCGTTGGCGGCCAATCCACTCTGATTACAGCACCGGACCCACTTGCGGAAGCGTGACAGTTTAACCACTGAACCGTTTTAAGGGGGCTCTATGCTGCAACGCGGCGAGGGTTAGCGCAGCGCTTTCGGCGAAGCAAGTCAAACCTTGTTCAAATCGCGGTGCTGGACGGCATATCCGGGAAAACTGGTCCGATCCGCTCCTGTTTGATTTCCTTCACTTTTTACTCCACTTTTCTCTCCTGACATGGATGCCGCCAAAACCCTGCTAGCATGGCACGGAATCGCAGGTCATTTTCTCTGTCCAAAATCGTCCGGATGCCGCCTTCATGAAGGAAAAAATCTCGCTTGCCATGGCCCGCCGCATTGCGCTGGCGGCACAGGGATTCAATGACCCGCGCCCCACCGGCACGCCTGACCGCCGGCATCTGGCCCGCGTGCTTGCCCGTACCGGCCTGCTGCAGATCGATTCCGTCAGCGCCGTGGTGCGCGCCCACTATATGCCGCTCTATTCGCGGCTTGGCCCCTACAAGCTGGCGCTGCTCGACGACGCCGCCGTAACGCGCAAGCGCATGGTCTTCGAATATTGGGCGCACGAAGCCTCCTTCTTGCCGGTCGAGACCTATCCGCTGATGCGCTGGCGCATGCAGCGGGCCGAGTGCGGCGACGAAATGTACAGCGGACTGGCCAAATGGGGTCGCGAGCACGCCGCCTATATCGAAGACATCTATCGCGAGGTCGCCGAACGAGGCCCGATCGCGGCGTCGGCTTTCGAAGGGCAGAAGGGTTCGGGCGGCTGGTGGGGCTGGAGCCATGCCAAGCACGCCTTCGAATGGCTGTTCTGGGCCGGCCGCATCACCACGGCGCATCGCCGCGGCTTCGAACGGTTCTACGATCTGCCGGAGCGCGTGCTGCCGCCAACAATACTGAGTCTGCCAACGCCCTCCCCCGAAGACGCTCACCGCGAATTGCTGCGCATCTCGGCCCGCGCCCACGGCATCGCCACGGCAGGCGACCTGCGCGACTATTTCCGCCTCTCGCCCGCCGACATCAAGGGCCGCATCGAGGAGCTGGTCGAGGCCGGCGAGCTGTTGCCGGTGAGCGTCGACGGCTGGAACAAAACAGCCTATCTCCACAAGGACGCCCGTTTGCCGCGCAGGATCGAGGCGCGCGCCTTGCTCGCGCCGTTCGATCCTGTCGTCTTCGAACGATCGCGCACCGAGCGGTTGTTCGACTTCCACTACCGCATCGAGATCTACACGCCGGCCGAAAAGCGCCGGTATGGCTATTATGTGCTGCCATTCCTGCTCGGCGACAGCATCGTCGGGCGCGTTGACCTCAGGGCCGACCGTCCGGCCGGCGTATTGCGCGTCCATGCCGCCTATGCGGAGCCCGGCGCCCCGCCACAAACCGCTGCCGAACTCTTCAAGGAATTGAAGCAGATGCAGGGCTGGCTCGGCCTGGAACGCATCGAGGTGACCGCTGCCGGCGATTTGGGCCGGCCGCTCGCGGATATCGCCGCGCCATAGACGTGCGTTGACACAACTGCCTCCACAAGCCTAAATCCGTTTCAGACGGTCCCCTGCCCGCAACGGCAGGGGCCAAGAGGGAATGCGGTGCGAAATCTCGATTTCAAATCCGCGGCTGTCCCCGCAACTGTAAGCGACGAGCCAAGGCCGAAAACCACTGGGATATTCCCGGGAAGGCGGCACCCAGGCGATGACCCGCGAGCCAGGAGACCTGCCGTCTAGGACCTAAGAATCCGATCGCCTGGCGGGTTTTCCGGGCAAGGAGCCTGATTTGGAACGCGACAGCAGTTTTCCGGCTGAGACAGCGGATTTATTGTCCGGCCATGGTGATTCCCCGGCCGGCGTTACCGTCATCGTCTGCTCGTCCTGCCGTGACGAGACCGGTTCGGACGCTCATCCACGCGCCGGCGAACTGCTCGCAGAGGACACGCGCCGCGCTGCTTCCAGCGACAACATCAAAATCCGCACCGTCGAATGCCTCGGCAATTGCAAGCGCCGGCTCAGCGCGGCCATGCTGCGCGACGGCTGCTGGAGCTACGTCTTCGGTGATCTGATCACGACCAGCGGCGCCGATCTCGTCACCGGGGCAAAGCTGTTCGCCACCTCGACGGATGGGCTCATTCCATGGCGCGGCCGTCCCGATTGCCTGAAGCGCGGCCTGGTTGCCCGCATCCCTCCCCTTGACCTTTTGAAGGACCTGACATGACCGCTGCCTCCCTTTCGCGCGTTCCCTGCACCGTGGTCACCGGCTTTCTCGGCGCCGGCAAGACGACGTTGATCCGCCATTTGCTCGAAAACGCCAAAGGCAAGCGCCTGGCCATCATCGTCAACGAGTTCGGCGACATCGGCATCGACGGCGAGATCCTGAAGGGCTGCGGCATCGACACCTGCCCCGAGGAAAACATCGTCGAGCTGGCCAATGGTTGCATCTGCTGCACCGTCGCCGACGATTTCGTCCCGGCGCTGGACCAGATCCTGTCGCTGACGCCGAGGGTCGACCACATCCTGATCGAGACATCCGGCCTCGCTTTGCCCAAGCCGCTGGTCCAGGCCTTCCAGTGGCCGTCGGTGAAAAGCCGCGTGACGGTGGACGGCGTCATTGCCGTGGTCGACGGACCGGCGCTGGCTGATGGCCGCGTAGCCAACGACATGGACGCCCTGCAGGCCCAGCGCGCGCAGGACGAGACGCTCGACCATGACGATCCGGTCGAGGAAGTGTTCGAGGACCAGCTCGCCTGCGCCGACCTGATCATCCTGTCGAAGAGCGACCTGATGGACGCAGCCGGCTCGGCCCGTGCCAATGCCGTCATCGGCAAGCACGTTGCGCGGGCGGTGAAGATCGTACCGACTTCGCAAGGCAAGGTCGACCCGTCGGTGCTGCTCGGCCTCGGCCTCGCCGTCGAGGACGACATCGAGAACCGCAAGACCCACCACGACGACGAGCTCGACCACGAACATGACGATTTTGACTCGTTCGTCATCGACATCGCATCTGTGTCCAACCCGGACGAGCTCGCACAACGCGTCGCCACGGCGGCGGAGGAAGAAAACGTGTTGCGCGTCAAGGGTTTCGTCGAAGTCGGCGACAAGCCGATGCGGCTCCTGCTGCAGGCCGTCGGTCCGCGCGTCAACCACTATTACGACCGCGCCTGGACCGCTGAAGACGACCGCCGCTCGCGCCTCGTCGTCATCGGCCTGAAAGGGCTGAACCGCCCGGCCATCGAGCGTATCCTCGCCGGCTGACCCCAGGTACGAGCCGCGATGCACATCCTCACCACCACATCCGCCTCGCTCGACGATCTCGCCGAGCCTGTCGATCTCAGGCAAACGCCTGCGGATGTCGTGGCGCTGTCCTTCACCGACAGCGACCTGGCCGGGCTGGCGGCGGCGTGGAAGGCAGATGCGCACCGCCTGCCGTCGATGCGGCTCGCCGCCTTGCGCGACCTGCGCCATCCGATGTCCGTCGACCTGTGGATCGACAGCGTCGCCCGCCACGCCAAGGTCATTCTGGTCCGCATCCTCGGCGGCTATGACTGGTGGCGCTATGGCTGCGACCAGCTCGCCGCTATCGCGCGAAATCGCGGTATCAAGCTGGCGCTCCTACCGGGCGAGAGCCACGACGAGGATTTGCGACTGATTGAAGGCTCGACGCTGCCGCGCGAGGAGTTGGACGCCCTGCTTGGCTACTTCCGCGAGGGCGGGCCGGCAAATATGACGGCGCTGGTGCAGAGGCTGGCAAGTCTCGCTGGATCGGGTGCGGCGGTAGCCGAACCTGTTAGCGTGCCAAAGGCGGGATTTTACGAGCCGGGACTGGGGGTCGTAGAACGCGGTGTCCCCCTCCCCCTCGAGGGGAGGGTCCGGCCGCAGGCCGGGGGTGGGGTCCTCTCCGAAGCGCGCCTGCACGAAACGTCGCGCACTGCCGTGACGACCCCACCCGGCCCTGCGGGTCCCCTCGAGGGTGAGGGGGACGTCGTGCCAATTCTCTTCTACCGTTCGATGCTGCTCGCGGCCGATGTCGCGCCCATCGACGCGCTTTTCGAAGCCCTGCGCCACCGCGGCATGGCTCCCGTGCCTATGTTCGTCTCCAGCCTCAAGGACCCGGCGTCGCTCGCCTTTGTCGCAACCGCGCTCGCAACCCTGAAGCCTGCCGCCATCATCACCGCCACAGCTTTCGCCTCGGGTGCCGAGCCCGGCGTTGAAACCCTGTTCGACCGCGCCGGCGTGCCCGTGTTCCAGGTCATCGTCGCAACCACCCGCCGCGACATCTGGCAAACCAATCAGCGCGGCCTGGCGCCCGCCGACCTTGCCATGCATGTCGTCCTGCCCGAGCTCGACGGCCGCATCCTGGCCGGCGCCATTTCATTCAAGGGCGAAAGCGAAACCGACCCGGCGCTGGCCTTCCGCGCCTTCGCCAACCGGCCTGAGCCCGACCGCGTGGCGCAAGTGGCGAACCGTGTCGAGGCCTTCGTGCGCCTGCAGCGGACGCCGCGTGCGGAGCGCAAGCTCGCCATCCTGATCCCCGACTATCCGAGCGCCCCCGGTCGCACCGGCTACGCGGTTGGTCTCGACGTGCCGTCCAGCGTGCTGGCAATGCTGCGCGACCTCAGCGAACAGGGCTACGCCGTTGAAAGCATTCCACAAACGCCGCGCGAGTTGCTGGAGACGCTGGAAAAGGGCGGCCATGGGCTGGCATTGAAGGAATATTTGACCTTCTCGACGGAATTGCCGCCGTCGGCCATCGCTGCGGTGGAAGCCGCATGGGGAAATCCAGAAGATGAGACAGGTTTGTGCGAGGCACCCCCCTCTGTCCTGCCGGACATCTCCCCCTCAAGGGGGGAGATTAGCAGTTCCGCCACCGGCTCTCCCTTAAGGCCCTCGGTAATTGGCGAAAGTAGAGACAACAGCGCAATCTCCCCCCTTGCGGGGGAGATGTCCGGCAGGACAGAGGGGGGCGCGACAGAACGCCAACCTTCGCTGCTGGTCAGCGAAAAACAATTCGCCTTCCGCACAGCCACCTTCGGCAACGTCACCGTGGCACTCGCCCCTGACCGCGGGCGCTCAGCCGACCGCCGCGCCGACTATCACGACCCGACGCTGCCGCCGCGCCATGCGCTGGTCGCCTTTGGGCTCTGGCTGCGCAAGTCGCTCGGCATCCATGCAATTGTCCATGTCGGCGCCCATGGCACGCTGGAGTGGCTGCCCGGCAAGACCGTGGCGCTCAGCGAAAACTGCTTTCCCGAGATAGTCACCGGTCCCCTGCCCGTCATCTATCCCTTCATCGTCTCCAACCCGGGAGAGGCAGCGCAGGCCAAGCGGCGCATTGCCGCCGTCACGCTCGGCCATCTGCCGCCGCCGCTGACCGGCGCCGGGCTGGACGAAAACCAGCACAGGCTTGAACGACTGGTTGACGAATATGCCCAGGCCGACGGGCTCGACCGCCGCCGCCGCGACCGCCTGGCGAAGCTGATCGTCGAGACGGCGGAAAAGACCGGCCTCGCCTCAGAGGCAGGCGTCGCCAGGACCGACGCAGCCGACGAGGCTTTGCGCCGCATCGACGCCTGGCTCTGCGATCTCAAGGATTTCGCCATCAAGGACGGCCTGCACATTTACGGCCGCTCGCCGGAAGGCGAGGCTGATCCGTTGCGGCGGCAAAGCGCGGCAGCTGAAAAAACCGCGCTGCTTGCCGCCCTCGACGGCCGCCACGTCGCTGCCGGTCCGGCCGGTGCGCCGGCGCGTGGCCGGAGCGATGTGCTGCCCACCGGCCGCAATTTGTTTACCGCCGACCCGCGCACCATGCCGACGCCGACCGCCTATGATCTGGGCAAGGTGGCAGCGGAGGAAGTCGTCCGCAGCTACATGCAATCGCATGGCGACTGGCCGCGCTCGCTGGTCATCGACCTCTGGGGCTCGGCCTCGCTGCGCACCGGCGGTGAGGAGATCGCGCAAGGCCTGGCGCTGATGGGCTGCCGGCCGCAATGGGATTCCGCCACCGGCCGCATCACCGGCATAGATGTGCTGCCGCCGGCAACACTCGGCCGTCCGCGCATCGATGTCACCTGGCGCATATCGGGCCTGTTCCGCGACATGTTCCCGACCCAGATCGCGCTGATCGACGCCGCGGTCAACGCGGTGGCGACCCGCGACGAGGACGATTCGGAAAACCCGCTCGCCGCTAGGACCCGCATCGACGGCAAGATCAGCCCGCGCATTTTCGGCACCTCGCCGGGCACTTACGGCGCGGGCGTCGAGGACTTGTTGTCGAGCGGCGACTGGGCCGCGCGCGAAGAGATCGGCCGCACCTATCTCGCCGCCACCTCGCACGCCTATGGCGGCTCCGAGGGCAAAGGCAGTTCGGCGCCCGGCGCGTTCGAGGATCGCCTCGCCGAGGCCGACCTTCTGGTTCATACCGGCGACGACCCCGGCCGCGACATCCTCGAAGGCTCGGCCGACGTCGCCTTCATCGGCGGCTTTTCGGCAGCGCTTGCCGCGCTCGGCAAGAACGCCGACGTGATCGTGCTCGACACCACGGACCCGCAAAAGCCCAAGCCGCGCTCGATCAGTGAGGCCGTATCCCGGGTAGTTCGCGCCCGCGCGGTCAACCCGCGCTTCATCGCCGGCCAGCTGCGGCACGGGCCGCGCGGCGCCTCGGAATTCGCCGAGACGGTCGACCGGCTGGTCGGCTTTGCCGAGACTACCCATGCCATATCGGGCACGCTGATCGAGGCGGTGCACGACGCCTATCTTGGCGACCCCGTGGTGCGCGCCTTCATCCTGCGCGAGAACCCGGCGGCGGCGAAGGTGATCGCCGAGCGTTTGCTGTCGGCACGGCGGCGCGGGCTCTGGCATCCGCTGCGCAATTCGATCGATGACGATCTCGCCGCACTGATTGCCGAAGCGCAAGCGCTGGGAGTGGCGGCATGAACGCTTTCTCGCGCCGTGGCGCCTGCCCCGCTTTGTCGGCGCCGATGCAGACCGGCGACGGGCTGCTGGTGCGGCTCAATCCGGTCGCTGGAGGACTGTTGCCGAAGTCGTTGATCGGACTCTGCGAATTCGCCTTACGCCATGGCAACGGCATCATGGAAGTGACCGCCCGCGGCAGCCTGCAGATCCGCGGCCTGACGCCGGCAAGCGCGCGGCTGCTGGCGATGGAGGTCGATGCGCTCGGCATCGCTGTGCGCACCGGCGTGCCGGTCGAGACCGGCCCGCTGGCCGGGCTCGACCAGGAGGAGATAGCCGACCCGCGCCCGATGGCGGAGCGGATTCGGGCGGCAATTGAGGACGCCGGTGTTACGCAACGTCTTGGCCCGAAGGTGTCGGTGATTGTTGACGGCGGCGGGCAGCTGACAATGGATGCGGTTACGGCCGATGTCTGGCTGGTCGCGGTGCGGGCCGCCGACGGAATTAAGTGGCGGGTATCGCTCGCCGGAGATGCGCAGGGGGCCACGCCGCTGGCGATGTCCGAGGAAGATGCGGCTTGTGACATCGCCGTCGCCATTCTCAGGATGGTTGCCGAAAAGGGCCGCGATGCTCATGCACGGGATTTGACGGCGAGGCAGCTGAGATCTCTCGCAAGTTGGCGATCCGTCGCGCCCCCCTCTGTCCTGCCGGACATCTCCCCCTCTAGGGGGGAGATCTGCAGCTTCGCCGGCGGCTTCCCCCCAGCACCTTCGGCGATTGGCGAAAGCGGCGACGAAGGCGCAATCTCCCCCCTAGAGGGGGAGATGTCCGGCAGGACAGAGGGGGGCGCGAAGGATCGCCGGCCCATCGGAATTTTCGATCTGGCAGCCGGCAGTACCTCCCTCGGCATCGGCCTGCCGTTCGGCAGCATACCAGCGCAAAAGCTTATCGATCTCACCGAACACGCCCTCACCCTCGGCACTACCGAAATCCGCCTGGCGCCGGGTCGCGCGCTGCTTTTGCTTGGCCTCTCCCCAGCCGCATGTCTTTCCCTCCAGAAAACCGCCGCTACCCTCGGCTTTGTCACCGACGCAGCCGATCCGCGCACCAGGATCGCCACCTGCCCCGGCGCACCCGCCTGCGCCTCCGGCCGGATCGCGACACGCGACATCGCCGAGATCATCGCTACAGAAAACCGCGACATCCTCGATTCCTCCTTAACGCTGCACATCTCAGGCTGCGCCAAGGGCTGTGCCCATCCCGGTCCGGCGGCGCTGACCCTGGTCGGTGGCGAAAACGGAGCCGGACTTGTCGTGGACGGGACGGCAAAGGCATTGCCCGCCGGATACAGGCCGGGCTACGACGCCGCGCACGGCATCGGCCGCATTGCAGCTGCGATCCGCAGCGCACGACATTCCGGCGAAACCGCTGCCGCCTGCCTGGCGAGGCTCGGCGCGGCCGGCATCACCGAAATCTATCGACAGGAATGAGCATGCCCGCCCAGAACGCCTACGACTACATCCATGACGGCACGGCGATCTACGAGCGCTCCTTCGCCATTATCCGCGCCGAGGCCGACCTGTCGCGCTTTTCCGAAGCCGAGGCCGAAATCGCTATCCGCATGATCCACGCCTGCGGCCAGGTCGACGCTGCGCGACACTTCGTTTTCTCGAGCGATTTCGTCGCCGCCGCGCGCACGGCGTTGGGGGCCGGCGCGCCGATCTTCTGCGACGCGCAGATGGTCTCGCATGGCGTCACGCGCGCCCGGCTTCCGGCCGGCAACGAGGTGATCTGTACGCTGCGCGATCCACGGACAGCCGACATCGCGAGAAAGATCGGCAACACCCGCTCGGCCGCCGCGATCGACCTGTGGGGCGAGCGCATGGCCGGTTCGGTCGTCGCCATCGGCAATGCGCCGACAGCCCTTTTCTATCTGCTGGAAAAGCTGCGCGACGGCGCGCCGAAGCCGGCGGCGATCATCGGCATGCCGGTCGGGTTTGTCGGCGCCGCTGAATCGAAGGATGCGCTGGCCGAAAATTCCTATGGCGTGCCTTACGCCATCGTGCGCGGCCGGCTGGGCGGCAGCGCCATGACCGCCGCCGCCCTCAATGCATTGGCGAGGCCGGGCCTATGAATGCGATTGCAAAAGGCAGGCTTGTCGGCGTCGGCACCGGACCCGGCGACCCGGAACTCTTGACGCTGAAGGCAATGCGCGCGCTGGCCGAGGCCGATGTCGTCGCGCATTTCGCTAAGCGCGGCAACAACAGCAATGCGCGCGCCATTGTCGGCGCGCATTTTCGCCCTGATCTGATCGAACTGCCGCTGCTCTACCCGGTGACGACCGAGATCGACAAGGACCACAGCGATTACCGCTCGCAGATAACCGATTTCTACGAGCAATCGGCCGAAAAGGTCGCCGCGCACCTCAGCGCCGGCAGGATGGTCGCTGTGCTTTCGGAAGGCGACCCGCTTTTCTACGGCTCCTACATGCATCTTCATGTCCGGCTGGCGCACCGCTTTCCGAGCGAAGTCATTCCCGGCGTCACCGCCATGTCCGGCTGCTGGTCGGCGACCGGCCTGCCTATCGTCCAGGGTGACGACGTGCTGACGGTGCTGCCGGGCACCATGAGCGAATTCGAGCTGACGCGTCGCCTCGCCGATACCGACGCTGCGGTGATCATGAAGGTCGGCCGCAACCTGCCCAAGATCAGGCGCGCGCTGGAGGCAACCGACAAGCTGGCGCGGGCCATCTATGTCGAGCGCGGCACCATGCCGGGCGGCGTCTCGATGCGGCTGGCCGATAAAAAGGACGACCAGGCGCCTTATTTCGCCATCGTGCTGGTGGCCGGCTGGTCGGGCCGGCCAAGCGCATTGAAAGCCGAAGCATGAGCGGCCGCCTCACTGTCATCGGCCTCGGGCCCGGCAACGCCGACCAGGTGACGCCGGAGGCAACCCGCGCCGTTGCCGAGGCAAAATTCTTCTACGGCTATAAACCCTATCTCGACCGGCTCGATCTGCGCCCCGACCAGATTCGCGTCGCTTCCGACAATCGCGAGGAACTCGCGCGCTCCAGGGACGCGCTGCTGAAGGCTGTGGAAGGCCACGATGTCGCCGTCGTGTCGGGCGGCGATCCCGGCGTCTTCGCCATGGCCGCGGCCGTCTGCGAGGCGATAGAGGCGGGCCCACCCGAATGGCGCGCGGTCGACATCGCCATCGTGCCCGGTATCACCGCCATGCTCGCCGTCGCCGCCCGCATCGGCGCGCCGCTCGGCCATGATTTCTGCGCTATCTCGCTGTCCGACAATCTGAAGCCGTGGGACCTGATCGAGCTACGCCTGCTGGCGGCAGCCGGCGCCGGCTTCGTAATCGCGCTCTACAACCCGATCAGCAAGGCGCGCCCATGGCAGCTAGGCCGCGCCTTCGAATGCCTTGCTGCGATCCTGCCCGGCACCACGCCGGTGATCTTCGGCCGTGCCGCCGGCCGTCCCGACGAGCGCATCGAGGTTTTTCTGCTGGCCGACGCCGATGCCGCGAAGGCCGACATGTCGACCTGCATCATCATCGGCTCGCCGGAAACCAGAATCATCAAGCGGGGTGACAAGGCCGCGCTGGTCTACACGCCGCGTTCGGCAGCGGGCCCAAGAACATGACCGACCAGAAAATGATCGACCATCGCGGCAAGAGATTCGACGGTCTCAGCCGACGTGACGTCCGGCAGCGCCGGCCTGCGGATCATCACCACCTCGATTCCCAGCGCTCGCGCCGCCGCGATCTTGCCGTAGGTCGCCTCGCCGCCGCTGTTTTTGGAAACAACGACTTCGATGTGGTGTTGCAGAAGCAGTGCATGTTCGTCGACTTCCCGAAACGGCCCGCGCGCCAAGAGATAGGTCGCGTCGGGCACAGCGAGCCTGGGCTCGACCGGGTCGACACTGCGGATGAGATAATGATGCTGGGGAGCGGCCTTGAAGGCAGCGACCTCCTGTCGCCCGAGCGCCAGGAACACGCGGCGCGGCACCGATCCCAGAGCCGTCACCGCGCTGGCAACGGTGTCGACCAACATCCAGCGATCACCTTCGACCGCCTCCCATCCGGGACGCCTGAGCGCAACGATAGGCACGCCGGTCATGCGCGCTGCTTCCGCCGCATTGGCGGAGATTCGCGCCGCATAGGGATGCGTGGCGTCGATCAGCAGGTCGATCTTGTTCTGGCGGAGATACGCCGCCAGCCCGCCGGCACCGCCGAAGCCGCCGACCCGCACCGGCACCCCCTGCGCGGCCGGGTTTTCGGTGCGGCCGGCGAGCGACAGCATGACCGAAATATCCGCGCGCGCGGCCAGCTTTCCGGCCATTTGCCGGGCTTCCGTGGTTCCGCCGAGGATCAGAATGCGGTGGGTCATCATGCCTGCTGAAGCTCCGCGCGGCGCCAAGCTCACCTCAAAGTGGCTCACGATCATCGGCATCGGCGAGGACGGTGTAGCGGGTCTCGGCGACGAGGCCAAGCGGTTGATCGCGGAGGCCGAATTCGTCTTCGGCGGCAAGCGCCACCTTGCCCTCGTCGCGTCGCTCGCCAAAGGTGAAGCGCGCGCCTGGCCGACACCTTTCGATGCCGAGATGCGCGGCGTGCTGGCGCTCTCCGGCAGACGCGTCTGCGTGCTGGCCTCCGGCGATCCCCTCTACCACGGTGTCGGCGTCACCCTCGCCCGCAAGGTCGCGGCAGAGGGTATGCGGGTGATCCCCGCGCCCTCGGCCTTTTCGCTGGCCGCCTCACGCCTGGGCTGGGCGCTGCAGGACGTCGAGACCATTTCGCTGCATGGCCGCTCGCTCGACCTGATCCGGCCGTTGCTGCATCCTTGCACCCGCATTCTCGCGCTGACCTCGGACAGCGATGCACCGGGAGCGATTGCCCGTCTCATGACCGAACTTGGCTTCGGCGTTTCGCGGTTGACGGTGCTGGAGGCGCTGGGTGGGCCGAACGAAAGGCTGCGCTCGGCGAGCGCCGGCACTTTCGACCTCGAAAAGATCAACCCGCTCAACGTGCTCGCAATCGAAGTTGAATCGACTTCGCAAGCACGCATCCTGCCGCTGACACCGGGACTTGCCGATCATTTGTTCGAGCATGACGGCCAGATCACCAAGCGCGAAGTGCGCGCCGTCACCCTGTCCGCTCTCGCGCCAAGACGCGGCGAACTGCTGTGGGACATCGGCGCCGGATCGGGCTCCATCGGCATCGAATGGATGCTGGCGCATCCCTCCATGCGCGCCATCGCCGTTGAGGCCGATCCGGCCCGTGCCACCCGCATCCGACGCAACGCCGCGGCCTGCGGCGTTGCCGGTCTCACCGTCGTCGAAGGTTCGGCACCGCAAGCGCTTGCCGGGCTGGAGACGCCCGCGGCGATCTTCGTCGGCGGCGGCGGCAGCGATGCCGGCGTGCTGGAGGGAGCCGTCGATGCCTTGCCTGCCGGCGGCCGGCTCGTCGCCAATGCGGTGACCCTGGAGATGGAGGCGCTGCTGCTTTCCCGTCACGCCGCGCACGGCGGCCAGCTCACCCGCATCGCTGTATCCCGTGCTTCGCCGGTCGGTTCGATGCAGGCGTGGCGGCCGGCCATGCCGGTTACCCAATGGAGCTGGGTGAAGCCATGATGGTCGCGGGCATCGGCAGCCGCAAAGGCGTCAGCGCGCGCGACGTGCTTGCCGCGGTAGAAACCGCTCTGGAAGCGCACGGGCTTGCCCTGCCCGCGCTTTCAGCCCTCGCGACCACGTCTCTCAAGCAGGATGAAGCGGCAATCTTCGCCGCCGGACGCGAACTCCGCCTTCCGGTGATCGTCGTCGAGCAGGATGAACTCAAAGCCGCATCTACGACCAGCCGTTCCGACCTATCGCAGGAGCATGCCGGCACGCCGTCGGTTTCCGAAGCCTCGGCGCTTGCCGCCGCCGGCAAAGGCGCAAAACTGCTCGGGCCGCGCACCGTGCTCGGTGCCGTCACTTGCGCCATCGCCATCAGCGGAGATGCGGCATGACCGTTCACTTCATCGGTGCCGGCCCCGGTGCTGCCGACCTCATCACCTTGCGCGGCAGCCGACTGCTCGGCAGTTGTCCCGTCTGCCTCTATGCCGGATCGATCGTCGCGCCGGAGCTGTTACAGCACTGCGCGCCCGGAACGAGGTTGATCGACACCGCGCCGATGTCGCTCGATGAGATCGAGGCCGAATATCTGGCCGCCCACGCGGCCGGCAATGATGTCGCCCGCCTGCATTCCGGCGATCTTTCGGTGTGGAGCGCCGTTGCCGAGCAGATCCGCCGGTTGGAAAAGCACGGCATTCCCTACACGCTGACGCCGGGCGTGCCGTCATTCGCCGCTGCGGCGGCAGCGCTGCGCCGCGAGCTGACCATTCCAGAAGTCGCGCAAAGCCTGGTGTTGACCCGAATCTCCGGCCGCGCCTCGAAAATGCCGCCCGGCGAAACGCTGGCCGGCTTCGGCCGCACCGGCGCCACGCTGGCCATCCACCTTGCCATCCACGCTATCGACCGCGTCGTCGCCGAGCTGACGCCGCATTGCGGCGCCGACTGCCCGGTCGCGGTCGTCTTCCGTGCCTCCTGGCCGGACGAGCGCGTGCTGACCGGCACGCTGGCCACCATCGAGGCGCAATTGGCCGCCGATCCGATGGAACGCACGGCAATCATCTTCGTCGGCCGCTCGCTGGCGGCCGAAGGCTTTGGCGAAAGTTCACTGTATGACGCGCATTACCAGCGGCGCTTTCGCGGACGGGACGGATTGTGAGCGGCAGCAATAGAAACACTACGGTCGAGCAGGCGCTCACCCGGCTGAACTTCAAGCCGCGCCAGCTGGAGCCCGGTCACGTCTGGCTAGCCGGTGCCGGCCCTGGCGATCCCGGCTGCCTGACGCTGGAAGTGCTGGCCGCCCTCGGACAGTGCGACGCGCTGGTTTATGACGCGCTGGTCTCGCCCGCGGTCGTCGCCGTCGCCGAGGGCGCGGAACTGTTCTATGCCGGCAAACGCGGCGGCAAGCCGTCGATGAAGCAGGACGACATAACCGCTCTGCTGGTCCGGCTGGCGCGCGCGGGCCGGCGCGTCGTCAGGCTGAAGGGCGGCGACCCCTATATTTTCGGGCGTGGCGGCGAAGAGGCGCTGGCGCTGGCCGGGGAAACTATCCCGTTCCGCATCCTGCCTGGCCTGACGTCCGGCCTCAGCGCGCTGGCCGCGACCGGCATTCCCGGCACCATGCGCGGCATCAACAAGGCGCTGATCCTGGCGACCGGCCATGCCGCCGGCACCGATGATGATCTCGACTGGGCGGCAATCGCCCGCACCGGCCAGCCGGTGGTCATCTATATGGGCATGGCCAATCTGCCGCTGATCGCCGCCTCGCTGCTCGAGGGCGGGCTGGCGCCTTCGACGCCCGCCGCGGTGATTGTCGCTGCGACGACACCGCAGGAACGGATCGTCGCCGCCACGCTCGCCACGATTGCCGAGGAAACGGCCGCGGCCGGCTTGACCTCGCCGGCGCTGATCGTCGTCGGCGGCATCGTCGGGATGCGCGCGGCACTGGCGGGTGAGCCATGACCCGCGCCATCATCATCGGCGCGCCCCGCTCGGGCTCGGGCAAGACCAGCGTCACCATCGGCATTCTACGCGCCCTCGCCCGGCGCGGCCTGAAGGTGCGCGGCGCCAAATCCGGCCCGGACTATATCGATCCCGGCTTCCACACCGCAGCCACCGGCTTGTCCGGCGTCAATCTCGACAGCTGGGCAATGCCGCCCGCACTGCTCAATGCGCTGGCCGGCGAAGCGAGCGAGGACGCCGACTTCATCTTTCTCGAAACCGCCATGGGCCTGTTCGATGGAATTCCGGCTGCTCCGGGCCGCACCGGCTCGGCCGCCGACCTTGCCCAACTCTACGGCCTGCCGGTGCTGCTGGTGCTCGACGTTTCCGGCCAGTCGACCACGGCGGCGGCCGTTGCTAAGGGCTTTGCTACTTATGACCCCGATGTGCGCATGGCCGGGGTCGTGCTCAACCGGCTGGGCAGCGAGCGCCACCGCCGGCTATGCGGCGATGCCATCGAGGCACTCGGCCTGCCTGTCGTCGGCGCCATCCTGCGCGATCCCTCGCTCAACCTGCCCGAGCGCCATCTCGGTCTCGTCCAGGCCGGCGAATATGAGAATCTGATGGCGCATCTCGACCGGCTGGCCGACATGGTCGAGCGGTCGCTCGACCTCGACGCCATTATGGCGCTGGCGGCGCCATTCACGCCCGCGCCGGGCAATTTCGACGACGCGCTGCCGCCGCCCGGCCAGCGCATCGCATTGGCCGAGGACGCCGCCTTCACCTTCCTCTATCCGCACGTTGCCGCGCATTGGCGCAAGGCCGGCGCCGAGATCGTTCCGTTCTCGCCGCTCACCGATGAGGCGCCAGGCGACGATTGCGATGTCTGCTGGCTGCCCGGCGGCTATCCCGAGCTTCATGCCGGCCGCCTCGCGGCCGCGGCGAATTTCAGGGCCGGCACGGCGCGGTTCGCCACCACGCGGTCGGTGCACGGCGAGTGCGGCGGCTTCATGGTGTTGGGCGAAGCGCTCGAGGACGCGTCGGGCGAGACGCATCGGATGCTTGGCCTCCTCGGCCATTCGACCAGCTTCGCCAAGCGCAAGATGAATCTCGGCTACCGCGAGGCGCGGCTGCGGTCCGGCTGTCCGCTCGGCAGCCAAGGCACGCTGATCCGCGGCCATGAATTCCACTACGCGCAGATGATTGCGACCGGCAATGACGAGCCGCTGGCCGACCTCGCCGACGGTCAAGGAAATCCGCTCGGCGCCTCGGGCTACCGGCGCGGCAATGTCAGCGGCACGTTCTTCCATGCCATTGCGAGGGGCGAGAGCATGATCCCGAACCGAAGGACCGCGTTAGCGAAAAGTGGTAGCCGGTTTTCGGAATAGAATCATGCTCAACCTCCAGATCCCCTCGCAACAGCAAATTCTCGATGATATCGCGCTTTGCCTCGTCTTCTTTACCCGGCTGCCGCTGCCGCAAGCCGACTTCCGTGGCCGCAGCCTTGCCGCTGCGATCTGGGCTGCACCCGCTGCCGGCCTCGCCGTTGCTGTTGTCGGTGGGCTGGTCTACGCCGTGGGCACAAGGCTCGGCCTTGCCACGGCTCCCGCTGCCGCATTGACCCTTGCCGCGATCTTGCTCGCTACCGGCTGCCTGCATGAAGACGGGCTTTCGGACGTCGCCGACGGCTTTGGCGGCGGCAAGACGCGCGACAGGAAACTCGAGATCATGCGCGACAGCCGCATCGGTGCCTACGGCGCCTGCGCGCTCGGCATCTCGCTGCTGATCCGCTGGAGCGTGCTCTCTGGATTCGCCGGCCCGGCCCATGTCTTCTGGGCCCTTATTGCCGCGCATGCGGGCTCGCGCGGCCTGCTCGGCGCCTTCATGCACCTGCTGCCGCCGGCCCGCGCCGACGGCCTCTCGGCTGATGCAGGCTTAGTCACCGCCGAAACCGCGGGTGTCGGTGCCGTGCTCGGCGCCGTCGCGCTGCTGGCGCTTGGGTTCAGTGCTGCCATGTTCGCGCTCATCCTGCTTGCGTTCTTGTTTGCCGCGTTTCGAGCGCTTTGCCTCAACCAGATCGGCGGCCAGACCGGCGACACCGTCGGCGCCCTGCAGCAGCTCGGCGAGATCGCAATCCTGCTCGTCGCTTCCATTTCCCTTTCCTGACTCTGTTTCGGAGATTTTGCCCCCATGCCTTTCAAATCGCTCGATGAACTGCGCGCCGCCTGCCTCGACCTGCCCATTGGCAGCGACGCCGCGGCCAATGCCGTCGCCCGCCGCCAGGACACGCTGACCAAGCCGCAAGGCAGCCTCGGCCGGCTGGAGACAGTAGCCGCCTGGCTGGCGCGCTGGCAGGGCCGCGACATACCAAAGCTCGACCGCGTCAAGGTTTTCGTCTTTGCCGGCAACCACGGCGTCACCGCGCAAGGCGTGTCGGCCTTCCCGTCGGAGGTCACCGTGCAGATGGTAGCGAATTTCGCCGGCGGCGGCGCCGCCATCAACCAGCTTGCCCGCATCGCCGGCGCGGAGCTGGACGTCATCCCGCTCGACCTCGACCGTCCGACCGGCGACTTCACGCAAGAGCCGGCGATGGAAGACGAAGCCTTCCTCGCCGCCGTCTCGGCAGGCTACGACGCGATCAGCAGGGATTTCGACCTTGTATGTTTCGGCGAAATGGGCATCGGCAACACCACGCCGGCGGCGGCCATCTCGACCGCGCTGTTCGGCGGTGGCGCGGAGCGATGGACAGGGCGTGGCACCGGCGTCGACGACGCCGGCCTCGTGCGCAAGATCGTCGCCATCGAGGCCGGCCTGAAGCGCCACGCCCCGGCGCTGGCCGATCCCCTGAAGGTAGCGGCAGCCCTCGGCGGCCGCGAGCTTGCGGCGATCTTGGGCGCTACACTGGCGGCGCGCCATCTCGGCGTGCCGGTGCTGCTCGACGGCTTCGTCTGCACCGCCGCCGCGGCACCCTTGGCCGGGCTGCATCCTGCCGGCCTTGCCCACACCATGGCCGCTCATGTCTCGGCCGAGTCCGGCCACCGCCGCCTGCTCGAAGCGCTCGGTCTGCCGCCGCTGCTTGATCTCGGCATGCGTCTCGGCGAAGGCTCCGGCGCTTGCCTGGCGGTCAACATCGTCCGCTCGGCGCTCGAATGCCATGCCCGCATGGCAAGCTTCGCCGAGGCCGGCGTGTCGGAGAAGTAAGGCGGAGCCAAGCGCGGATCGCGTTGATGAACAAACGCTCACAGATCTTCGGAGACCCAAACAGGGGCTTCGCGATATTCTTGCTCGGATCATCAGAGATTTCGACAGCAAGAGCGGCGCCTTTGCCGGGCTGAAATACAATTCGCCGTGGATACTCGCCACCGAGGATTGGGCAGAGCGATCGGGCCATACGGTCGAAGAGCTATGCGAGATGATTTCTCAATGGCGAATCTCAATCTTTTCTGGCGAGCAGACAGACCCGAGAATCGTTCAGATTTTTGAAGATCTTCGCAGCGCCGCGGAAGATTGGCGAACCGAGACAGACTACATCGATCCACCGCTTCCCTACGATCCTGAAGAGGCAAAATTCCCCAATCGCAAAGAACCGAAAGCGCATACCCCCAGGGCTTGGGATTCTTTGGGATTATCGACGCAATGGCATCACTACGATGCCCGAGACCTTAGTTTTAGCGGAATTATCGAAGATAGATTTGGTCACGAAATTAGATTCTCGATGACCTTCAAGCTGGCATATGGTGGTCCCATAAGGTTGTTCTTCCAATTTCCTTACTATTCTGAAGGCGATCCGAGACATCTAGACCTCTTTATGCTTTCAGGCTGTTTTGTCTGTCAGGAACCTCCGTTTGCCCGAAGCACCCGACCTTAAATGGACCGTCGGTAAAAGCAGGACAAACTTCGATGCCGTCGACGGCGTCTTGGCCATAGTGCGGGCGATCCTCAGCTGTCTGCGGCCGACTATCCAATAGCGGCTGCATAAATGCGGCCACCCGATAGCGGCGAAACATCCCGCTTTCTAGGTCTTTCCACCAATTTTCTGAAAAATTTGGTGGGTGCGCACAGGATTGAACTGTGGACCCGCTGATTAAGAGTCAGCTGCTCTACCAACTGAGCTACGCACCCACTCGGCCGGCAAAACCGGCGTTGGCGGGCATATAGCCGCCGATATCCGCCATGTCCAGCCCCGTGGGATTCATTTCCCGACAAATCGCCGAAGTGCCGCGCCCGTCAAACAAAAAGCCTGCCTTCAGCCACCTTCACCGCATGGCCGCCGATGCGGGCGGCCGCCAGTTTGCCGCCTTCGACATTCAGTTCGAGGCGAATGCGCGAAGGCCGGCCCATCTCCAGCCCCTGCTCGATCCACAGTTGTGAAACGCCGTCCGTCGGGCCGTCGAAATGCATGATCGCGCCGGCGAAGGCGGCCGCCGCTGAGCCGGTCGCCGGGTCTTCGTAGGACGGATTGCCGGGCACCATCATGCGGACATGGAAGGCGCTGTCGTGATGCACCGTCTCGCGGCAATAGACATAGGGGCTGGCGAAGGCCCATTCGCTCTTGCGTGGTGCGAGCTCCGACCAGGCCTGGTTGTCCAGCCTGATCCGGGCGGCCGCCTCCAGATTGGCGACGGGGATGGTCACGTAGGGCACGCCCGCCGACCAGAACGAAACGCGGTGGTTCTCGAAGCCGATCTCGTGCGGCCCAAGGCCAAGGGCCGCGCCGATCGCCTCGGGATCGGCCGACAATGCCAGCTGCGCCGGCAGTTTCGCCAGGTCGAACTCGGCAAAGGTCGAACCGTCGTGCTTGCTGACAGCGCAGCGCACCGGGCCAATATTCTCCTCGAGCACGAAGATGCCGGCGGCCTCTCCCGCAATTTCGGCGAGCGCTATCGCCGAGCCGACGGTTGGGTGGCCGGCGAACGGCATTTCATAATCGGGCGTGAAGATACGGATGCGGGCCCGGTGCTTCGGGTTGTCCGGCGGCAGCACGAAGACGGTTTCGGACAGGTTGAACTCGCGCGCCACCGCCTGCATCGTCGCAACGTCCAGCCCATCACAGTCGAGCACCACGGCCAGCGGATTGCCGGCCAGCCGGTTGGTGGTGAATACGTCGTAAAGCAAGTAATTCCGCGGCTGCATCTCAGTAAGTCCTCTGCCTCATTCCAAACATGAGCGAAATTTAATTTGAATTTTGAACCATAAGGCCTGATTTGTGCACCGATGGGATATCACTGAACATAGGGGTCCGGCGTGGACCAGATTGTCAATCTGCCAAAGACGGAATCCGCTTCCGCCATCGAGACGGCGCTCGGGCTCGACCACCAGGGCCTGAAGACAAAACGCCGTCGCGGTTGGGGTTACGCAGTGTTCGCACTGCTTGCCGTCGCCGCGAGTGTCGTCGGCTACCAGTGGTATGCGGGCTCGCCCGCCAAGATCGAGTATACCACGACACTGGCCGCCATGGCCGACCTTACCGTCGCCGTTTCGGCTACCGGCACGCTGCAGCCTCTCACCCAGGTCGATATTTCCAGCGAACTCTCCGGCGTCGTCCGCTCGGTTTCGGTCAACGAGAACCAGCTGGTGAAGAAGGGCGATGTGCTGGCCGCGCTCGACACCGCAAAGCTGGAGGTGCAGATCGAGCGCGCCCAGGCCTCCGCCAAGGCAGCGGCGGCGAGCGTCGAGGACGCCACCGTGACGCTTGCTGAAAACGAAAAGGCGCTGGTGCGCGCGGCACAATTGACCAAGCGCGGCATGGCGACGGACCAGTCGCTTGAAGCGGCAACCGCCACCCGCGACCGCTCGAAGGCGGCGCTTGATATCGCCAAAGCCAACCTCGCCATGGCCAATGCCGATCTCAAGGCGCAACAGACGGATCTTGCCAAGAGTACCATCTACGCTCCGATCGACGGCATCATACTGACGCGCTCGGTCGACCCCGGCCAGACGGTCGCCTCTTCGCTGCAGGCGCCGGTGCTGTTCGTCATCGCTGCGGATTTGAAGAACATGGAATTGAAGGCTGCGGTCGACGAGGCCGATATCGGCGCCGTCAAACCCGGCCAGCATGCGCGCTTCACCGTTGACGCGTTCCCCGAACGGCCATTCGACGCCGAAATCCGCGACATTTCCTATGCCTCGGTCACCACCGACGGTGTCGTTACCTATGATGCAAGGCTCGACGTCGACAATAGCGAGCTTCTGTTGCGGCCCGGCATGACAGCCACCGTCTCGGTCGTCACCAAGCAGGCCAAGAACGTGCTCACCGTGCCATCGATCGCCTTCCGCTACCGGCCGGCGCAGACGGCGGAGCGCGGCTGGAGCCTCACCGACGTGTTCACCGGCCGCATGGGACGCCCCGGCGGCAACCGCCAGCGCCAGGCGGCGACGAAGCCCAACGACGGCTCGCGCACGCTCTACGTGCTGGAGAATGGCCGGCCGCATCCGGTCAACGTCAGGGTCGGCTCGACAGATGGCGAACTGACCGAGATCGTTTCCGGCCTGGAGGAAGGCGCGCAAGTCATTATCGCCTCGCAGCAGCGGAGCTGATCGTGGCATCGGGCGCGACCCTCATCGGCTTCGACAAGGTCTGGAAAAGCTATGGCCAGGGCGAAGCCCGGGTGCATGCGCTGGCCGGCGTCGACCTTGCCATCAGGCGCGGCGAATTCGTCGCCATCATGGGCCCGTCCGGTTCGGGCAAATCTACGGCCATGAACATCATTGGCTACCTCGACACGCCGACCGCTGGGACCTACAGCTTCGAAGGCATCGACGCCGGCCGTCTCGATCGCAATCGCCGCGCCGTACTGCGCAACCTCTATGTCGGCTTCGTCTTCCAAGGCTACAACCTCTTGCCGCGCACCACGGCGGCGGAGAATGTCGAACTGCCGCTGATCTACCGCGGCGTTGGTGCCCGCGAGCGTCGCGGCCTTGCCATGCAGGCGCTTGCCGAGGTCGGCCTTGTCGGCCGCGAGCATCATACGCCAGCCGAGCTGTCCGGCGGCCAGCAGCAGCGCGTGGCGATCGCCCGCGCCATCGTCACCAGGCCGACGCTGCTCGTTGCCGACGAGCCGACCGGCAATCTCGACACCGCACGCACGCACGAGATCATGGAACTCCTGACGCAGCTGAACAGCGAGCTCGGGCTGACTATCGCCATGGTCACGCACGAAGCCGATGTTGCCGGCTATGCGCAGCGCACGATCCGTTTCCTCGATGGCCATGTCGCCTTGGACACAGCCAATCTCGAGATGGCCTAGCCATGATCTGGGAAACCGTTCGCCTCTCGCTCCGCTCCATCCGCCGCAACGTGCTGCGCTCGTTCCTGACGCTGCTCGGCATCGTCATCGGCGTCGCCGCCGTCATCGCCATGCTGACCATCGGCTCGGGCACCACCGAGAAGGTCAAATCCGACATTTCCAAGCTCGGCAGCAATCTGCTCGTCATCCGTTCCGGCCGTCCGGCCGGGCCTGGCGGACCTGGAGGGCTCGATCAGGTCGTCCGACCGCTGGGCGACAAAGATCTCGCAGCGCTTGTCGCGCATCTGGACGGCGCGCGTGCCATCTCGCCGGCGTCGCAAAAGCAGGTGCGCGTCATTTTCGGCACCGAAAGCCTGACCTCGGGCGTCACCGGAACCGACAGCGTCTATCTCGATGCCCGCGACTGGAAGCTGGTTTCGGGCCGCCCGTTCAGCGATTCGGAAACCCGCTCGGGCACCGGCGTCTGCCTCATCGGCGAGACGGTGCGCCAGCAGTTCTTCGGCGCCGGCGACCCTGAAGGCGAGATCATCCGCGTCAACCGCACTTCCTGCAAGATCATCGGCTTGCTCGAACCGAAGGGCTATACCGGTTTCGGCCAGGACCAGGACAATGTCGTGCTGATGCCGCTCGCCGCCTATCAGCGTCGCATTGCCGGCAATCGCGACATCGATTCGATCTATGTCGCCGCCGACGACCGTACGCCAACCACGGTGCTGCAGCAGCGCGTCGAGGACATCTTGCGCGACACACGCCGCATCACGCCCGACCGCGACGATGATTTCTCGATCCGCGACATGACCCAGATCGCCGATGCCATGGCCAGCGCGACCACCACCATGACTGGCATGCTCGGTGCCGTCGCCGGCGTCAGCCTGCTCGTCGGCGGCATCGGCATTATGAACATCATGCTGGTGTCGGTAACCGAGCGCACGCGCGAGATCGGCATCAGGCTCGCCATCGGCGCCCACGAAAAGCACATCCTCATCCAGTTCCTAGTCGAGGCAACCGTGCTGTCGCTGCTTGGCGGCATCATCGGCATCCTGATCGGCCTGGCCCTTGCCGGCCTCGCCTCGCTGACGCTGACGATCCCGTTTGCGCCAAGCCCGGCGGTCATCCTGCTTGCTGTCGGCTTTTCCGCGCTGATCGGCATGGTGTTCGGCTTCTTCCCGGCGCTGCGCGGCGCGCGGCTTAACCCGATCGACGCGCTGAGGCATGAATAGGCATTGCAGCAAGTGTCGCCTCCAGACGCTGCCAATTTTTTATGCAACCTGCCCTTGTCGCAGCACATTCTGCAATGATAACAATGCTGTTGGGGACTAAGGGGGGAACAATGGATGAGCAAGAAAGCGCGACTGGCTCTGGCGATTGTGATCGTCGAAGCCGCCTTGGCAGGGCTTTGGTGGAATTTGATCCTTTATGGGATGGAGAATCCCGATCGCGTCACCGCTGACTTCCAGCAGGTAATTGGGCAGACGATGGGAACAGCGATGGGGGCGCTCCTGGGTCTCGGCGTGCTGTTGTATTTTGTTGCCGCCCGCAACGACCGCAAGGCTATTGAAGGTAGGCTACGGCGTTAGAGTTGGAAACCTTGCTCGCTCGCAAAGTGCCATTCGATCAGCGGTCTCATATGCGGCATCAGCCCGTCCGGCAGATCGGCGGCATTGCGGATGATTACAGGGCCTTCGATTTCAGGCTCTGATTCGGCGGCGACGAATGCACTGATCCGCTGTGCGAGGTCGTCGGCGGAGGCCGTCTCGCGGTAGCGGCGAAAGATCACCGTGCCGGTTGCCGTCGACAGGGCGTAATGGCGCCTGCCGCGTGTCGCACCTGATAGATCGAGCCCGGTTTCCTCCAGTACCTCGCGGATCATGTTGAAGTCGACGTCAACAATGCCGTCGCGGAAATCGGTTGGCTCGAACGAACCGGCGGCGAAGTAGACGCGCCCGGCATTGACCGTATGCGGTGCCATACGGATCGCCACCAACGCGTTGTCGCCGGCGACCAGCATGGCGTGCGCGTAGGCATGTTCGGCGCCAGGCACCTGTCGATTGCTGCGCCAAAGCATGAAGGTCGAATAACGCACCGCATGGCAACGGCCGACTAGGCGATTGTCGCGATAGCTGAGAGCGGAAAGCAGCACCACGGTGCCGTCGAAAAGCGCCGGCTTGGCCGCGGTCTCACGCCGCCAGTTCGCCGCGATCGCGTCGGCATGATCGCGCTCGAACGGATGCGGGCCGGAATCGAGCCTGACGTCGATGGCATCGACCGGCAGGATGACGTTGCGCGGCAAATCGAAACTCACGCCTGTCTCACACCATGTCGAGGGCAATTGCTACTGGGCAATGGTCGGATGCCTTCGGCCGGTCCCACCCGGCGCGTGGGAAGCGCTCGACCTCCTGGCCCGCCGGAAATATGGTGCGCCAAGGCTGCCCGCTACGGATGATATCGGGAACGGCGGTGGCGTTCTGCCTGGCTAGCGCCCTCGACAAAAGGATGTAGTCGAGCTGGCAGAGATGCCGCTCTTCCGGTCCGCGCGTGTGATAGAAAGTCCAGCGGTCCATTTCCGGCCGCCGCTCGACCGTGTTTTCGCAAAAACCGCCGGCAGTGAGCACGTCGATGCAGGACCGGGTCTCGTCGATCACCTCGAAGCGATGGCCGTCGAAAACATCGCCAGTGATCTTCACGCGCTGCCGGTAGTCGTTCATGTCGCCGCAGATTGCCCAGCGCTTGTCGGCGGCATTATCCTTACCGAAGCGCTCCTCGATGATCCGGCGCACCGCTTGCGCCTCGGCGATGCGCAGCGGCATTGTCGCCTCGCGGCCGTCGAGGCCGTTACGGGGTGAGCCCATCGACTTGAAATGCACGAGATACAGCGTCAACGGCGCGCCAGCGACCGTCAGATCGATTTCCAGGCAGTCGCGTCGGAAGATGCGTTCATTGGCCTGGTGACCAAGCGCTGCCAATTCCGCCGTGTGCAGGCCGAATTGCTCGAACGTGACATAGGCGTAGCTAGTCATGCGCACGAATTCGATTGGCTGGCCCTGCGCGGTCTCGTTGCGCATCATCACGGCGACGTCGATGCCGCGCGAATCATTGCCGGCGGTGGTGTATTTCTGCCGGTAGCCTTGCCCCACCATCTTGAACAGATAGCCATATTCGAAGGCCCTCAGCGCCTCGATATTGTCGACTTCCTGCATGCAGATGATGTCGGCGCGGGTGGCCGCGATCGCCAGCGCCGTCAACTGGCGCGTGTCGTCGGACTGCGCGATCGCCCGCGCCTGCTCGAGCATCTTGTATTCGGCCTCGCTCTGGATGTCGAAAAGCGCCAGTGTGCGATCTTCGTTGAGCTGATTGCGGTATCCGGAATAATCAAACCTGTTCATTAGGTTTTCGACGTTGAAGGTGGCAAGGCGCAGCGACATGGCTTTGAGCTTTGCCCGCAAGCGCGCCCGAAAACAAGGGCGCAGAAACCAGGCGGCTCTGATTGATCGCGCGCTCGCCATGGTTGACGGAACCTTTTTGTTCATCTTCCGTTCAGATGGAAAGTTCCATCAATAGGCCCTTCCCCGAGGTTTCTGGGCGTGGGGCCTGAATTTCGGAGAGTGCGATGAAACCGCTCTTTTTATCTTCCGTCAGATCCGGGCTGATGGCCCTCGGTCTGATCGCCAGCCTCTCGGCCCCGTCGCTTGCCGGGCCGATGCCCAAACCCCTGCTGCCGGTGGCGGGCAACGCTGCCGACATCGTGCAAATTCGTGAAGATTGGGCAGGCGGCAATGACAGGCAGATCTGGCGTTGGCGCAATCGCGGCTTTCGGCAATGGCACGGCGGCGACGATTGGAGATGGCGGTCCCACAATTTCCGCGGCCGTCATTTTTCGAGACACTGGGACAATGGCGGCTGGGACGACAGCTGGCGCTGGCGCCACCATCGCCGCCATTACCGCGGCGGCTACTATGATGATGGTGCGGGTGCCGCGATTCTTGGCTTGGGCCTGGGCCTCGGCCTTGGCAGCCTGTACAACAGCTACAACTACTACGACGCGCCGCCACCGCGCCGCTATTATCGCGCAGGGCGGCTTTCCAGTGCACATGTCCAATGGTGTTACAATCGCTACCGGTCGTACCGCGCCTGGGACAACACCTTCCAGCCCTATTACGGGCCGCGCCAGCAATGCTACTCGCCCTATAGGTAAGCAGGCCGACAACAAGCATCATTCGGCGCCGTGCTTCGCGGCGCCTTTTTCTTCCAGCCAGGGACCGCGAACATCGCCCAGTCCCGACTGCTGATAACGCTATTTTTATCAGGCAGGTCTAATAATCCTCCCGATCAGAACGCCCGAGACGCGAAAAATGGCTGGATTGCGTGCGATGGCCGAGGACGAACAGAGGGACAAACACCGGCAGCGCGTCTTGAAGGGCGCGACGATCCTGACCGGCGTGAGCAATTCCGAGGTCACATGCACGCTGCGCAACATGCACGCCGGCGGCGCCGAATTGAAGGTCTCGATCGACGCGCGCGTGCCCGATGAGTTCCTGCTCTATGTTCCGACCGACGGCATTGCCTACAAGGCCGTGGTCCGCTGGCGCCGCGAGGATCGTATCGGCGTGATGTTCACCGGTACCGAACCAAAGCCCAGTTGGCACTACGGCTGAGATCCCGGCGCTATCCGGGTGGCAGGACTCGCAGTGTCTGCTCGTCAAACAGCGGCTCATCCTGGCCGACGCGAACGAATAGAAGCTTTCGCAGTTCGGGTGATTGCACCTCGAAATACTGAATGCCGTCCGGGGCTTCGCCCCATTCGCCGCAAGGCGGTACGCCGACCTCGTCAGGGTTGGCGACGGTCTTCAATTCCTCACGATAGGCGGCATTGGGACTGAAAACATACCGGAGGATGCGCGCGGGCGTCGCCCCTTCGGTGTAAGGCATGAGCACGCAACGTGTGCTGATGGCTTTCTCGGTCTTCTCCGTAAAAATGCGCTGCAACGCAGCATCGGCGGCCTCGCCAGGCAGCATATCGAAGACTTCGACGACAGGATCGGCCGGCCCGCCGTCGCTGTATTTGATGGCAAGAGCATTGCCGCCAAGCTCGAAATGAATCCGGCGAAGACCGAAATCGCAACGCCGCACCCAGGCAGCCAGCCCGACATCCCTGTCCGCCAGCCGTTCCCAGGTGCATTTGTCGACAGGCGGACGCGACGGCTTGCCTTGGTCGGCGCGAGCGCCGGTTGCCATGGCAACAAGGACCGGCAGGGCGCAGATGCAGGCCGGCAGTCTCTTGCTATTCATCGCTGCAACCCGACAAGGTAAAGGCATCCCAGGCTGAACCATCGGGATTGGCATTGGCGAAATCGGGCCATTCGGTAAAAATCGCGCCGAAGTCAGGCAACAGCAACCCTGCCGGTGCCGGCGAGGCTTCGCGGGAATTCAACTGCTCGGCACCGCCTGCATTGAACGCATAGACCTGCCCATCCCACACTCTGCACAGCCCGGTGCCGTCCTCGAGACCAGCCTCACGATCGTCGTCGGTGCAGGTGTGCCGGATCGTGCCCACAGGAAAGGAGTACTTGCCATTGGTCCAGGTAATGTCCGACGGCAGACGAATGTCGGTGTTGGGCACGATCAACGAAAAGACCTCGGTCGTCAGCGCGGCCGGCTCGTTGTTGGTTGGCCGGAACTGTATCGTCGCTCCCGAACGCGGCTCGCGATAGGTCGCATGGCTGAGCGAACATTCTGTTGCGTTCGCTGCTTGCAACAGGCTCAGCATGCTCAGAAAAATAGCTGCTGCTTTGCGGATGATCATTTAAGTCCCTTGGAGCAGCATCATTGTGAAGTTTGAGCATCGATGCTTTAGCATGGCCCAAGGCCGCGTCGAAAAGAAAGAATCGATGATGCGAAATCTCTTGATGCTCATTTCGATCTTAACATTTACGTGCGGCAGCGCCTTTGCCACGGAACCCTATGTGGGCACATGGTCCGGGGACAGATCGAACTGTACCGCCGTTGCGGATGTTCAACGCCAGACTGTCTACACATTGTACCGCGACGCGCTGTCGGTCCCTGCTCTCGGCTGCGAACACGCATCGTTTCTCAAGACGCCTACGGGCTGGGTGGCTCGGGCCAGCCAATGCTACGGATCCGACCCGTCGGCCGAAGAGCCGTTCTCCCGTGTCATCCATATTGTGGTCGACGGGGCGACGGTGAGATTGACATGGCCTGGCTTCGACAGCGGAGTTCTTGTCAGATGCTGAAGACAGGCGTCTTTTTCCGCTGGATATGCAGCCTAGGACAGCAGCTTCAGATGACGCCTACCAGCAGCGCGGCTCCACCGAGGAGGCCAACTGCGCAGACCCACAGGAGCCAAAGCCCGCTCACCCTGCATTCGAGAACCGCTGCAACCGGGTTGTCGGGATCGTAGTGGACCTCGACCTTGTCGCCCTGGAGGTAGCGCTGCGATCGACCGCTGACGAGGCTCGGCAGCGAAGCCGTCACGTTTGCGCCGAACGCGATGCGATCGGCGGCGTAGCGCTGGCCGGCGACGCTATAGCTGTAGACGACGCGGGATTTGAAGACTGTCCGCCAGGGCCGATAGCCGCCTCCGGACCTGTCGCGGGTCTCGAATTTCCGCAGGCCCGAAGCATCGATGCGTCCTGCCGTGATCGGCCATTTGGCCGCCTGTTCCGCAAGTGACTTCTGGGCAAAGCCCATGCGCAGGACAAACAATCCCATGAAAAGCAGCAGGGCAGCGGCGCCGAGGTTCTGCGGCCTGGGCAAAAACGGCCGGATCGCTTCGAGGACGCCGCCGACGGAGAAGACCAATACAAGCGCGCCGACCACCAGCCCGGCCGAAAGCTGGACCATGAACTTGAAGGAGCCGTCGGGCATGGTGCGTTCGATCACCGCCTTGGCTGGATCGGCCGGATTGTAGAAGACGGTTACGCCGGCCCCGTTTGGAAATTTCGCAAGGGTTTCCGCCACTGCAAAGTTTCCAAGGTTCTCCTGCACGCTGTAGTGCGAACTGCGAAATGTCTTGCCGTTCACCTTGTATTCGAAGGTGATTGCCGGGAAGTTGCGGATTTCGGTCGACCCTCTGCTGTCCGAACCGGATCCCGAACTGGTCACCTCGCGGGCCTCGACCCGCGACGAGATGATTTTTCCCGGCGTCGGAGACCAGCGGCTGACCGCCCTCACCTCCCACCATTTCAGCAAGGTGACGAGGGAGAGCATGCCGGCAACCGCGCAGGCAAACCCGATCAACAGAAATTTGAGTTCCAACTCTCACCCCCTTGGCACTTTTGTGCCATGCCCCGCACAGGCATATCACGGTGATGAGGATAGTGCGCCTGTCCAGAAGCCTGGAAACCACACGATCTTGATGCGAAAAGGCCGGCGGATCGCTCCGCCGGCCTTTCTTGATCGGCAATGAAATTGCGATCAGTTCTTGGCCTTGTCGACCAGCTTGTTCATGGAAATTCCCACGCGCCCGCAGGGCGAAGCCCGAGGACGGGTAACGAAACGAACGTGGATGTCCTTCAGTTCTTGGCCTTGTCAACCAGCTTGTTCTTCGAAATCCACGGCATCATCGCGCGCAGCTTGGCGCCGACTTCCTCGATCTGGTGGCTGTCGTTGTTGCGGCGGATGCCCTTGAAGCGCGACATGCCGGCGCGGTATTCCTGCATCCATTCCGAGGTGAACTTGCCGGTCTGGATATCCTTCAGCACGCGCTTCATCTCGGCCTTGGTCTCGGCGGTGATGATGCGCGGGCCCGAGACATATTCGCCCCATTCGGCGGTGTTCGAGATCGAGTAGTTCATGTTGGCAATGCCGCCTTCATAGATCAGGTCGACGATCAATTTGACCTCGTGCAGGCACTCGAAATAGGCCATTTCCGGCGCGTAGCCGGCTTCCACCAGTGTCTCGAAGCCGGCGCGGATCAATTCGACCAGGCCGCCGCACAGCACCACCTGCTCGCCGAACAGGTCGGTCTCGCACTCCTCGCGGAAATTGGTCTCGATAATACCCGAGCGGCCGCCGCCAACGCCGCAGGCATAGGAAAGCGCCAGGTCGAGCGCATTGCCCGAAGCGTCCTGGTTGACCGCGACCAGGCACGGCACACCACCGCCCTTCTGGTATTCGCCGCGCACCGTATGGCCAGGCCCCTTCGGCGCGATCATCACGACGTCAACCGAAGCTTTGGGCTCGATCAGGCCAAAATGCACGTTGAGGCCGTGGGCAAAGGCGATCGCTGCGCCATCGCGGATGTTCGGCGCGATCTCGGATTTGTAGATGTCGGCCTGCAGCTCGTCCGGCGTGGCCATCATCATCAGGTCGGCCCACTTGGCGGCATCGGCTACGCTCATCACCTTGAGCCCGTCGGCCTCGACCTTCTTGGCGGTCGCCGAGCCGGCCTTGAGGCCGATGGCGATGTCCTTGACGCCGGAATCCTTAAGGTTGAGCGCATGCGCCCTGCCCTGGCTGCCATAGCCGATGATGGCGACCTTCTTGCCCTTGATCAGGTTGAGATCGGCATCGCGATCGTAATAGACACGCATTTTTGTTCCTTCCCGTTTTGAATTCAGAGGCCTTGCGGCCCGGTTTTTGCCCCGTAAAGAGCGAGAAACTGCTGCGTCGCCCGGACGGCATCGCCGCCGATCGCCGCATCAGTCAATTCCAGCCGGTCGCCAAGCAGCAGGCGGATCTGCACGTCGCGGGCGACCAGCCCGAAAAAGGTGCGGAACGCCGTCTCCGCGTCGGAAAACTCGAGGAAACCAGCTTCCTTGCCTGCCTCCAGCACCGGTTTAAGGCGCCGGGCCAGTGCGAAGCGGCCGTTCTCCAGCACGATGGCGCCGAGATCGTCCTTCCCCGAACTAGCATGGCCGACCGCCACCCTGTTCAGCGCGATCGAGGTGTCGCTCGAAATTACCTTGAGCCAGTCCGAAGCGAAGCGTTCGAGGCTCGCCGTCAGCGAAGGGAGGTCGAGCCCCTTGCGGTCGACCGGCACTACCCGCACCTTAGACGCCTGCCATTGTACCGTTGCCGTCAACAGCCCGTCGCGATCGCCGAACCATTTGTAGAGCGTCTCCTTCGAGCAGCTCGCCCGCCGCGCCACGGCGGTCATGGTCAACTGATCGCCCTCTTCGACCAGCAGGCGAAGGGCGGCGTCGAGCACGTCCTTCTGCCGCTCCGTCAGCGCCTCGCTGGTGTCGATGTCGGTCACAGCGTGCAACACAGTTTTTCCTCAGGAGGCAAACTCACCGCAGTTCTGATATGAGCTCGATGGCGTACCGTACGTTACGGTTCGGCTTTATGGCGTATTGTCCGACCCGACGCAAGCCTTTATTTCTGTAGCCTGCTCCATGCGGGGCATCACGGGAGACACTGATCATGCTCGCCGGATTGCTTGCGTTGACCGTTACCGCAGTGTTCGCGGGTGCGGCTATCTACGTCAGCGTCGCCGAACAGCCGGCGCGGCTTCGCCTCGAGGACAAAGCATTGCTGCAGGAATGGCAGCCTTCCTACAAGCGCGGCGCCGCCATGCAGGCCTCGATTGCCGTCATCGCCTGTTTTCTTGGCCTCGTCGCGTGGTGGCTGACCGGCAATCTCGCTTATCTGGCCGGCGCCGTGCTGATCATCCTGCCTTGGCCATGGACGTTGCTGGTGATGATGCCGGCAAATAGGTTGCTGGAGGCGATGGACGCGAACTCCGTCAATCCTGAAGCTCGGACATTGATCGCCAAATGGGGCAATCTGCATCTGGTCCGCATCGGGCTTGGCGTTCTGGCGACATTGGCATTCCTCTGGGGCAGTGCCTGACCTCGCCAATCGGTCGCCATCTTCGTCATGAAGGCGTGTCACTCCAGGGCGGGCGGATCTCGCAGGCGCCCAAGCAGAGCTGACAGCGCGTCCAGCTCAACATTGGAAAGCCGGGAGCCGACCAACTCCGCGATCGACCGGCCGTAGACAGCCCACATGCGGCGGCGCGTCTCGCGTCCCTTGTCTGTGACGCGGACTGTTTGCCCGCGGCCGTCATCGGCAACTGGAAGCTTCTCGACCTGCCCGTCGGCTTCGAGCCGCGCCAGCAGCCGGGAGATGTTGTACTGCGCAAACAGGGTGCGCTCGGTGAGTTGGAACGGCCGCAATCCGCCCTCGCCCGCCTCGGCAAGCTCGTGCAGGACGTCGTACCAGGCAAGCGGCGGCAGGCCACTGTCCTTCAGCGCGTCCTCGGCTCTTTCCAACAACTGGCGCGAAACCCGCATCAGGCGAGCCCAGGCCTTGATGGCTGGAGGTGAAGGAATCCCGGTCATGATTGCATCGTAGGCGATAGATGCAATTGCATCAAGCTTGACGATCGATGCAAATGCATCTATATAGATGCAATTGCATCAATCCCAAGAGGCAATTCCGATGAAGCATGAAATCTGCAAGATCGCCGACATTCCGGAAACAGGCAGCCTCATCGCTCCGTTTTTCGGCCGCGAGGTCCATGTCTACCGCAGCGGCGAGCGTATCCGCGCCGCCGCCAACGTCTGCCTGCATTTCGGTGGCCCGCTCGACTGCAAGGACGGCAAGCTCGTCTGCCAGTGGCACGGCGCCTCGTTCGACATGGCGAACGGTGATCGCCTCGAAGGCCCGGCGCCGAAGGGCTCCCGCCTGATGTTCCTCTCCACCCGCGTCGAGGACGGTGCTTTGAACTATGTCTGGGGGGAGTGAGATGACCGACAAGCTCACTCTCGTCAGCCATCATCTTTGCCCCTATGTGCAGCGCGCGGCGATTTCGCTTCGCGAAAAGGGCGTGCCGTTCGAACGCATCACGGTCGATCTCGCCAACAAGCCTGCCTGGTTCAAGGCGATATCGCCGCTCGGCAAGGTGCCGCTGCTCCGCGTTGAGCATGACGGCCAGGAAACGGTGATCTTCGAATCGCTCGTCATCCTCGAATTCCTCGAGGAAACCCAGCCCAATCCGCTGCATCCCACCGACCCCTATGCCCGTGCCCGGCATCGCGCCTGGATCGAGTTCGGCTCAGCAATCCTCAATGCCATCGGCCGCTTCTATTCAGCACTCACCGAAGCCGCCTTCATCGCCGAACGCGGGGCTCTGGCAGCAATGTTCGATCGCCTGGAAGTGGAACTGGCGAACGGCGCGGCTGGACCATGGTTCGACCGCGAGCGTTTTTCACTGGTCGACGCGGTCTACGGGCCGATCTTCCGCTATTTCGACATCTTCGACCGGATCGGCGATTTCGGCATCCTGGACCGAAAGCCGTTTGTCTCGGCCTGGCGCAAGGCCTTGCACGAACGCCCATCCGTGAAGGACGCGGTCGCTCCCGATTATCCGCAACGCCTCCACGCATTCTTGCAGGCTAAGGGTTCGCACCTTTCGGAAATCATCCGCCAAAACGATCCGGCCACAGCGCTTCCGCAAGCCCTATCGGCTTGAATGGATTGAGCACCGTTCCTGTAACCATGGAAGCAAGAAACTGCGGCGCCGGCGGGACTTTTGCCAGCGTCGCCACCAGCCTGTCGCGGACGAACGGCATCACAATCGAATCCGACTGATAAAACGGCGTCAGCACCAGCGACAGCGCCTGGAAGACCCGCACATGCCATCGCCGCGCCCGGACATAGGCCCCCAGCGCAGTATCGATACGGTCCGTTCCTATGAGCGCGTAGTTGAGCGCGGCTGCATCGAGCAGCGCCATGTTCGCGCCCTGCCCGAGCTGCGGGCTTGTCGAATGGGCCGCGTCGCCGATAACGGCCAATCGCCGTCCGGCTGGCGTCTTCATCGTGTGATGGCCATAGCGCGCCAGCGAGAGCTGCTCGAAACTGTCGATCTGGTCGATGAAGGCCGCGCATTCAGGCCACAGCCCGGCCAATCTCGCCTTCCATGCATCGAGACCTGCCGCCCAGACGCGCTCGGCATCCGCCGGCTTGAGGCTCCAGAAGAATGCCGCCATCTTCTGGGCATCCGGCTCGGGCCGGCCGATTGGCAGCACGCCGATCATCACGCTCGCGCTGTCGTAGCGCTGCAGCAGCGCGTGCTCGTCGAAACCCTCGCCGCGCCAGCCAAGCGATGCCCAGAACGCGCCATAGGCGAGCGATCGCGGTTCGCCCGGATTGTTCACGCACCGCCGCAGTTTGGAGCGCGAACCGCTGGCATCCACTACCAGGTCGAACGACCCTATCCGTTGTCCGTTGCCGCAGATCAATGTTGCCCGCTCGCCGGTTTCCAGCGTCTCGAGCTCGATACCTGTCTCAATGGTGAGCGCCTGGCGCCGGGCGGCGCGGAAAAGCACGCCGAACAGAGCCGCGCGGTGCACCGCCAGCCCGAAGCGGCCGCCACTCCGGGCATCGTAGCGGACGTCGAGCACTGTGCGGCCGGTCTTGGCATCTGCACCATGCAGGCGGTCTATGCGGCTGCCCAGCGCCAGAATGTCATCGAGCAGGCCGAGATCGGCAAGCACCGTCAGCCCGGTCGGCTGCAGGATCAGCCCGGACCCGACCGGTTGTGGCTGGTTGAAGCGCTCGAAGATGGTGACCCTATGTCCGGCGCGCGTGAGATAGAGCGCGGCGGCAAGTCCAGCCGGCCCGGCGCCGGCAATCGCGATGTCCAGAGAATTGCCCATCTGCCCGCCCCAACCCAGGCCGGACAATCCTTCAGCACCGCCGCTAAATCAAGCCGCCGTCTCGGCCTGGAGGCTCAGCCTTCGGCAGCATCGAAAACCTTCCGCGCCTCGCGTACAGCGCCGTGATTGAGCTCGGCCCATTGGATCAGCTGATGCAAGGGTCCAAACATCGAGCGCCCGAGATCGGTGAGGCTGTATTCGACGCTCGGCGGTTTGGTCGGAAACACCTGGCGATGCACATAGCCGTCGCGCTGCAGATCGTGCAGCGTCTGGGTGAGCATCCGCTGTGAAATATCGGGCACCAGCCGCCGCAATTCGCCGAAGCGGTACGGCTTCTCGGCCAAGGCCTCCATCAACAGTGAACTCCATTTATTGCTTATGCCCTGGATCACGTCGCGAACCGGGCAATCCGCAAGGTTTCCGCCACCGCTGCCTGCTTTGTATATCTCGAGCTTCGATCTCAGATTGACGATCTTGCCGTCCATGGCTGGTTCCCTGGGTGTGCCTACCTCCCGCAAAACTGCCTTCTTTACGAGGATGGGTCAATTCCTATTTTAGTGCTGGTCTCTTTTTGAGACTAACATATGCACCCGCCGCTCCGGCGCAACGTCAGGACATCTCATGACCGACACCCTTCTCGTCACCGGCGCCTCCGGCCAGCTTGGCCGCGGCGTCATTAATCATCTGCTTGACACGCTCAAGGTCTCCCCTCAGCGCATCATCGCCGCCACCCGCAACCCGGAAAATCTGGCCGATCTGGCAGCCCGAGGCGTCACCATCCGGGCAGTCGACTTCGACGACGCCACGTCGTTGGCCAGTGCATTTACCGGCGCGGACAGGGTTCTGATCATTTCGACAAACGAGCTCGCCGTTCCGGGCAAGCGCCTGAAGCAACATGAGGCTGCGGTCGCCGCCGCAAAAAGCGCCGGCGTTTCGCATCTGCTCTACACGTCGATGCCCAGTCCGGAGCCAGGATCGCCGGTACTGTTTGCGCCTGATCACCACGGCACCGAGCAGGCGATCAAGGCGAGCGGTATCCCCTACACCATCTTCCGCAACGGCTGGTATCAGGAGAACCTGTTCATGGCGCTGCCGCACGCCATCGCCTCGGGGCACTGGTACACATCCGCTGGAGACGGCCGCATTGCCCATGGCGCACGCGACGACATAGCCGCGGCGATCGCCGCCTGTCTCGCATCGGGGGCAACCGAAAGCAAGACATACACGCTGACGGGTCCGCAGGCCTATACGGTGGCTGAAATCGCGGCCCTCGTCACCGAAGTTACCGGCAAGCCGATCGAGGTCGTCCAGCTTTCGGACGAAGCGCTGACCGGGGGATTGAAGGCAGCCGGCGTCCCCGAAGGTTTCGCCCCGGTCATCGTTTCGTTCGACACCAACACACGTTCCGGCCGCATCAGCATGGTGACGGACGAGATCGAGACGCTGTCCGGCAGGAAGCCGCGGCCGCTGAAGCAATTTCTTGAAGCAAATAAGGCGGCTCTGGTGAGCTGAGCCTGACAAATGGCCGTGCCCTTCGAAGGGCACGGCCATTTATTTAGATAGCCACCTGCGTTCCGATCTCGACGACGCGTCCGGTCGGGATCTGGAAATATTCCGTCGCATCGGCCGCCGTGCGCGCCAGCCCGATGAACAGCTTGTCCTGCCAGACCGGCATGCCGGAATTGGGCGAGGCCTTGAGCGAGCGCCGCGACAGGAAGAAGGACGTCGTCATGATGTCGAACTTCCAGCCCTGTTTGCGGCAGATCGCCAGCGCACGCGGGATGTTGGGCTGCTCCATATAGCCGAAGGTCAGCGTCACCCGCATGAACAGCTCGTTGACCATTTCCATCTTGACGCGCTCGCTGTCGGGCACGACAGGCTGCGGTGCCGTCACCACCGAAAGGATGACGTTCTGCTCGTGCAGCACCTTGTAGTGCTTGAGGCTGTGCATCAGCGCCGTCGGCGCGCTCAGCGGGTCGCTGGTCAGGAACACCGCGGTGCCCGACACCAGATGCGGCTTCTTCTTCAGCAGATTGCCGGCGAGGAAATCCAGCGGGATCTCGTTCCGGCGCGTCTTGTCGAACAAATAGCGGCTGCCGCGGATCCAGGTCCACATAGTCATCACGATAACTGCGGCGATGGCAAGCGATGCCCAGCCACCTTCAAACACCTTGACTATGTTGGCGGCAAAGAAGCCGGTATCGACGAAGGCGAACACGGCCATCAAGGCGATCGCGACGCCGAGCGGCCATTTCCAGATGCGCGTCATCACAACAAAAAGCAGCACATTCGTCACCAGCATGTTGCCGGTCACCGAAATGCCGTAGGCCGAGGCCAGGCGGCTGGATTCGCCGAAGCCGACCACCAGCAACATCACCACCAGCGCCAGCATCAGGTTGATGCGCGGCAGATAGATCTGGCCCGACTGTTTTTCCGACGTATGCTGGATAACGAAACGCGGCAGCATATTGAGCTGCACCGCCTGTCTGGTCAGCGAAAAAGCGCCGGAGATCACCGCCTGGCTGGCGATGACGGTCGCCGCCGTCGCCAGCACGACCATCGGAATAAGCGTCCAGCCCTGGTTCATCTCGAAGAATGGATGACCGACAACGCCGCCATTTGCCAGCACGAAGGCGCCTTGCCCGACATAGTTGAGCAACAGACAAGGAAACACGATTGCCAGCCAGGCGAGTACGATCGGCTTGCGGCCGAAATGGCCGAGGTCGGCATAGAGCGCCTCGGCGCCGGTGACGGCGAGGAAGACCGCACCAACCGTGACGAAGGCGACATCGGGCGAGTTGACCAGGAACGACACGATGTAATGCGGGCTGATCGCCAGCAGGATTTCCGGATCGGCGATGATGTGGTTAATGCCGGAAAGGCCGATGGCCAGGAACCACAGCGCGGTGACTGGCCCGAACACCAAACCTACGCCGCCGGTGCCGAATCGCTGTACCGCAAACAGGATCGCCAAGATGGCCAGTGTCAGTGGCACCACATAGGGCTGGAATGTCGGCGTGACGACGTTCATACCTTCGACCGCCGATAGCACCGAGATCGCCGGCGTGATGACTGCGTCGCCGAAAAAAAGCGCCGCGCCGACGATGCCGATGCCGAGGATCACCGCCGAGCGCGTCGGGAAGCTGTTGCGCGCCAGCGCCATCAGCGACAGCACCCCGCCCTCGCCTCGATTGTCGGCGCGGAGCACGAACATGATGTATTTGATGGTGACGGTGATCGTCAGCGACCAGATGATCAGCGACAACACACCGAGGATGTCGCCACGGTTGGCGACGTTGCCACCGGCCGATGCGTGCAACGCCTCGCGAAATGCATAGATCGGGCTGGTACCGATATCGCCGTAAACCACGCCGAGCGCGCCCAGCATCAGCACCTTGGTGCTGTGCTGCTCGACCTCAGAATGGCTGGATTGTTCGACAGGTTCTGCCTCGTTACCAGCATTGGTAAGGGCCATGGACGACACTCCGGTAAGCGGGCGGTGCTCTACGCTTGCTGCGCTGCAATATCAAGTGCCGTCACGTAATGGCTCCGTCCCGATATTGCGAGCCCTCCACGACTTGGCAGACTCAGTCCGATCGGCAGACCACCTGGAATGTCGCAACGGACACGTTTTTAAATAGCCACCTGCGTCCCGATCTCGACGACGCGTCCGGTCGGGATCTGGAAATATTCCGTTGCATCGGCCGCCGAGCGCGCCAGCCCGATGAACAGCTTGTCCTGCCAGACCGGCATGCCGGAATTGGGCGAGGCCTTGAGAGAGCGCCGCGACAGGAAGAAGGACGTCGTCATGATGTCGAACTTCCAGCCCTGTTTGCGGCAGATCGCCAGCGCACGCGGGATGTTGGGCTGCTCCATGTAGCCGAAGGTCAGCGTCACCCGCATGAACAGCTCGTTGACCATTTCCATCTTGACGCGCTCGCTGTCGGGCACAACCGGCTGCGGTGCCGTCACCACCGAAAGGATGACGTTCTGCTCGTGCAGCACCTTGTAGTGCTTCAGGCTGTGCATCAGCGCGGTCGGCGCGCTCAGCGGATCGCTGGTCAGGAACACCGCGGTGCCCGACACCAGATGCGGCTTCTTCTTCAGCAGATTGCCGGCGAGGAAATCCAGCGGGATCTCGTTCCGGCGCGTCTTGTCGAACAAATAGCGGGTGCCGCGTATCCATGTGGACATGATCAGCCCCATGCCGCAGGCGACCGTGATCGACACCCACCCGCCTTCGAGGATCTTGACGACGTTTGCGAGGAAAAATCCGGTATCGATCGTGCCGAACAGCAGTGTGAGCGCGGCCGCCAGTGCAAGCTGCCATTTCCACCGGAACCGCATCACCACGAACAGCAGGATGGTCGTCATAAGCATTTCGCCAGTCACCGAAATGCCATAGGCGGAAGCCAGCGCACTCGAACTGCCAAAGCCGACAACCAGCAACATCACGCCCAGCGCGACCACCAGATTGACCCGCGGCATGTAGATCTGGCCGGATTGCATCTCGGAAGTATGCTGCACCTCGATACGTGGCAGCAGATTGAGCTGTACCGCCTGGCGAGTCAGCGAGAACGCGCCGGAGATCACCGCCTGGCTGGCGATCACCGTCGCTGCCGTCGCCAGGCCAACCATGGGCATCAGGGCCCAATCAGGCAGCATTTGGAAGAACGGATTGGTGGGTTTGCCGCCATTGGCCAGGACGAACGCCCCTTGTCCGAAATAGTTGAGGAGCAGACAAGGGAACACGACGGAGAACCACGCCAGCACTATTGGCCTGCGGCCGAAATGGCCGAGATCGACATAAAGGGCTTCGGCCCCGGTGACCGCCAGGAACACAGCCCCGACCGTGACGAACGCACCGGTGGGCGTATTGGCCAGATAAGCGACCGCGTAATAGGGATTGATCGCCAGCAGGACCGACGGGTCGTCCAGCAGATGGTAGACCCCGGCGGCACCGATCGCCAGGAACCACGCTGCCGTCACCGGTCCGAACACGGCCGCCACCCTGCCGGTGCCAAAGCGTTGCACGGCAAAAAGCATTGCCAGGATGATCAGCGTGATCGGAACAACATAAGTTTCCAGCGTCGGGGTCACCACTTCCAGGCCCTCGACCGCCGAAAGCACGGAGATGGCCGGCGTTATGATGGCGTCGCCGAAAAACAGCGCCGCGCCGCAAAGTCCGATCCCCAGAATGAACCGGGCTCCCTTTGGATAAGCGTTGCGCGCAAGCGCCATCAGCGACAGCGTGCCGCCCTCACCCTTGTTGTCGGCTCTGAGCACGAAAGCGACGTACTTTATCGTGACGATGATCGTCAGCGCCCAGACGATAAGCGACAGCACGCCAAGGACGTCGTTGCGCGCTACCGGTCCCGACGATGCGTGCAGCGCTTCCCGAAACGCGTAGATTGGGCTCGTGCCGATATCGCCGTAAACCACGCCCAATGCGCCCAGCATCAAAACTCTGGTGCTGTGCTGCTCGGCCTTGGAGTGGCTGGATTGTTCGATGGGTTCTGCCTCGCTACCGGCGTGGGCAAGAGCCATGGACGACACTCCCATAGACGTGCGGCGCTCGACGCTGCGGGATGGAAAGGACGCGCTGCCGTGCCCGGAACGCATGGCCTATCGGCTCGCCTTTCTCTACCAGCCACAAGCCTTCAGAAACCGCCTGACCGTTGCGGCCATGCCATACTCCAACGCATCGGCTGTCAACCCATGTCCGATCGACACTTCGGCCAATGCCGGGATGCGCCTGGCCAGCGCCGGCAAATTGCTCACCACAAGGTCGTGCCCGGCGTTGACCTGGAGCCCTGCCGCCAATGCGGCATCCGCCGTCTTTCCCAATTTCTCCAATTCCTTCGCCGCTTTTGCCGAATCGGAATGATAGCTGCCGTATGGACCCGTATAGAGTTCGATCCGATCGGCGCCGGTGTCGCGAGCGGCGTTCACGCCAGCGGGATCCGGATCCGAAAACAGCGACACGCGAAAGCCTCCCTTCTTCAGGCGCTTGACGACCGGTGTCAGGAACGCAGCCTCGGCGGCGAAGTTCCAGCCATGGTCGGAAGTCGCCTGCGCCGGGTCGTCGGGCACCAGCGTCACCTGCTCGGGCTGATGCTTTTCCACAAGCGCCAGGAACTCCTCGGTCGGATAGCCCTCGATGTTGAATTCCGCATTCGGGAACTCGTCGTCGATCAGCGCCCTGATCTCAGGCAGATCGGAATGCCTGGTGTGCCGCTCGTCGGGTCGTGGGTGCACCGTGAGCCCATGCGCGCCGGCGGCAAGGGCGATGCGTCCGAGCCCCGTCACGCTTGGCCACGGCAGGTCGCGCCGGTTGCGCAGCATGGCGATCGCATTGAGATTGACGGAAAGCTTTGCAGGCATTTGCACGGCTCCAGGCTGATCTTGGCGCGCATCTATACCGCCTTTAATGGGAACAGACAGAGGGTTTCAGGTGTTCCAAGGTGTGCGAAGGAAATCGAGCGCAAGGAGTTCCCTGTTGAATTTTCTCGAGGCCGTGCCGGCGGTTCGCCGCATCGACACCGATCGCGAAGACCTCTTCGCCATCGATGTCGTCGGCCATGTCGCAGCGGCTGACGCCGAAAACCTGTTCGGATTGCTGGAGGCGGCCTATGCGCTGCATCCGAAGATCGACGTGCTGGTGCGCCTGATCGACCATGAGGGTGTCGACTGGGCCGACGTATCGGACGAGACGATCGAACAGGGCATAGCTCATGCCGTGGAGCATATCGGCCGCTGCGCGGCGATCGGTGAGCCGAACTGGATACCGGAGGCAAGAGCCTTTTTGCCTGCCTCTTTGCCTATCGAACTCCGGCATTTCGAGGCCAAGGACGAAGCCGCCGCCTGGGAATGGCTTGACGCCAGACCGATCGCCCAGCGCTGATACGACGGACCTGACAGCCCTATCGGACGATCGTCAACCGTTCGGCCGCGCGCGTGATAGCGGTATAGAGCCAACGCTGGCGAGTTTCCTTGAATGCCCAGCTTTCGTCGAAAAGCACGATCTCGTTCCATTGCGACCCTTGCGCCTTGTGCACGGTCAGTGCATAGCCATAGTCGAAATCGTCGAAACGTTTCTTCTGCTGCCAGGGAATGTCGGCGTCCGGATCTTCGAATGCCGCCTTGAGCAGCTTGATCTTGGCGACGCCGCGATCCGGGTCGTCTTCCTCCGGCGAAACCAGCAGATTGATGCCAGGCTTGACCGTCTCGCGCGACGAGGTCATCACCTTCCACAACGAGCCGTTGAGCAGTCCCTTGGCCGGATCGTTGCGCAGGCAGACCAGCTTGTCGCCGGCTTGCGGATAATCGGCGTTGAACCCCTTCAGCTCGCGCAGCCGCTGGTTATAACGGCGGCGCGTACGGTTGGTACCGACCAGCACCTGGTCCGCCTTCAGCACCAATTCCTGGGTGACGTCTTCCTTGCCGATCACTTGCGCCGCGCCATAGTCGCCGCGCATGAACTCGCGGCCCTCGCGCACGTCAAGCGCCAGCCTGATGATCGGGTTGTCGCGCGCCTGGCGGTGGATTTCGGTGAGCAGAATGTCCGGCTCGTGGTCGGTGAAGAAGCCGCCGCCGGAGATTGGCGGCAACTGGCCGGGATCGCCGAGCACCAGGATCGGCGTGCCGAAGCTCATCAGGTCACGGCCGAGTTGCTCGTCGACCATCGAGCATTCGTCGATGACGACGAGCTTGGCCCGCGAGATCGGGCTCTGCCGGTTGAGCGAAAATGTCGGCGACATCGATGTCTTGCCGGTCACCTCGTCCGCTACCGATTCCTCGCCCTTCGGCCGGTAGATCAGCGAATGGATGGTGCGGGCATTGACCGCGCCCTTGGAACGCAGCACCTGCGCCGCCTTACCGGTAAACGCGGCGAACTGCACCTGGCCGTCGACATGCTCGGCGAAATAGCGCGCCAGCGTCGTCTTACCGGTGCCGGCATAGCCGAACAGCCGGAACAGCTGCGGCTTGCCGGCTTTCAGCCAGCCGGCCACCGCCTTCAGCGCCTCGTCTTGTTGAGGAGAGAATTCCATCAGCGCGACAGACCGGATTCGCGAGGGAAAGACAAGGTGACTGCCGTCACCGGCAAATTTTCATCGCCGGCAATCACGCCGCTGCGACAGGGTCAGGCTATCAGTGACGAACAGGAACGTAAAGAGAACAAGGCCGGGCGGCCGCAGCTTACCCGGCCCGCTGTGGATCGTTCTCCAGCTGGATCGGCTTGCCATGCGGAGTTGCGTGCGCGGCGCGTTCCCAGGCAGCGGCGAGCGCATCGACGTCGCGCTTTCCGGCAACGCCCTTGGCCAAAAGCAGCTTTTCCAGCGCTGCCAGCCAGTGCTCGTAGTAATCGTGACCGTCGCGCGCGGCGCCCGGCCGCTTCACCTCTGCCGACAAAGCATCCGCCCATTCGCTCCACGAAAACAGCCCGTTGTCGTGCAGTGCTACCGTCATGGCAAAGGCCTCTGCTTGCCACGGCTCGGCAAACACAGGCGCCTCGACACCGGCGGGCAGCATGGCGGCAACTGAGCCCGTCTCACGCCGGCTCAAGGTAGCTCTCCCAGGCGTCGATCGACACGACAAGTGTCGGATCGGCGCCCTCGCCCCAGATTTCGCCGCCGGTGAAGGCCACCGTATAGACCCATTGCGGGTTTTCGCCCTGGCCGTGCGCATTGGTGTCGGGAAAGACAAAGCCGTCGCGCACAGCCTCGACGACGCCTCGCTTGCCGCGTGCATAGCGCGGCAGTCTGGTGTGGCCGGTCGGATGAAAGTTCTTGGTTCGCACGGGGTCGCCCGCCTTGAACCGCGCAGGCGCGGCGACAGGCCGGTCGCAGTGCCCGCCCTTGGCCAGCACCGCCGGAACGTCCTTAGCCTTCAGCACCCGTTTGGGTGTCGCTGCCGGGTCGACTGCGTCGCCCGTAGTCAGGTCCCGGTCGCTGACGAAACCATGGCGTTTGAGCAGCACCTCCAGCGCCTTGATCCATATCTGGTAGTAGCTGGAGGCATAATAATCCGCTGGATGCAGCGATTCCCGCGCGTGCCGGCTCTCGTCGATGGTCCAGGCGCCCATGGCGCCGGCGCACAACGTCACGCCCAGCGCCCGCCTTTCCCAATCGGCATGGAAATAGGGTTCGTCAGGTTCGGGCGCGACCGGCCCGAAACCCATCTGGCCGCCGAGATCCTGCGGCCCATTCATGCCGGTTCCCGCACCAACGCCGTGCCGATCATGGCATCGCGCGTCACCAGATCGGCGAGCCTTGCCTCATCCCAGCCCTCCGTACCCCGGGGGCGCATCGGCACCACCAGATAGCGCAGCTCGGCGGTCGAATCCCACACCCGGATTGTCGTCCTCGCCGGCAAGGTCAGACCGAATTCCTCGAGCACGCCGCGCGGATCGATCACTGCGCGCGAACGGTAGGGCGGCGCCTTGTACCAGACCGGCGGCAGGCCGAGCACCGACCACGGATAGCAGGAGCATAGCGTGCAGACGACGAGGTTGTGCGTGTCGGCCGTGTTGAACACCGCCTGCATGTGCTCGCCTTGCCGGCCGGTGTAGCCGAGCGATTCGATTGCCGCCGTCGCATCACGCTTCAGCCATGCGGCAAACCCGGGATCAACCCAGGCCTTCGCCACCACCTTTGCGCCGTTGCGCGGCCCGATCTTAGTCTCATAGGTGTCGACGATAACATCGATCGCCGCCGGATCGATCAGGCCTTTGCGGGTGAGAATCGTCTCCAGCGCGCGCACCCGCGCCGCAAAGGGATCAAGCTCGTTGTCGTGGTCGTGATTGTGCGGCATGGCGTCAAATTACGATCGCGGACCTCCGGCCGCAAGCACCACGGCTTGGGCCAGCGCTATTCGGCTGCCGCCTTTTGCGGCACCGGTTCTTCCTCCTCGTCGAACAGTGACGGCTGGTCGACCGCTTCGACCGGGCTCGGCTCGCCCCGGCGCCGCGCCCACAGCCTGACCAGCCAGCCGGAAAAATGCTCCATGTAGACGTAAATGACGGGTGTGACGAACAGCGTCAGTGCCTGCGAGGCGACAAGACCGCCGACCACCGCCACGCCGAGAGGCTGGCGCAATTCCGCGCTGGCGCCGGTGCCGAGCGCGATCGGGATGGTACCCATCAGCGCGGCAAGCGTGGTCATCATGATCGGCCGAAAGCGCATCAGGCAGGCCTTGTGGATGGATTCGACGGGCGACATCCCCTCGCGCCTGAGTTCCAGCGCCACGTCGATCATCATGATGCCGTTCTTCTTGACGATGCCGATCAGCATCAGGATGCCGATCACCGCGATCACCGACAGATCCATCCCCGCCAGCCGCAGTGCCACCAGCGCGCCGAGCACCGCCGATGGAAGCCCGGTCAGGATGGTGAGCGGGTGGATGAAGCTCTCATAGAGCATGCCGAGAACGATATAGATGGTCAGAATCGCGCCGCCGATCAGCAGCCCCTGGTTGGAAAGCGAATCCTGGAACGTCTTGGCCGTGCCCGAGAAGGCGGTCGAGATCGTCGGCGGCATGCCGATCTTGTCCTTCAGCCCGTTGATGTGGCTCACGCTGTCGCCGAGGGCCACGCCTTGCGGCAGATTGTAGGAGATGGTCACTGCCGGAAGTTGGCCGAGCTGGTTGACGGTCAAAGCACCGGCGGTCCGATCGACGCGGGCGAACGCACCGAGCGGCACTAGGCTGCCGCTCGCCGTTCTCACCTTGATGGCCAGCATCCGCTCGGGCGACCACTCGATCTTCGGATCGAGCTCCATGATCACGTCGTAGCTGTCGGCCGAACCGAAGATGGTCGACACCTGCTGGGTGCCGAAACCGCCGTAGAGACTGGAGCGCAGCGTGTCGGTATCGACGCCGAGGTTCGCCGCCTTGTCGCGGTCGATCACCAGCGTCGCCTGTAGCGCGTTGTTCTGCAGGTCATTGGTGACGTCGGTGAAGGCGGCATGATCGGCAGCCATCGCGTCCGTCAGCCTCTGCGCCCAGACGTTCGTCAGGCCGGTATCGAGGCCCTGAACGGCAAGCTGGTAGGCACTCGCCGAAGAACGCGCGCCGAGCCGCAGGTTCTGCACCGGCTGCATGTAGGTTTCGATGCCGGGCACATTGGCCAGCTGGCGCCGCAGGTCCGTAAGCACCTTGTCGATGTTCGGTCGGTGGTCCTTGTCTTTCAGCTGCACAAACAGCTGGCCCTGGTTGAGCGCATTGTTTCCACTGCCCGCCGACCAGCCGACATGCGCGACGTAGGGCGAATGGGTGAAGACATCCGCCACTTGCCCCTGCAGCTTCACCATCGCGTCAAACGAAATGTCCTGGCGCGCGATGGTCGTCACCGAGACCTGGCCGATATCCTCCTGCGGGAAGAAGCCCTTCGGCGAAATCTGGATCAGCCACACCGACAGCCCGGCGGTCACGAGGAAGACAAGGAAGACAAGGAAATTGTGGCGCAGGCAGAATGTCAGCAGCCTGTCATAGCCCCGCATGAAGACGTTTTGTCTATGGCCTTCACCGTGCGCTGCTTTCTGCTCGGCTTTCGATAATGACAACAGCCGCGAGCACAGCATCGGCGTCAGCGTCAGCGAGACGAACATCGACGCCAGGATGGCGACCGTCACCACCACCGCGAATTCGTTGAAGATGCGCCCGATCACGCCGCCCATCAAAAGCACCGGAATGAACACGGCGACCAGCGAGATCGAGATCGAGATGATGGTGAAGCCGATCTCGCGCGCGCCCTTGAGTGACGCCTCGAGGGCCGAGAGCCCGTCCTCCTCCATATGGCGGAAAATATTTTCCAGCATGACGATGGCATCGTCGACGACAAGGCCGACCGCCAATGTCAGCCCCATCAATGAGACGTTGTCGATGGAAAAGCCGAACAGGTACATCACGCCCAGCGTGGCGATGAGCGAAATCGGTACCGCCACCGCCGGGATGATCGTCGCCGTCACCCGGCGCAGGAACAGGAAGATCACCATCACCACCAGCGCGATGGTGAGCAGGAGCGTGAACTGCACGTCATCGACCGCCTCGCGGACCGATGTCGAGCGGTCGTTTAGCAACTGGATGCTCGCCGCTGCCGGCATCTGATCGTCGAAGGAAGGCAGCATCGCCTTGACGCGGTCGACGACGTCGACGGTATTGGCATCCGGCTGGCGCTGCACCGCCATAATGATGGCGCGGGTGCCGTCATACCAGCTTGCCGTCGTCGTGGTCTCGACCGAATCGATGACGCGGGTCACCTCGCCGAGCCGCACCGGATGGCCGTTCTTGGTGGCGATGATGATGTTCGAGAATCCCGCCGCATCGGTCAGCTGCGTGTTCGCGGTGATCGTCAGCTGCTGTTTGTTGTTCTTGAGCACGCCGAGCGGCGTGTTGCTGTTGGCCGAGGCAATGGCCGTCTGCAGCTGGTCGATCGAGATGCCGCGTGCGGCGAGCGCCGTGGGATCGATCTGGACGCGTACGGCATATTTCTGCTGGCCGTAGATCGAAACCTGCGCAACGCCGTCGATCGTCGACAGCGACGGCGAAATCACATTCTCGGCAAACGCGTCGAGATCGGTCAGCGGAATTGTGTCGCTGACCAGCGACATCAGCAGGATCGGCGCGTCGGCTGGATTGACCTTGCGGTAGCTCGGCGGGCTGGTCATCTCCGGCGGCAATTGTCGTTGCGTGCGTGCGATCGCTGCCTGGACGTCAGCGGCGGCTGCATCGATGTCGCGGTTGAGCACGAACTGAATGGCGATCGAGGTCGAGCCGAGCGAGTTGGTCGTCGAGATCGAATCGATGCCTGCGATAGTGGCAAACTGCTTGATCAGAGGCGTTGCCACCGAGGTCGCCATGGTTTCCGGCGAAGCCCCGGGCAGCGAGGCCGAGACGTTGACAACCGGAAATTCGGCGCTTGGCAGCGCCGCGACCGGCAGGAATTTGTAAGCAAATAGTCCGCCCAGAACCAGGGCGAACGACATGAGCAGCGTGGCGACGGGCCTGCGGATGCAGAATTCGGAAATCATGGCTGTGTTCCGCCCGTCCGGTCAGCCTCGGCAACCTTCGGAGCCGCCTGATCGCCGGTGCCGGTCGAAGCCTTGCCTTCGCGCACCGCCGCGCCGTTCTTCAGTTTGGTCTGACCCTCGACGACGACACGCTCGCCGCTTTTCAATCCTTGGCTGATTGCGGTGCTGGTGCCTTCTGTCAGCGCGACCTGCACGGGCCGCATTTCAACGGTGTTGTCCGGCTTGATTACATAGACGAACGGGCCCTTCTGGCTGGGCTGGACGGCGACCGTCGGAACGGACGTCATTTGTGGCATGATCCCGGCATCGAGCACGACGTTGACGTATTGGCCCGGCCATAGCGAAAGATCGGCGTTCGGCACACTGGCCCGCGTTGCGATCGTGCCGGACGCCGTGTCTACGCTGGAATCGACGAAATCCAGCGTTCCCTTGCCGATCGGCTTCGGGTCGCCGTCCTTGGTCAGCGTCACCGCACCTTGCTGCGGCGCTGCCAGCGCCTTGTGCAGCAAGGCAAGATCGCTTTCGGGGAGATTGAAGTTCACCTGCAGCGGGTCGACCTGCGTGATCGTCACCAGTGGAGTCGACGTGCTGCTGCCGTTGCTGGTGGTGACGAGATCGCCGACGGCGACGTTGACTGCGCCAAGCCTGCCGGAGATCGGCGCCCTGATCGTGGCGAAGCCAAGCTGGATTTGGTCTGCATCGATCGTTGCCTTGTCGGCGTCGACGGTGGCCGCGGCGGATTTCTGCGCCGCGACGGCCTGATCGTAGGTCTGCTGTGTTCCGGCCTGCCTGGCGACGAGATTTTTGGCGCGCTGAAGATCGGCCGTGGCGCTGGCAAGCAGCGCCTGGTCTTTTGCGAGCGTCGCCTGATCGCGTGCCAGTTGCGCCTTCAACGAGCGATCGTCCAGCGAGAAAAGAAGGTCGCCGGCCTTCACCATCTGTCCGTCCTTGACCGCGATTGCGACGATCTGGCTCGAGACCCGCGCGTTGATGCTGACCACGGCAGGAGAGGACACAAAGCCGATGGCATAGCGCCGGACCGGGAAATCGGCCGTCGCAGCGGTGGCGGCAACCACCGAAGTCGTACGCGCGGCATTTGCCGCTGCAGCGGGCTTGTCCGCCGTCGCCGTCTGCTTCGCCGACAGCATCTGCTGAAGACCGCTCATTGCGCTGGGCGAAAGATAGAGCCACGCCGCGGCAACGCAGGCTGCAGCGATCACCGCTAATACGATCTTTCCGCGCATCGACAAAAGACCTCTCGATCCGACACGCCGCTATCCGGTGGCCGTAGTCTAGCTCAACTCGCAGCCTCTTGCCGCGCTTTTGCCAGATAATAGAGGATGCCGAAGGCGAAAAAGGGCCAAAACCCGTCATTACGAAGATTTAATGTGCAGTGCACAATAGAACGGCAGCTAACGCAGCATCGGCCACAGCGTCGCCGCAAGCATCACACCCATGGCGATGTTGAACCATTTGAGCCGCACCGCATCCGCCAGAAAGCCGCGCAGCGCCATGCCGAAACCGGCCCAGGTCGAAATGCTCGGCAGCATGACGACGGCGAAAGCGGCTGCGATCAGCACCACCGACACAAACGGGCGTTCCGGACTGGTATAGACGGCCATGGCTGTAATCGCCATCACCCAGGCCTTGGGATTGACCCACTGGAATGCCGCAGCCTCGATGAAGCGCATCGGCTGGCCCTTCGTCTTGTCTTCGCCGCCGAGCGAGCGCGACATGGCGATCTTCCAGGCGAGATAAAGCAGGTAGAGGCCGCCAGCGATCTTCAACCCGGTATGCAGCACCGGAAAGGTCGTCAACACGGCGCCAAGCCCGAAGCCTACGGCAAGCAACAGCACGAGGAAGCCGAAGCCGATGCCGAGCATGTGTGGCACGGTTTTGACCAAGCCGAAATTCACGCCCGAGGCCAAAAGCATGAAATTGTTCGGACCCGGCGTGATCGAGGTCACGAAGGCATAAACCAGCAGAGCAAGGAATGCATCGAAGGTCATGGAGGATCGCAAAGATCAATAATACTGAAATACTGACTTAAATCGATGAGGTGCTGAGTGCAATTGCAATTCGTTGGTCCACGCGCCCCAAGCGTTCCTTCATATCTTAGGCCAATATCCGCTGAGAACATCTATCTGCGGTAGGGCTGCACCGACCATAGATCTGAATTCGGGGCAGTTTCGCGCTGACGGCGCACGCGTCGCAGCCCTTTTCGTCTCGGCGTATTCTCCGGAATCTTGACGCTGTGCGCCAGACCCAGGATCGCCAGAACCTGAATGAATAGCCAGCCGAGATCGATCTGTCCGTGTTCCAGACCAAGCCGTGCAGACTCGGGAAACGCGTGATGGTTGCCGTGGAAACTCTCGCCGAACGTTACCAGCCCGAAACGCGGCAAATTGTATCCTTGCACGGCAACGTCGTCGACGCGCCATCCTTGCTCCCCATCTCGGTGCGCAAAATGCCCAACCAACCAATGCCCGGTAAGCGACACTGAAACGCGCACCGCGATTCCCCATACCACCCAATCCCAGCCGCCAAGCGCGAAAAAGAGGATCGCCCAGGGCAGTTGTTGCAGCATCCAGGTGCGCTCGACGAACTTGTAGAACCGGTCATTCGTGATCGAGTGTTCGATGACGAAGGTGGGTGGATTGCGCAAAGCGACCGCGCAATGCATCTGCCAGAAGGCATCGGTGAAAAATGGCCGACGATGGGCATGGAGATCGTGACATGCGGTCTGGCGCTGAGCCCAGTCACGAATATCGTGAGCATAGATCATCCCAAAAGGACCGGCCATGCCGACGAGCACGCCAAGGTAGACCAGCGCATGCTCGACCCAGATATGAACCTTGAACGACCGGTGGATGAGCAGACGGTGCATCCCCACCGAGTGTCCGGCGCAGATTGTCGCCGCCGTTGTCGCAACGAATAAGGCGAAGGCACTCCAGCTAAATGTCATCGGTCCCAACACAATGGCGACGATCGTCATCGCCCCGACCCAGATCGACTTTGCCGGCACCCACACGACTTTGCCGTCTTCGGCGTCGCTGTCCTGTTGGGAAATCATTCTGCCCGTGGATATGGTTTTCATCGGTACCCCTCCTCCTGCATGAACATTTCCGGACCACAGCCTTGCCTTCTGGCGCGTCTTCCATTACTTAGGCAGTAAGCTAATCGTCTACTACTACGAGTTAGGTATTTAGGCAATAGTCTAAGTGAAAATAAGAAAAGCGGACCGAGGCGCAGCCAACGCCTCGGCATCACAAGGTGGCAGACAGTGATCGAAGATGCAGAGCACGCAGCGGATGCCGAAACGGCTGCTCACGCAAATGGCGCGATACAGCGCGTGTTTGAAGCGCTATCTTCAGCGCCCCGGCGCAAGATCCTCGCCTATCTTGCGCACTCTTCCCTAACGGCGGGCGAGATCGCGGCGCGCTTCGAGATGTCGAAGCCGTCGATCTCGCAGCATTTGAGCATTCTGGAGACGGCCGGGCTCATCGCCAAGGAGCGGCACGGACAGTTCATCCACTATTCTCTGGTCCAGAACAATCTTGTGAACACGCTGAATGGATTTGTTCAGGATGTCTGCCCGGTATCGCGCCCTATCAAGAGAGAAAGCAAAGAACTTGGTCGAGGCGAGGCAACGCAAAGATCGCACTTGCGCAAATCTGAAAAGCCCTAGCGGCTTTGCATTGTTTTCATGAGCGCCTTGGCGTATCGGCAGGCGTCAAATTCCACAGCGATCTCGCAAGACTTTTTGTAAGCGGCCATCGCCTCGGCTTCGTCCGCAGAGACGCCTTCACCATGCTGAAGGGCGCCGCCATACATGGTGCAACCCCAGGCATCGCCCTCATTGCAGCTCAGCTTGAATGTGCGATAAGGGCAAGATTCGTTTGCACTACCGGCGGCAAGCAGTTTGTTTAGCCCAAGCCGACCCAAAAGAATTCCCGCGCCGCGATTTGTGCAGCCGCCGATACTGCCAGTTGCGCAGGCCTGGGCGAACATCTCCTCGGTCCATTGCTTGTCTTCTGGCGAGTGCTCCTGGATGACCCTGGCCGTCTCGAAACAGGCTTCGCCCCTGCGTCCGTCGAAACACCGCCTGGCACAGGCCAAGACGTCTTTCTCACAACCTTGGTAATCTATTCCCGGCGTGGAAAAGAGCGCGTCATCGACGCCCGACGCCCTGCGCCAAATATCGGCCGGGCATTGTTGGAAATAATAGCTCGGTGTGCCCCTGCGGGTCGATTTCTTCAAACAATTTCGGCAGCACTGACTTGTCGAATACCGGCTCCTAGCTGGCCGCCGCCGTCGTGACCGCAAGAACGATTGCGCCGGCGCCTGCTAGAATTGCCGCCGCGAGCATCATGATCACATCCCTTGCGGGCCGCGGTTCATCGCCGCCACCCCGGTACGGCAGATCTCGACCAGCCCGAGCGGTTTCATGATGGCGATGAACTGATCGAGCTTGGAGCCCTTGCCGGTGATCTCGAAGATGAAATGCTCGGTGTTGGCATCGATGACGCTGGCGCGGAATGCATCGGCGAGCCGGAGCGCCTCGACGCGGGCTTCGCCGGTGCCGGCGACCTTGACCAGCGCGAGTTCCCGCTCCAATGGCCGCTCCTGTCCGAATTCCTGCGACCGCACGGTGAGATCGACGACGCGGTGCACCGGCACGATGCGCTCGAGCTGGTGCTTGATCTGCTCCAGCACGTGCGGCGTGCCGCGCGTCACGATGGTGATGCGCGACAGGTGCTTTTCGTGCTCGGTTTCCGAGACCGTCAGGCTCTCGATGTTGTAGCCACGTCCGGAAAACAGGCCGATGACCCGCGCAAGCACGCCCGGCTCGTTGTCGACCAGGACCGAAAGCGTGTGGTTCTCTGGTTTTTCCGTCTCCTTGGCGATGAAATAGGCGGAGCCGGTCGGTTGCAACTGTGCGTTCATGACATGAATCTCGATTTCAAACTTTTGCGCTAATCTGCTGTTTTCGCACAGCTTCCTTGAACCAGACTACACCAGTTCCCTACCCTTGGCGTCGATCGCGTTGGCGACAGCTTCGTCCGTCGCCTCGTCCGGCAACAGCATCTCGTTATGCGCCTTGCCGGACGGGATCATCGGGAAGCAGTTGGCGAGCGTCGCCACGCGGCAGTCGAACAGGACGGGCTTCTTGACCGCGATCATCTCCTTGATGGCATCATCGAGTTCGTCCGGCTTGTCGCAGCGAATGCCGTGGCCGCCATAGGCTTCGGCGAGCTTGACGAAATCCGGCATCGCCTCGGTGTAGGAGTGCGACAGCCGGTTGCCGTGTAGCAGCTGCTGCCACTGCCGCACCATGCCCATATACTGGTTGTTGAGGATGAAGATCTTGATCGGCGCCTCGTGCTGCACCGCCGCGCTCATTTCCTGCATCGTCATCTGCACCGAGGCATCGCCGGCGATATCGATGACCAGCGCATCCGGGTGCGCGATCTGCACGCCGAGTGCCGCCGGCAGGCCGTAGCCCATCGTGCCCAATCCGCCAGAGGTCATCCAGCGGTTCGGCTTCTCGAAATGATAGTGCTGCGCCGCCCACATCTGATGCTGGCCGACCTCGGTGGTGATGTAGGTGTCGAGGTCCTTGGTCAGCGCATAGAGCCGCTGGACGGCGTATTGCGGCATGATCACCTCGTGGTTCATCTTGTAGGCGAGCGAATCGCGCGCGCGCCATTTGGCAATCTGCTCCCACCACGGGTGAAGCGCTTTCTTGTCGGCCTTGGCGGTTGCCCGCCACAGCCGCACCAGATCCTCCAGCACACGCCCGACATCGCCGATGATCGGCACGTCGGTGTGGACGTTCTTGTTGATCGACGACGGGTCGATGTCGATGTGGATCTTCTTCGAATTCGGCGAAAACGCCGTCAGCCGCCCGGTGATGCGGTCGTCGAAGCGCGCGCCGATGCAGAGCATGACGTCGCAATCGTGCATCGCCATGTTCGCTTCATACGTGCCATGCATGCCGAGCATGCCCATCCAGTTCTTGCCCGACGCCGGATAGGCGCCGAGGCCCATCAGCGTCGAGGTGATGGGAAAGCCGGTGAGGTCGACCAGCTCGCGCAGCAGATGGCTCGCCTCCGGGCCGGAATTGATGACGCCGCCGCCCGAATAGATGATCGGCTTTCGGGCAGCCCCCATCAGCTCGACCGCCGCCTTGATCTTTTCCAGATCGCCCTGGACCTTCGGTTGGTAGCTGGTGCGCGGCGCCGTCTGCGGCGGGACATAGATACCCCTGGCGAACTGCACGTCCTTCGGGATGTCGACGACGACCGGACCGGGGCGCCCTGTCGTTGCCACATGGAAGGCCTCGTGGATCGTTGCCGCGAGCTCGTTGACGTCCTTCACCAGCCAGTTGTGCTTGGTGCAGGGCCGCGTGATGCCGACCGTGTCGCACTCCTGGAACGCATCCGAGCCGATCAGCGAAGTCGGCACCTGGCCGGTCAGGCAGACCAGCGGGATCGAGTCCATCAGCGCGTCCTGCAATGGCGTCACCGCATTGGTGGCGCCCGGCCCTGAGGTCACCAGCATGACGCCGGCCTTGCCAGTCGAGCGCGCATAGCCTTCCGCCGCGTGGCCCGCGCCCTGCTCGTGGCGGACGAGGATGTGCTCGACCTCGTCCTGCTGGAAGATTTCATCGTAGATTGGCAGAACCGCGCCGCCCGGATAGCCGAAAACATGCTTGACGCCATTGTCCTTCAGCGCCTGCACCACCATTTCGGCACCCGTCATTTCGCTCCTTGGCATTTCAGTTCTTGGCATTTCGCGCCGCTCATTCTGTCCACTGCTCATCGTTCTGGTCCCGTACTGTTCGCCATCTGGCGATTGCTCGTCGTTTAGTCGTGTTTCGGGCAATAAAAAAGGCCCCCGAGGGAGCCTGTGTCTTGCGCATGGGAGGTCACCGCCCGGCGGTTACACCGCCTTGCCCACGCGCTTTCCTACGAGAATGAGTGCCTTTTTCATGGTGGCGGACAATAGAATTGGTTTGACGCCGCTGTCAACGGCGAATGTGCACTTGGCCTGACGTCGCACATCCGCCCATTGTGCACCCGCGCCGCCTTTCCGCCGCGCGGGTGTTCCGTTTCAGGCGCAGAGCACCACACCCCTCGCCTTGGCCCAGCGCTCGATGATCTTGCGCTCCTCGAGCGAGGCGAGACGATTGCCGAAACCGCGCACCTGCACCGCACGGTTTTGCGGGTCGAGTTCGATCGTCAGCAACCGCTCGATCTTGCCGAGCGCCGAGCGCCGCAGCACCCAGATCGAGGCATTGCCGGCGATGCATTTGGCCGCGTATATCGAGACGCAATGATGCATCGCCCGGCTCTCGGCGACCAGATCCTCGGCTGTCTTCAACTGACGGATGAAGAAACGCTCGCCATGCGCCCTTGCCTCTTTGGTCGACGGCTGCCAGTCCCAGTCGTCGAGGCGCGAGCCGTCCCAGGCGCGACCCTGCGACTGCGTCCCGGCAGTACGCGTGGCCCGCCCGGCAGCGCGGCGGCGCATTGCCTCGATGCGTTCGATCGCGGCAATGTCTCGATGCCATTCCAGCATCTGCCGACGCAGCGAGGTGAGCGTGCGACCCTTCAGGCTGTACGCCGCATCGCGCTGGTGCACGGCGCCGATATAGTCGCATAGATCGTCGATCTCCTCCTTCGACGCGGGTTGCCCGCAGAAGAACCGTGTCACCTCGCGCCAGAAGGCCAGATCGTTACGTGGCGTGCGCGCGATTTTCGACTTGGCAAGTCGGGCCGCCAACCCGGAATCATCCGTGTAGGACCGGGCGATCACCACCCAAAATGCCTCGTCGAACGTGAAATCGCCGGGCAAGTTCAAGAAGCAATGCACCTCCTTGCGAGACAGCCACGCACAGGCGCCCGCCTTGTAAAGCGAGTCACCACGCGCCACTGCGATATACCAAGCCTTGCGAAGCGCAATCTCGCCGACATTCAACCCCGAGCTGTCCAGCCAGATCCCCTCGAGCGCGGCTGTAACCGGGTAGCGCGCATAGAGATGGCGCGCCGCGGCCAGCCGCAGCCGCTCGGGGTCGCGCGTCTTCAGCTTTGGACGCCACAGCGCGCCGTCGCGGATCGCCATGCCGGCAAAGCCCCGACGTGCCTCGTCGAGCGCCCGCTCGAAATCCGGAGCGGGACGCGGGACGGGAAAAACCCGCCGCAGCGTTACGGCATATGCTTCAATGCGTTCGCGCTCGGCATCCTGCCTGCGCTGGATCATGGACTTTGCCATGGCCGTTCTTCCTGATTGGAACCCTGTCAGCCGCACGCAATTCCAGCGTCGGCACGAAATGTGTCGATCTGGATCGCCGGGTCATTGACAGGTCTCCTTTCAGGACGACGGATCAGAATGGGCGGCTTCTCTAAGCTCGCCGCCAATTTGACGCAAGAGCTATTCTTTCCACGCCCGCGATGGTCTGACGGGTGTTGCAAAGGTGCATCGTTGTCGCCATCAGCGTGTCCGGCCGACGCGTTTCCAGTAGATGAGGGTGCCTGTGAGCCCGCCATGCGGCTTCAGCGCATAATCCGGTATTTCGCCGGCCAGCGTGAAGCCGAGCTTTTCATAGAGCCCGGAAGCCCCCTCCTCTTTTGCCGTGTCGAGGACCAACAGCGTGCGGCCTTTCTCCACAGCAACGGCTTCCGCCGCCTCCATCAGGCGGGTTGCGATGCCCTTGCCGCGGTAATCGAGGCGGATCATCAGCTTGGCGATCTCGGCCCGGTGCGGCTGGTTGGGAGGGCAGTCGAGCAGCAAGGTGATGGTGCCGACCAGAGCCTCGCCGTTCCAGGCCCCAAGCACCGCCCTTTCGCCTCTGGCGGCCGCCTGAAGCGACTTGTTCCAGAAGGCCGCGGCCATCTCCGGCACCAACGGATGCATGAAGCTGACCGAGCCGCCGGCAGCGACTGTCCCGATCAGCAGTTCCGTCAGCATTTTTTGCGTTCCGTCAGCATTGCTGAGTGGCCTGATTTCGATCGAACTCATGTCGTTCCCCTGTCGCCGTCCGTCAGTCGAAACGACTGGTCCGCTTGCGCTTCCTGGCCCGCCGGATTTCCGCGATGCGATCGGCGTCTTCCTCTTGCAGATGTCGCCCGCGTTCCAGCGGTTCGAGCGTGTATTCCTCATAGGTCAGGCCCAGCCGCTCGGCCTTGTGCAGCCGCATCAGCATGATCTCGCGGCTCGGCACTTTCCATGCCTGGGCATGGGCGGTCCGCCAGGCAAGAAAGACATAGGGGTCGCCCTTGCCCCAGGGCGGACCGTCATAGTCGTCGAGCGGCGGACCGCCATTGTCGCAGCGTTTTGGACGGCGCGCCTTCACCTCAGCTCCTGGCCAACGCAACCAGATAGTCGGCGGCGTCCGGCCCCGGAGCGTGAAAGACGCAATCGGATGGCGCGCCGAGCGCCAGGCAGTCGCCCGGTTCGAGCCGGTGAACGATGTCCCCCTCGGTGAATTCCAGCCGCCCGGAGATCAGCCATATCTGTTGCCTGATGAAGGCATAAGACGCCGCCGGGAAACTTACCTTGGCGCCGGCCGGCAACTGGATCCGGATCAGTTCGAGGGGTATGTCGGAGACCGGCGAAAGATGCCGCCGCACATAACCCGTAGCCGGATCGCGCCAGAGCGGCTGGTCACGTTCGCGAAGCAGGCCACCGCCCTGCAATTCCGCCCTTGCGATCAATGTGGACAGCGTCATGCCGAAGGCGGCCGCAATACGCACAAGGAGTGCCGCCGTCGGGCTGGTCATGCCGCGTTCTACCGTGCTCAGCATGGCTTTCGAAACATTGGACCGCTCCGCCAGCTCTGCCAGGGACCAGCCTCGAGCCACTCTTTCGGTATGTATTCTTCTGCCGATGGTCGAGGAGATGTCGTTCGCTATATCATCCATTAATCCAATATATCGAAATTCTTCTACAGAGCAACGGCCGTTTCATCCAGTTTTCGCAAACACCTTAATGTCCGCTAAACCATCCGGCCTCATCCCACCTTAACCCCGTTCGCCTAGGCTCATCGCTTGGGAAAAGGGGACCGGCGTATCCATGCTCGTTGAACGCGAAGCCTCCATTGGGGAACCGACTTTGCTGGAGCGCCGCAGGGCGGAGCAGAACGACAAGCGCATTCTGGGCAATGTCGTGCAATGCGACGGCGCGCGCGCCACCATCAGCGCCTATGCCGACGATATCGAAGGCACGGTCACCGGCCTGTGGAGCGTCGGCAAGATGATCTCGATCAATCTCGGTACATCACGAACCGTCGGCCTGGTCTATGAAATCGGCAAGTCGGATCGTGCGTGGAGCAGCGAGGGCCAGAATCCGATCGAGGTCAGCATCGAATTGATCGGCGAGGTGCGCGACGGGGCCGAACCCGGCGCGAAGCCGATCTTCGACCGTGGCATCACAACCTACCCGCATATCGGCGCCATTGCCCATCGTATCCGCAGCCGCGACCTGCAGGCCGTCTACGATCTCGCAGGTCGTCATTCGATCACCATCGGCACGCTGTCGCAGGACGAGGCGATCGACGCCAATATCGCCATCGACGATACGCTGGCGCGGCATTTCGCCATTGTCGGCACCACCGGGGTCGGCAAATCGACCGCCGTGTCGCTGCTCTTGCGCAAGTCGATCGCCGCCCGGCCCGACCTGCGCGTGCTCATCCTCGATCCACACAACGAGTTCGCCGCGTCGTTGCCCGAATATTGCGTCAGGGTCGATTCGACGACGCTCGACCTGCCCTTCTGGATGTTCAAGCTAGAGGAATTTGCCGAGGTGCTGTTTCGCGGCCGCGAGACGGTCCCGGAAGAGGTCGACGCCTTGCGCGATCTCATCCCCGCGGCCAAGAACCTCTACCGCAATCCGAACTCCGGCAACTATCTACGGCGCAGCACCGATGCGCTGACCGCAGACGCGCCGGTGCCCTATCGCATTGCCGACCTCATCAAGCTGGTCGACGAGCGCATGGGGCTGCTGGAAAGCAAGAACGATCGCCCGACCCTCAGGTCACTGAAGACACGTATCGAATCGGCGGCATCCGATCCGCGCTACCGTTTCATGTTCAACTCGCGCCTGATCGAGGACACCATCCACGAGACGATCGGCAACATCTTCCGCGTGCCGCATCACGGCCGCCCGGTGACCTGCTTCGAAATGGCCGGCATGCCGTCCGAGGTGGTCAATTCCGTTTGCTCGGTCCTGGCGCGGCTGGCCTTCGACCTGGCGTTGTGGAGCGAAGGCCGCCTGCGGCTGCTCTTCCTGTGCGAGGAAGCGCATCGCTATATGCCGGCCGATCCGCGCCTCGGTTTCGCGCCGACGCGGCACGCGCTGTCGCGCATCGCCAAGGAAGGCCGCAAATATGGCTGTTATCTCGGCGTCGTCACCCAGCGCCCGGGCGAACTCGACCCGACCATCCTGTCGCAGTGCTCGACGTTCTTTGCCATGCGGCTCGCCAACGAGCAGGACCAGGCGATCATCCGCTCGGCGATCGCCGATTCCTCGGCTTCGACGCTCGCGTTCCTGTCTTCCATGGGCCAGCGCGAGGCTATCGCCTTCGGGGAAGGCGTGGCGACGACGATGCGGATGAAGTTCGAAAAGCTCTCCGAGGATTTGATCCCCGGCACCGCCAAACGCGAGAATGCCTTGCCGTCCGAAACCGGCGACGAGGTCGACCTCGTGGCGATCGTCGAACGGCTGCGCAACGTGCCGAAATCACAACAGGCAATGCCTTTCGCGGAAGTCGTCGATCCGGGCCGGCAGGCCGGCGATTCGGACTATCGCAAGCGGTCGGCCGTACGCACCCAGCGAAACGACGATTTCGACTTGCGCTACGGCCTCAAGCCGGCGACCTTCGGCCTGCGTCCCCCAGAATGATTGAGCCGAGCGACTTTTAGGCAGCGCTCGCAGATATCAAAGCTGAGTTTCGATGGCTGTCTTGTCTATAACTGACCACACCTGGCGAATTTTCCCTCTCTGAAGCTCATAAAATACGTTCTCGGCAAACGAAATTCTCTTCCCGCTTACATCGAGCCCAAGGAACGTTCCCCTTGGCGCGCAGTCGAAGCTTAGCCGGCTCGCTACATAAGGCGGATCGGCAACCAATAGCTGAATGTTGAAATAAAGGTCCGGAATTTCGTCGAAGTCTCTCACCAACATCTCGAGATAGCCGGACAATCCGAGCTTGCGACCGTTGTGGGTCACTTCATCATGAACAAACCTCCCCAGATTTGGCCAATCCTGCTTGTTCAGGCATGCAATATAGCCTCGGTAAAGACCGGAGAGATCGGATTTAGTCACGGCAACACCTCTATTTCCGGCAAGCCCCGCAAAGGCAGCATCTCAGCTTGACGGGGTGATGTCGGTCTGCGTGCACCGGAAACGAAGAAAACGATACCAGACGGCCGGAATCACGAATTCAATGACGGAATTCAGGCACAGACGCGGTTGCGCCCTTGCCTCTTCGCCTCATAGAGCTGGCGATCGGCGCGGCGATAGAACTCCTCGGCGGTTTCCTTGCGATCCCAGACGGCAAGCCCGACGCTGGTGGTGATTTTCAGTCGGACATTGCCCGTCAGCACCGACATGTTGGCGATCGCCTTGCGGATGCGCTCGGCGAATTTGGATAGCAGCTCGGCGTCCATATTGGGCGTGACCACCGCGAACTCCTCGCCGCCCAGGCGCGCCACCACGTCGTGATAGCGTGTCATGTCCTTGAGACAGTTGGCGACCGCCCGCAACACCTCGTCGCCGACATCGTGGCCGTGGCTGTCGTTGACCTGCTTGAAATGGTCGAGGTCGAGGATCATCAGCCCTACTGGTTTCTCGATGCGGCGGAACTCTTCGAGATATTCCTTCAGCGCATCGTCGAAATAACGCCGGTTCTGCATGCCGGTGAGGCTGTCGGTGAGCGCCGCATGCTCCAGCGTCTCCGAACGCGCGCTGAGCGAAACGGTCATGGCGCGCAGCTTGCCTTCTTCCGTCGCCTGCTTTCGGATCAGCGGGTAGATGAAGAAAATGCCGAAGAACAGCGCAGTCGCCAACAGCACGCCCGTCGCAAACAGCAGCTTGTTGAGATAGACGATTTCATCGAGTTTTGAAGGCGTATTGCTAATGTCGGCGGCCAGGGTTTGCAGGAGCCCATAGGCGTAAAGCGTCACCAGGCCGGCGGCCAGGATCACAAAAATAAAGACGAAAAAGGCTGATTCCGCCTTGTGGAAACGCATCTGCTCCCCGTTGGAAAGTTCGTAGCGATCTTATGGCATGCGGGAACTTACGGACAGTTAACCTGGACAACTTCAACGCGAAATGTCCCCTCGGTGTCGACTTTTCAGGTTGCGCTCGAAGGAGGGAGTGAGAGCATCGAGTCGATCCCCCCATCAGGACGCAATCTCTGCCATTCCGGGCCCAATTGGTGCCTGAACCAGGTCGCCTGCCGTTTGGCATATTGCCGCGTCGCGATTTTCGCGCGCTCGATGGCCTCGGGAAAACTGAAGGCGCCGGCCAGCGCGGCCTGAAGCTCGCGAACACCGATTGCTTTCATCGCCGGCAGGTCGGGATCGAGGCCGAGCGCTGAAAGCTGTTTCACCTCGTCCAGTGCCCCCTCATCCAGCATGCGGTCGAAGCGGGCATCGATCCGCTCCACCAGAGCCGCTCGCTCCGGCTCGATGACGAAAAAGCGCGCGCTGCTCCCGTCGATCAACGGCCGGCCACGCGCGGCCTGCCAGTCCAGGATGGAACGGCCCGACGCGTCGAGCACCTCCAGCGCCCGCACGATGCGCTGGCCATCCGTCGGCTTCAGCATCATGCCGGCCGCAGAATCCTCGCGCAACAGGATGCGGTGCAATCTCACTGCGCCCTGTTCCTGGAGCTCGTAGCGCCAGCGATCGCGGATCGACTTCGGAATGTCGGGCATCTCCGAGATACCTTCCGTGAGCGCCCGGAAATAAAGCCCGGTTCCGCCGACGAAAATCACTGGCCGCTCCGAAAGCGTGCCGTCGTCGATCAGCTTTATGACATCACGCAACCAGGCGCCGGTTGAATAGGCGGTGGACGGATCGACGTGTCCATAAAGAAAGTGGGGAACGCGGGCGAGTTCGGCAGGACCAGGCCGCGCCGTCAGCACGTCGAGCACCGAATAGCCTTGCATGGAATCGGTGTTGACGATGACACCGCCATTGCGCTCGGCGAGGTCGAGTGCGAGCGCCGACTTGCCGCTGGCGGTCGGCCCGGCTATCAGGATCGCGTTCTTCAGGCGGCCTTCGCCCGCCTGTCCGCTGGAATTTTCGATGCTGCTGATCGCCACGCTTCTATCCCATCCCGCCGGCCGCGCGTTGACGTCGACGCTAGCGAATATGGCCTCGCGGTCGGTCGGCGCAAGCGCTGTTCGCTGGCTGGCCGAAGGCATCGCCTGCGAGCTCGACTTGCCGGAGACCGCCGACGCTTCCGAAATAACGGCGCGCCTGCGTGCCGCGCTGGCTTCCGAACCGATCGACGTGGCCGTCCAGCCGGCCGAGAACAGGCGCAAGAAGATCCTGATCGCCGACATGGATTCGACGATGATCGACCAGGAATGCATCGACGAGCTTGCCGACGAGATCGGCGTCAAGGATCGCGTCGCCGCCATCACGGCGCGATCGATGAACGGCGAGATCGCATTCGAGCCGGCCTTGCGCGAGCGCGTGGCGCTGCTCAAGGGTCTCGATGCCGCAATCATCGACCGCATCATCGACAATCGCCTGACGCTAGCCTCCGGCGGCCGCACGCTCGTCCAGACAATGGCGGCCAATGGCGCCTGGACGGCGCTGATCTCCGGTGGTTTCGACATCTTCACCACCCGCATCGCAGCATTGCTCGGCTTTCACGAAAATCGCGCCAACCGCCTGATCGAGCAGGATCGCCGCTTCACCGGCCTGGTCGCCGAACCGATCCTCGGCCGCGCCGCCAAGGCCGAAGCCCTTATCGAGATTTCCGCCGGCCTCGGCCTGACGCCTGCCGATGCCATTGCCGTCGGCGACGGCGCCAACGATCTCGACATGATCCGTCTTGCCGGCATCGGCGTCGCCTTGCATGCCAAGCCGGCCGTCGCAGCCGAGGCAAAGATCCGCATCGACCACGGCGACCTCACCGCCTTGCTTTATCTGCAGGGTTATCGCCGGGAGGAATTTGTCGAATGATGCCGATCCGCACCGAGCGCCTGATCCTGCGCAACTGGGAAGATCGTGACCGCGAGCTCTTCCATCGCATCAATTCCGACGAGTTGGTCATGGAATTCTTTCCGTTTCGCCGCGACCGTGCCCAGTCGGACACCAAGATGGAGGAGTTGCGCGCGGCTATCGATCGCGACGGCTTCGGCTTCGCGGCCGCTGAGATCGCAGCCACAGGCGAATGCATCGGCTTCGTCGGCATAACCCGAACTGATCATTTGCCATTCCTGCCGCCCGGCACGATCGAGATCGGCTGGCGGCTGGCACCCGAATTCTTCGGCCGCTTCTATGTCACCGAAGCAGCCGAAGCCTGGCTCACCTATGGCTTTGAAAGACTTGGCCTCGACGAAATCGTGTCCTTCGCAGTCAAGGATAACAGCCGGTCCACTGCCGTTATGGAGCGCCTGGGCATGATCGCCGACCCCGCCTCCGATTTCGACCATCCCGGCGTTCCGGACAGCCACACCGCACTCAGGCGACATGTCTTCTACAGGCTGTCACGCACAGACTGGCAGGCAAGAAAAAGAGCGGCCCGCTAGCCGCCCTTTTTCGTTTCAAGATCAGAGCATTGCAGGCTCTTCCGGACTCAATCCATCCGGATTGTCACAAACCTCAGCTCGCCGGTCTTCGACGCCAGCATCAACAGCGCGTTCTTGCGCCCCTGCTCCTTCAGCGCGCCGATCCGGTCCATGACGTCCTTGGGCGTTGCGACCGATTCCTGCGCGATCTCGGTGATCACCTCGCCCGGCTGGATGCCGCGTTCGGCAGCCGCCGAATCCTTGGAGACGTCGGTCACGACGACGCCGGAGACGTCGGCGGCGATGCCGAATTTCGTGCGCGTCTCCTCATTGAGCTCGCCGATCGTCATGCCGAGCACGGCAGCCGTCGAAACCGCAGGCGCCTTGTCGGCATCGTCCCGGTCGGCGTTGCCGTTTTCACCGCCGCTGGCAAGCTTTTCGCCGTCCTCGAGCCGGCCGAGCGTCACCTTGACGGTCTGCTCGACCCCTTTGCGCACGATGATCACGTCGACCGCCTTGCCGACCGGGCTCTCCGCCACGACGCGCGGCAGGTCGCGCATTTCATGGATGTCCTTGCCGTCGAATTTGATGATGACGTCGCCGGCCTGGATTGTGCCGTTGTCGACCGGCCCGCCCTTGATGACGCCGGCGACCAGCGCGCCCTTGGCGGTCACCATGCCCAGGCTTTCGGCAATGTCGTCGGTCACCGGCTGGATGCGCACGCCGAGCCAGCCGCGCCGCGTCTCGCCGAACTGGCGAAGCTGGTCGACGACGCCCGAGGCAAGCTGCGACGGGATCGAGAAGCCGATGCCGATCGAGCCGCCCGATGGCGAGATGATTGCCGTGTTGATGCCGATGACCTCGCCGCTGCTGTTGAACAGCGGTCCGCCGGAATTGCCGCGGTTGATCGCGGCATCGGTCTGGATGAAGTCGTCATACGGGCCGGAATTGATGTCGCGATTGCGTGCCGAGACGATGCCGACCGTCACCGTGCCGCCGAGACCGAACGGATTGCCGATCGCCATCACCCAGTCGCCGACACGCATCGTGTTGGAATCGCCGAACTTCACCGCCGTCAGCTTGTGCCCTTTCGGATCGACCTTCAGCACCGCGACATCGGTCTTGGTGTCGGTGCCGACCAGCGTCGCCTTGAGCGTCACCCCATCGGAGAAATTCACCTCGATGTCGTCGGCATCGGCAATGACGTGGTTGTTGGTCACCACGATGCCCTGCTCGGCGTCGACCACGAAGCCGGAGCCCAGCGACTGCACCTTTTGCCCGCCGCCGCCCTTGTCGCCGCCACGGTTCTTGAAGAAATCGTCGAAGAAGTCCTGGAAGGGCGAGCCCTCCGGCAGCTGCGGCATCGGCACTGCGCCCGGCCCTTCAGTGCCTTTAACAGTCTGCGACGTCGAGATGTTGACCACGGCGCCAAGCAGGCCGGCGGCGAGATCGGCAACCGAGGGCGGCCCGTCGGCTGCCATCGTCGGCGCCACGAACGACGGAACGGCAATGGCGCCGACCAGAAGCGCAGCGGCCCCGGCGATGAACGTCCGCCTCGCTGCACGCAGAAGGGTGGTGGATGTCATCGAAAGGCCTCCGGGTGTTCTGAAAAAAGCGCTTCGGCAAAAAACGCCGCGTCGCGTCATGTTGGCAAGAAATAAGGCACGTTTGCGGCTATGGCTACCGCCAGAGAATAAATCCTCTGTTACGCCGGCTATCCCTGCACCGGCCCTACTGGCCGGTGCTTGGCTGAGCCGCCGGTGGCGCGGGAGCGGCAGGTGCTGGCGCTGGTGCCGCCGGTGCCGCAGGCGTTTCCTTGCTGTCCGGGTCGCGGAAGAAGCGGAAGAACTCGGAATTCGGCGACAGCACCATCGTCGTTCCTGCGCTGTTCAGCGCCGTGCCATAGGCATTCATCGACCGGTAGAAATCGAAGAAGGCCGGATCGCGCTGATAGGCCCCGGCAAACGTCGCGCTGCGCTGGGCTTCACCTTCACCGCGCAGGATTTCAGACTCTTTCTGCGCTTCGGCGACGATTTCGACCACTTCGCGGTCGGCGCGAGCCCTGATCCGCTGCGCTGCCTCGTTGCCGCGCGCCCTCAGCCGCTCGGCTTCGGCGAGACGTTCGGCCTTCATGCGGTCGAAGGTCTGCTGCGAGACTTCGGCCGTGAGATCGGTGCGGCGGATGCGGACATCCTCGATCTGCAGGCCAAGCGAGGTGGCATCAGGCCTCAGCTGATCGCGCACCTCGCGCATCATCACGGCGCGCTCTTCCGAGAGTGCCGCCTCGAAGTCGCGCAGGCCGTAGACGCGGCGCAAGGCAGCGTCGAGACGCGTCCTCAGCCGGGCCTCGGCCAGTTCGATCTGGCCGGAAACCGCGGCGCGGAACACACGCGGGTCCGAGATACGATAGGCGATAAAGGCATCGACCTCATAGAATTTGCCGCCCGAAACCTGGACACGGATGTTGTCGAGGTCGAAGCGCAGGACCCTGTTTTCGATCAGCTGGACGGTGTCGGCATCGAAGAAGGAGAATGGCGCCTTGAAATAGATGCCCGGCTGGTTCTTGACGTCGACGATTTCGCCGAACCTGAGCACCAGCGCCTGCTGGCGCGCATTGACGACGAAGACCGACGAATAGAGCAGGAACAGGATGACCGCGGCGATGACCGCAATGACGGGAAGACGGTTGGCCATCACTGGTTTCCTCCGGTGGCCGGTGCCGGCGCCTTCTGCTGCAATGCCGGCAGCGGCAGGTAGGGAACCACCCCTTGCCCGTTGCCTTGCTCGACGATGACCTTGCTCGAATCCTTCAGCACCCTCTCCATCGTCTCCAGGTAGAGCCGCTTGCGCGTCACTTCCGGCGCCTTTGCATATTCGTCATAGACCGAGATGAAGCGCTGCGCCTCGCCTTCGGCCTCCTGCACGACCCGGTTCTTGTAGGCGGCCGCGTCTTCGCGGATCTGTGCGGCCGCACCGCGCGCCTGGCCGAGCTTCTGATTGGAATACTGATTGGCCTGCTCGACGAACTTGTCCTCGTCCTGTTCGGCCCGCTGCACCTCGTCGAACGCGTCTGCCACCTCGCGCGGCGGCGCGGCGTCCTCGATGGAAATTGCGTTGACGTTGAGGCCGGCCTTGTAGCCGTCCAGCGTCGTCTGGATGATCTCACGCACCGACGCCGCAATGCCTTGCCGGTCGTCGCGGAAAATGTCCTGCGCCGGGCGCCGGCCGACCGCTTCGCGCATCGCGCTTTCGGCGACCTGCTGCAGCATGCCGCCCGGGTCGGACACGTCGAACAGATAGGCCTTCGGGTCGGAAACCTGATAGGCCACCGAGAATTGCACGTTGACGATGTTCTGGTCGCCGGAAAGCATCAGGCCATCGCCGCTGGTGCTGCCGCCGCCGATGCTGACAAGCTGCTCGGCGATGTTAGCGGTCTCGACCGTTTCGATGGGCCACCAATGGAAATGCAGGCCCGGCTGCGACAGTTCCGCCTTCGGCTTGCCGAACCTGAGCTCCACCGCAACTTCATCTGGCTGGACGGTGTACACTGCCTTGAACGCCCATAGCACCACCAGCGCCGCGGCAATCAGCCCGAACACGGCAGGGCTCGCGCCACCGCCGCCCGGCAGCGCGCGCCGCAACCGGTCCTGCCCGCGCCGGATGATATCCTCGAGATCGGGAGGCGAGCCCTGCGGGCCGCTGGGTCCTTTTGGTCCCTGACCCCAAGGCCCCTGATTGTTGCCGCCGCCCCACGGGCCGCCGCCGCCGCTCTTGTCGTTCCAGGGCATGAATGTCCTTTCGCTTGGAATTCCCTCAAGCGCCGGCTCACCGGCGCAAAATCCAATATTATTCTTCTATAGGGATGCGACGGCACGCTTTCAACGCGATCGGCTGCCGCCACTGTCCGCCTTTGGGTCCATCTAGACCTGTCGCGACCCCTTTGTCGCCTTCAATGCACGTCGCGGCGCCGCTCGTAAACCGAATAGCGTGTCGCATGGCTGTCCTTTTCGCCAGCCTCCACCTCCTGCGAGCGGACGATCCGCCACAGCGCCGGATCGATCGGCGGGAAATGGGCATCGCCGTCGACCGCGGCCAGAACATGGGTCACGTGCAGCCGATCGGCCAACGGCAGCGCCTGAGCGTAGATTTCGCCGCCGCCGATGACGCAGATCTCGTCGGCGCCGGCCATGCAGCGCCCGCGCACCGTCGCCAGCGCGATTGCGTCCTCGATCGAGTGCGCGACTTCGACGCCCTCGGCGCGCCATGCCTTGTCTCGTGTCACCACGATGTTGAGCCTGCCCGGCAATGGGCGGCCGATGCCTTCATAGGTCTTGCGGCCCATGATGATGGGCTTGCCCATCGTATCGGCTTTGAACCGCTTGAGATCGGTGGACAGCCGCCACGGCAACCCACCCTCGCGCCCGATCACGCCGTTCTCGGCGATGGCGACATAAAGCGCGAGGTCCATCAGCCGCCGTTTCCGCCATCCGACGGCTCCAGCAGCAATATGTCGATGTCATGCTCGGGGTAGAAGTTCTGCGCCTTCATCTCGAACGTCGTCGGTCCGATCTTCCTGACGTTTTCGCCGCAAAACGAGACCAGGTTCTTCGCATCGCCCTTGTCGACGGTCAGCTTGAAACTGCCGATGTTTCCCGACGCCCAGTTGCCGCCCGTGGTCAGGATATAGGCGATGCGGTTCTCGAAATATTTGGGGTAGCCGTCGGGATCGTCCTTGGCTGCCTTGCGCACGGCATTCTCGAAGGCATCGTCCATGCAGTAGCGTGTCTTGTAGGCGGCATACTGACCCTGGAACTGGCCGTCATAGAAGAAGCTGACCGAGGAGGTGCCGCCGACGCTCGGCTTGTAGCGATGCGAGACATGGACCGCCTTGTTGGCCGGAAACGTCGAGCGCCACCAATAGGTCGAGCGCAATTGCCAGAACGGCGTATAGACGGTCTTCATGCCCGAACCGTCGTCAGCAGTGTCCTCGATGATGATGCCGCGGTTGACCCAGTCGTCGGCGACCGCTTGCGGCAGCTTTGCCAGCGCTGCCTTGGCCGCATCGCCGAACGGATAGAACGGCACGCCCTGCGCCTTCAGGTCAGCGCCGATGTCGATGCCGAGCGCGAACACCTTCTGCTCGAGCTGCGGCTTTGCCGGCTCCCCGTCGATCGTCACTTCGAAGCCGAGGAAATTGTCGCTCTGCGCCTCCGGAATCGCTGGTATTTCTTCGGGGTCGCCTTCGATGTCGGGCATCGGAAAGGCGACGATCGCATCGACATCCTTGTCGGTATTGTTGCGGAAGACGTAATCGACCATCACTTTTTCCGGCGAGATGTAGAGATCCTCGCTTTCCATCGCCACCGCATCGCTGCGCGAAAGAATCAGCCCACCGGTGCCGAGTTCGGCGACCGAATCATTGGCGAGCGCAGGCGTAGCCGAGAGCGCCAAGGCTGCGGTCAGGACGTAACGGAACATGGAAACTCCCCCGGCGAGAATGCCAACATGACTCTAGCTGTTCAATGTGGCGTTTCAAAGCCTTTCGGCAAATGCGCCGGCGCCTGCCGGCATGTCGTGTCGGTCTAGACACGCCGGTCCCGATCGGGCAGGAGTTCGCCCATGCGCAAGCTTCTCGTCATCGGCATCGGCGCCGGCAATCCGGAACACATGACGGTCCAGGCCATTAACGGTCTCAATCGGGCCGACGTGCTGTTCATTCCTGACAAGGGCGCCAAGAAGAACGATCTCGCCGAATTGCGCCGCCAGATCTGCGACCGCTTCGTCATTAATCCGAACTCACGCCGTGTCGAATTCGACGTGCCGGTGCGCGCCGAGCCGGCGCCTTCCTACCGCTCGACCGTCGACGACTGGCACGAGGCGATCGCCGCGATCTACGAAGGCCTGATCCGCGACGAACTCCCTGAAGATGGCTGCGGCGCCTTCCTGATCTGGGGCGATCCGTCGCTCTACGACAGTGCGCTGCGCATCCTTGAGCGCGTGCGCCTCAGAGGCAATGTAGCGTTCGAGCTGGAGGTCGTCCCTGGCATCACCGCCATCCAGGCACTCGCAGCCAGCCACAAAATGGCATTGAACCGGATCGGCGACGCCATTTTGATCACCACCGGCCGCCGGCTCGCCGAGGAAGGTCTGCCCGAAAACGCCGGCAGCACCATCGTCATGCTGGACGGCAAATGCGCCTTCAACACGCTGGACGACAACGACGTCACCGTTCACTGGGGCGCCTATCTCGGGACGCCCGACGAGATCGTCATCTCGGGCCGGATTGGCGACGTCGGCGACAAGATCGTGAGCACCCGTGAGCAGGCCCGCCGGAAAAAAGGCTGGATCATGGACACCTATCTGCTGCGCAAGCCGGGCGAGCCTAAGAAGTAACAGGGATCACACGCGGCAGAATTCCGCCGGCGTCACGCTGCGTCGATCTCGGCTTGCAGCGCCTCCATATGCGCCGCCGCTGCTGAAGACGCAGCCCGCTCGATCGCGCGGAAGCGGCTGACCACAGCAAGCCCGACCGACGTCAACTGGGCGCCACCGCCTTTTTTGCCGCCCGTCTGTGCCGCAACCAGCGGCTTGCCGAACACGCGGTTCATGTCTTCGACCAGATCCCAGGCGTGCTTGTAGGACATCTCCATGCCGCGTGCCGCGGCCGAAATCGAGCCGAAGGCGGCGATCTGTTCCAGAAGCTCGATCTTGCCCGGTCCGATGCGGCCATCTGGATCGAGATTTATCCGCAAACTCAGCGACGGCATTTGCTCCTCCGCGGTCACGCTATTCTACAGGTTCTGCAGCGATACCGCTATTCCAAAACGATATAGCGAATCATCGGCCGTTCACTCATCCGCCTCGGCGGGCAGGCCGGCGCCGGTATTCGCCCGGTCGAAGCTCACCGTCTTGACCACGGCGAACACCTGTCGACCAAGCCGAAGCCCCAGTGTCTGCCGCGACTGTTCGGTGATGCGGGCAAGCACGGTTGCGCCATTGCAGTCGATGCCGATCTCGACCGTAGGCCCTTCGCCCGGCTTTATCGCCACGATCATGCCCGGCAATATGTTGAGCGCGCTGAGGCCAACCGGCTGCTCGGTGGCGACCATCACGTCGCGGGCACGGATGCGGACGCGCACCGGCGCACCGACTGGCGTTGCCAGAAGCGGCACCCGGATCTCGCCCGCCAATGAGCCTAGCACCGTCATGCCGAAGGCTTCGTCGTGGCGCAGAACCGCGGTATCCAGCACGGCACCGCCCTCGCCGCGCTCTTCGGCCGGCAACAGATCCAGCCGCTGCATGATCGCTCCGGTCGGACCGGAAGCGGCGACCTTTCCTTGCATCAGCACCACGACGTCGCTCGCCAGCCGCGCCACTTCGGCGATCGAGTGGCTGACATAGACGATCGGAATTTTCGTCTCGTCGCGCAGCCGCTCGATATAAGGCAAGATCTCGGCCTTGCGCGCCTCGTCGAGCGACGCCAGCGGCTCGTCCATCAGCAGCAATTTCGGACTGGCAAGCAGCGCCCTGCCGATTGCCACGCGCTGCTTCTCGCCACCGGAGAGTTTTGCCGGCCGCCGGTCGAGCAAATGGCCGATCCCGAGCAGTTCGACCACACCATTGATATCGGCGTAACGCTCGGCAGCCGGCGTGAACCAGCGGCCATAGCGCAGATTGCTCGCCACGCTCATATGCGGAAACAGCCGCGCATCCTGGAACACCATGCCGATCCGCCGTTTGTGCTTCGGCACGAACAGACCGGCATCGCTATCAACCAGCACGCGGCCCTCGGCCGCGATGCGACCTTTGTCGGGGCGGATCAGCCCGGCAATCAAATTGATCAGCGTCGTCTTTCCGGAGCCGGAAGGCCCGAACAGCGCGGTCAGCCGCCCGGCGCTTTCGAAGCGGGCATTGACGGTGAAATCGCCAAGCCGGTGGCTGATGTCGACCTGAACCGTCATTCGATGTCCATCCGCCGGCCGACACGCCGCGCCAGCACTTCCGAGGCAACAAGTGCCGCCATCGAGATGACGATCGAGATCAGCGTCAGCCTGAGCGCGCCGGCGTCGCCGCCGGGAACCTGCGTGAAAGTGTAGATCGCCGACGGTAGCGTCTGCGTCTCGTTCGGAATGTTGGAGACAAAGGTGATCGTCGCGCCGAATTCGCCCATCGCCTTGGCGAAGGAGAGGATCGCACCGGCGATCAGCCCGGGCAGGATCAGCGGCAGCGTGATCGTGCCGAATACCCATAGCGGATTGGCGCCGAGCGTGCCGGCGGCCGCCTCGATTTTGCGGTCGACGGCCTCGATCGACAGCCGGATGGCCCGCACCATCAGCGGAAAGCCCATCACGCCGCAGGCGAGCGCGGCGCCAGTCCAGCGGAAGGAAAAAACGATCCCGAAATGTTCGGCCAGGAAAGCGCCGGCCGGACCACGCTTGCCGAAAGTCAACAGCAGCAAATAGCCGGTCACCACCGGCGGCACGATCAGCGGCAGATGCACCAGACCATTGAGCAGCGTCTTGCCCCAGAACTGGCCGCGGGCAAGCACAAGAGCGATCAGGATGCCCGGCGGCAGGCTGGCAATCATCGCCACGGTCGCCACCTTGATCGACAGCCGGACCGCATTCCATTCGTCGGGAGCGAGATCCAGCAGCCAGTTCATGTGCGGTGCCGTACGTCAGTTGCTCGGCGCGAGGATTGTAAAACCTTGCGCCTTGAAGAGTTCGCCAGCCTTGGCGGATTGCAGGCATTTCAGGAATGCCGGCGTATCCCTGCTCTTCGAATCCGCAAGCTGGGCGACTGGATAGATGATCGGCGGATGGGTACCCGCGGGGAAAGTGCCGACCACCTTCACGCCAGGCTCCGCATGCGCATCCGTGGCGTAGACGATGCCGAGTGCTGCCTCGCCGGTCGACACCAGCTTTAGGGCGGCGCGGACATTCTCGGCCTGCGCCACCTTGCCTTCGACCGAAGACCAGGCACCGAGCGATTCGAGGGCTGCCTTGCCGTATTTGCCTGCCGGCACAGCTTTGACATCGCCCATGGCAAGTTTGCCGTCACCGACGAGCTTGGCAAGATCGAAACCCTTTTCGATCCTGGTTTCAACCTTGGAATCCCGTGGCGCAACCAGAACGATCTGGTTACCGAGCAGTTTCACTTCGGTTTCGGGCTTGGTCAGCTTCCTGTCAGCAAGATATTTCATCCAGTCGAGATCGGCCGAGATGAACAGGTCTGCTGGCGCGCCGCTTTCAATCTGCCTGGCCAGCGCCGAGCTCGCCGCGTAGGAAATGGTCGCCGCCTCGCCGACATCGACCTCGCAGGCCTTGTTGACGGCATCGAGCCCATCCTTCAGGCTCGCCGCGGCAAACACGACCACCTTGTCATCGGCATGGGCCGCCGGCACCGCGGCCATCAGGATGGCGGCGAGACCCGCGATGGCAATCGTCGTCGAACCTTTGCGCGCCAGCATGAAACTCTCCTCGTCTCGGAACGCCCGAAGCCGTCCATCGATATATCCATGTGAACATAACAAGGAAAGGCTCTTTACCGCCTACGGCATTCTGAGCTGAGGTTTTCCCGGCCTGCGATAATCTTCGTTGGATACAGCGGCACCGAGGCCGAAGGAAATATTCACATGAAAATCAGCGACCAGGGATTGCGCGTCAAGTCGACGTCGGCCAATAAAGATGGATGCTGACAACGCCCGAGGGCGTAGCCGCAGTAGGCAATGTCGATATGCACGGTCAGCTATGGTGCTAGACCGCGATCGGTGCCTTGATCGTCGCGTCGGCGAAATAGTTCTCGAGCCGGAAATCCTCGAAGCGGAAGGCAAAGAGATCCTTCACCTCGGGATTGATCCACAGCGTCGGCAACGCCTTGGGCGTGCGCCGCAATTGTTCGCGCGCCTGCTCGAAATGGTTCGAGTAAAGATGCGCGTCGCCGAGCGTGTGGATGAAATCGCCGGGTTTCAATCCGGTCACCTGCGCCACCATCAGCGTCAGCAACGCATAGGAAGCGATGTTGAACGGCACACCGAGAAAGATATCGCCCGAACGCTGGTAGAGCTGGCAGGAAAGCTTGCCTTCCGAAACATAGAACTGGAACAGGCAGTGGCAGGGCGGCAAGGCCATGGCCTCCACCTCGGCCGGGTTCCACGCCGAAACGATCAGCCGCCGCGAATTAGGATTTTTGCGTATCTCCTTCAGAAGATTCGCAATCTGGTCGATAGCGCCGCCATGGCCGTCCGGCCACGACCGCCATTGTTTGCCATAGACCGGGCCGAGATCGCCGTTCTCGTCGGCCCACTCATCCCAGATCGAGACGCCGTGATCGTTGAGATATTTGATGTTGGTGTCGCCGGCCAGGAACCACAAAAGTTCGTGGATGATCGACTTCAGGTGCAGCTTCTTGGTGGTGGTGACCGGAAAGCCGCGGGCCAGGTCGAAGCGCATCTGGTAGCCGAATACCGAGCGCGTTCCGGTGCCCGTGCGGTCGCCGCGATCAGCGCCGTTTTCCAGCACATGCTTCAGAAGGTCGAGATACTGGCGCATCGGCTCCGGTCCGATTCGGGTTGTCAGCCATCATAGCCGAATGACCGTCGGCCGAACACAGCAAAGCGAGACGATTCCAGCAGAAGTCTCACCAGCACCGGCGGCGAGGTTGCTCAGAGCGAGCCGAGCATGCCCAGATCCTTGGCGACGAGGTAATAGAATGTCACCCGGCTCTTGCTGTTGTCGGCCGCCATAGCTTTGCAGGTCTTTTCGATAGCCGCATCCGCCTTGGCACCGTCGGTGACGCCGAGCTTGCCGGCGACCCAGCTGTTCCTGACGCGCTTCAGTTCCTCCGGGTCGGTGCAGGACACCAGCGAGGAATCGCGGTTCCTGAGCGCGATGCCCAGATGCTTGACGATCTTGGCGACCGCGTCGGCATCCGCCGCCGCATCATACTTCTTTACGTCTGCGAGATAATCGGCCATCGAATTTCCCCTCGTCGGCGCCACGGGATCCGGTCGATGAGGATTGTGGCGCGCTGCCGCAAGTATGCGCTAGGTCTCCTCACCGCCACAAAGCTTCGGTTGAGACCGGCTGCAAGTCAACCCTTCATGATCCACTTTGGCACGGACGAAAGTGGCATTCCGGCCTTTCATTTTCCACCGCCAGTCCCTATATTCGCTTCGTCGGCTCGACCGACTATGGCGATAAACAGGCGATGAAATAAGCCGTTCGGACCCGGGGGCGGTACCCGGCGCCTCCACCAAAAACCGCTGCTCAGGAGCGGTTTTTGCTGGGGGCGAAATAGGATCGACGAAGGTGTAAAGATCGTACTTTTGCCCGGCATTGTACCACCGTTATCGGGCTAAACTTATAGTTGCCAACGACAACTATGCGGAAGCACGTCTCGCCGCGTAAGCGGTGCGATAGCTTCAATTCAAGCCCTAGTGGTTCGCACTTCTAGGCGGGGTTCGGAGGTACCTGGCAACAGAAACCTCCATTTCTCCCCCTTTTTGATATGCGCAGCCGCAGGCTCGCCCGATATGTGCGGCTGCGGGCTTCGGCTTTTTACGCCCTGATACGCCCTGGCGCCGCGGCGTTCATACCAGTCCCTGGCTGATCGTTTCGATCGCGCTGCCAAAGGTCTCGTCGGTAGCCCCATATGACAGAAGCATCTCATTGTGCGCCCTGCCCGTCCTGATCATCGGAAAACAATTGGCGAGCTTGGCAACACGACAGTCAAGGAGCACCGGCCGGTCCACATCGATCATTTCCTGGATCGCATCATCAAGGTCGGCTGGTTTGTCGCAGCGCAGGCCGACCGCTCCGAACGCCTCGGCCAATTTGACAAAATCGGGCAAAGCCTCGGAATAGGAATGCCCGAGGCGGTTGCCGTGGAGAATTTGCTGCCACTGGCGAACCATGCCCATATATCCGTTGTTCAGGATGAAGACCTTGATCGGCGCGTCGTACTGGACTGCCGTCGACATCTCTTTCATGGTCATCTGAACCGATGCGTCGCCGGCGATATCGATGACGAGGCTGTCCGGATGTGCGATCTGCACGCCCAGCGCCGCCGGCAGGCCGTAGCCCATCGTCCCGAGGCCGCCCGAACTCATCCAGCGGTTCGGCTTTTCCAAGCCGTAGAATTGGGCCGCCCACATCTGATGCTGGCCCACTTCAGTGGTGATGTATGTGTCGCGATCCTTCGTCAGCGCGTAGAGACGCTCCACCGCGTATTGCGGCATGATCACATCCTTGTTCATCTCATATGAGAATGAATTGCGTGCTCGCCAGCCGGCGATCCTTCTCCACCAGTCCTGGAGGCGGCCTCCATCCGGTTTCTGAGACAATGCGCGCCATAGACGAACCATGTCATCCAGAACATTGCCGACATCGCCTTGTATGCCGATATCGACGTGGACGTTCTTGTTGATCGAGGACGGATCTATATCGATATGGATCTTGCTGGAGTTCGGCGAAAAAGCGTCCACACGCGAGGTCACGCGGTCATCGAAGCGCGCGCCGACACAGATCATGACGTCGCAATCGTGCATCGCCATGTTCGCCTCATAGGAACCATGCAGACCGACCATTTTGAGCCAGTTCTTGCCGGAGGCGGGGTAAGCCCCAAGGCCCATAAGCGTCGAGGTGATCGGAAAGTCGGTCAGTTGAACCAACTCCCGCAGCAATCTCGATGCTTCCGGGCCGGAATTGACGATGCCGCCGCCGGCATAAATAACGGGACGGCTGGCATTGGCCATCAGTGCTATCGCCTGGCCGATCTTGCCGATATCGCCCTGCAGCTTCGGTCGATAGTTCTTCAGCGCGACAACGTCTGATGGCGGCGTGTACACGCCGGACGCAAACAGAACGTCCTTTGGCATGTCGACGAGAACAGGCCCCGGTCGCCCCGACCGGGCGATGTGGAACGCCCTATGGATTGCTGACGCCAGGTCATTGACGTCTTTGACCAAAGAGTTGTGCTTGGTGCAGGATCGCGTGATGCCAATCGTGTCACATTCCTGAAAGGCATCGGAGCCGATCAATGTTGTCGGCACTTGTCCGGACAGACAGACGATCGGTACTGAATCCATCAACGCGTCCTGCAGGGGCGTCACGGCATTCGTCGTGCCTGGGCCTGATGTGACCAGCATCACGCCGACCTTGTCCGTGGACCGGGCATAACCCTCCGCGGCATGGCCGGCGCCCTGTTCGTGGCGCACGAGGATATGCTTGATGTCGTCCTGCTGGAATATCTCGTCGTAGATCGGCAATATGGCCGCGCCGGGATAGCCGAAAATATGCTCCACACCATTGTCTTTGAGTGCGCGGAGAACGATCTCCGCTCCTGTCATGCGGTTGCTCGTATGCTGAATGGAATTATCGCTTGTCATGGTTCTGTCCCGTAGCGTGATGAGGATGGGTTGACGGGGCGTCGCCGAAATCGGGCGTAAGAAGAATTTCGGGCATAAAAAAAGGCCCCGTCGGGAGCCTGTTTGTCGCGCACGGGTGGCTGTCGCCGGATGGTTACACCATCCTGCCCGTGCGCTTTCCTACCACTGCAAGAACCATTGCGATCTTCATGATGATCGCTGCTACACAGAAAATCGCGCATCGTCAACGTCTCAGGCTGAGGCGTCTCAGGCTGAGGCGAAAGCCCAAGGGCCTCCCATCATCGGAACCTCCGATGGCAGTATTCGTTTCTTCCCGTTTCCCTTCTTCCACGCCTTTGCGGGACAAGGCCTCAGTTTCTCGCCGCGTGTGGTCATGCCCGGCGAGCTGCCTCATGGAGAGATAAGATGAACCAGGAAACCACACCAAAACACGAACGCATCCTGATCGTTGGCGGCAGTTCCGGTATGGGGCTGTCGCTTGCCGAACAGCAGCTTGCCGCCGGCGCCGAGGTTACGATCGTCGGCCGCTCCGAGGACCGGTTGTCGGCCGCACGGCAGCGCTTGCCTCACCCGGAAAGGCTGAGGACGATCGCAGCCGACGTCACAAGCGAGGACGAGGTCCAGCGCCTGTTCCAGGATGTCGGCACGCTCGACCACATCGTCTCGACCGCCGCCGACGTTACCGGCGTCTATGTGTTGCTTCCCGAGATGGATATCTCGGTGGCGCGCAAAGTGATGGATTCCAAAGTCGTCGGACCGCTTCTTCTTGCCAAGCATGGCGCGCCTCGTCTGACGCCTAGGGGATCGATCACGCTGACCTCGGGCATCGCCGCCTATCGTCCGGCGGCGAAAGGCTCGGTGGTGGCAGCCGTTAATGGGGCACTTGGCTCACTCGCCTACGCGCTTGCCGTCGAACTGGCGCCGATCCGCGTCAACGTCGTTTCGCCCGGCTGGGTCGACACGCCGATTTGGGATGCCGTCGTCGGCAGCGGAAAGACAGCCGCGCTGGACGCCATGGCAAAGCGTCTGCTCGTCGGCCGGATCGGCCAGGCAGCCGACATTGCCCAAGCCATCACGTCCCTCATGCACAACGGCTTCATCACCGGAACCGTGCTTCATGTCGATGGTGGCCAGCGACTGGTCTAGCGATGGCCAAAATTTCGCGGACCATTGCAAGGAACAGCCGCAGCACCGGCGCTTGAATGCGGCGGTGGCGCCATACCATGGTGACCGGCGTCACCGGGCTGCTTCCGACCCAGGGCAGCACGACGATATTGGCGTCAGCCGCGGAAGCCACGAGACGCGGGACCAGCGCGCATCCAAGACCGCCTTCAACAAGGCTCCGTATCGCGCCCATGCTGGCGAACTCGCCGACGAGTTTTGGACGGTCAGGCAATGTTGCGGCAAACGTTTCGTCGAACATCCGCCTATAGACGCAACCGGGCTGGGTGACGAGGAAGGCCTCGTCGGCCAGATCGTCGGGCGTTATGGCAGAATATCCAGCCAACCGGTGATTTGCCGGCATTATGGTGACGAGCTCTTCTAATGCCACTTGCTCGCTTCGCAGCTCCGGCGCCGCCGCCGGGACGGCTCCGAAATGGAAAGATACGTCCAGCGCCCCGCTTGTCACGCCGGCACGCAACCCACTGCTATCGTCCGCCCTGAGGTTCAGTTCCACATCGGGATGGCGCCGACGGAATTCCGCCAGCAGAGCTGGCAAGCGTGTCGAGCAAAGCGTCTCCAGGCCGCCGACAGTCAGGCGACCGGCAACCGTGCCGCTCGCGTCGGCGACTGCGGAACGGGCTTCGTCCGCGAGGTCGAGGAGATTGCTGGCGTAGTCCAGCAGGCGTTGTCCCGCCGCCGTCAGCTTCAAGCCACGCCGTGATCTGTCGAACAGCGACGTGCCTAGATCGCTTTCCAGTGCCTGGATCTGTTCGGTCACGCTCGATTGGGCAAGATGAACCCGCTCGGAGGCGCGTGTGATGTTCAAGGTGGTGGCGACCGCCACGAAGGTTTTGAGATATCGAAGCTGCATGTTCTGAACCCGTCATATAGGCATAGGCTGCTTTGAACCGGGACCGCAAACGTGAAAAGGCCGGGAACATCGCCCGGCCTTTTTGTCTCGATAGGCGAAGTTTACTCCGCCGGCGCTTCCGCGACGTCCCGGCTGCGGCCGAGCGTTATTTTGGCCAGTGTGAAGGAGATCGCCGCGCAGAGCGTGATGCCCGCCACCATCGGCAGCGGCGTGCCGTCGAAAAACACGCCGGCGACGCCCATGGCGACCGCGCCGATGGCGAAGTGCAGCGTGCCCATCAGCGCCGACGCGGTACCCGCGATCTCGCCATGCTCTTCCATGGCCAGCACCGACGTCGTCGGGATGACCAGGCCGAGAAAGCCGTAGCCGATGAACAGCAGCGCCGCCATCACGTCGAGCCGGTCGACACCCGATGCCATCACCGCGAACAGCACCACCATCGTCGTCGCATAGCCGGTCACCGCGACACGCACCACGCGCTGCAGCCCGAACCGCTCCGACAGCAACCCGGTCAGCTGCGACATGCCGATAAAGGCAACCGCATTGATCGAGAAGAACACGCTGTAGACCGAAGGCGACAGGCCATAATGGTCGATCAGGATGAAGGACGAGCTCGACAGATAGACGAAGAAGCTCGCAATGCCGAAGCCGGCGATGGCCGTCAGGCCAAGGAAGTTGCGGTCGCCCATCAGGAAGCGGTAGCCGGAAAGTGCCGTCCCGAAGGACGACCCGGCGCGCTCCTCGACCGGCCGTGTCTCCTTGAGCGAGGTCGCCAGCAGGATGGTGGCGAGCACGGCCGCGCCCGTCACCGTCCAGAACACGGCGCGCCAGCCGAAATTCTCGATGATCTGGCTACCGGTCAGCGGTGCCAGGATCGGCGACACCGAAAACACAAGCATCAGCAGCGACATCAGCTTGGCGGCCTCGGTGCCGGTATGCAGATCGCGCACGATCGCGCGCGGCACGGCCATGCCGGCGCTGGCGCCGAGCCCTTGCAGGAAGCGGAAGGCAATCAGCCATTCGATCGAGGGAGCCAGCGCCGAGCCGACGCCGCCGACCATGAACAGCGCCAGGCCGCCGTAGAGTGGCAGCTTACGGCCGACCATGTCGGAGATCGGTCCGACGACGATCTGGCCGAAGCCCATGGAAAGAAAGAAGATCAGCAGGCTCATCTGCACCGCGGCAGTGCCGGCATGCAGATCCTCACCGATTGAAGGCAGGGCCGGAAGATACATGTCGATGGCAAACGGGCCGATCGCGGACAATAGGCCGAGCACGACCGCAATGCGGAGGAATTTGGCGTTCATGGTAGCAGGCTCTTTCGAATTCTGGTTGCCGCCGAGGACCGGCGTGTAACCCTAGGACGTTCCATCCCGTGGAGTTCCGACTCTTCTGCGGAACGAAACCCCCTTCGTGCAAGTCCACAAATTTAGACAGGCTTGTCTAATTCGTCAACCACCTCTATATAGTTTTGCATGAAGGCCAACGTCTCTCCTGACATTTTCCCGCCGCGGGGCCACGAGGCCAAGCGCATATCGATTGTCGATGCCGCCGCCTCGGTCTTCTGCCGCGAAAGCTTTGCCGGTGCCAATATCGACATGATTGCCGCCGAGGCCGGCGTCTCCCGCCAGACCATCTACAATCATCACGGCGACAAGGAAAAACTCTTCGTTGCCATCGTCCGCGACCTCACCGAACGTTGCAATGCCGGCATCTTTGCCACGATTTCCACTTTTCCCGATCAGCCGAAGGATCTCGAGGCCGACCTCATCGCCTTTGCTGTGCGGATGAACCACAACTGCATCTGCAACCGCGACGGCAAATTCCTGCGCAAGCTGATCCAGACCGAGGGCGGGCGCTATCCCGAGTTGTTCGCCGAATGGCGCGAAGAAGGACCGGGCAGGACATGGCCGGCGATCGCCGCCCGCTTCGCCCGCCTCGCTCATGCCGGCTTCCTTGATATCGACGATCCCGATGTCGCAGCGCGCCAGTTCATGGCGCTTGCCAATGCCGAGTTGCAGACGACATTCATGCTCGGCGGTACACCGACCGAGGACGAGGTGGTGCAATCGGCGACAAATGGCGTGCGCACCTTCCTGCGCGCCTTCGGCAAGCGGCAGCCTATGGCCCGGGCGAGCAAACAGGGCGCGCTCGCCAGCGCTTGACGATCAAAGCTGTTTGACGATCAAATCGTCGCCAATGGGCTTCGCTTCCGCACGCCGGCGATCTATATCCGGTTTACGCCGCGCTCAAGCTTGATTACAGCTATCAGGACGATTCAACGGAACCCGACAGCCACATGGCCGACGACCACATCCGCTACGACATTCTGGCCCAGGAGGCGTTGCGCGGCGTCATGCGCAAGGTCCTGGCCGAAGTCGCGCGCACCGGTCTCCCGGGCAACCATCATTTCTTCATCACCTTTCTCACCGGCGCGCCGGGCGTGCGCGTGTCGTCGCGGCTGCGCGAGCGCTATCCCGAACAGATGACCATCGTCATCCAGTTCCAGTATTGGGACCTGAAGGTGAGCGACACCGGCTTTGAGGTCGGGCTGTCGTTTTCCGACGTGCCGGAGAAACTGGAAATCCCGTTCTCGGCAGTACGCGGCTTTTACGACCCGTCCGTCAACTTCGAGCTCGAATTCGACGTCAAGACCGATACCCCGGCGGAACAGGAGACAAAGGCCAAGCCTGCTCCCGAACCGCTGGCCATCGTCGCCGAGAAAAAGCCCGAGACGAAGAAGAAAACCGCCGAGGCGGAAAAGAAGCCTGCCGCGGCCGACGCCGGCGCCAAGGGCGCCGACGTGGTGTCGCTTGACGCCTTCCGCAAGAAGTGACCCGACGGGCGGCGTGACATGGCCGAGATCGTCAATCTCCGTCAGGCACGCAAGCAGAAGGCGCGAGCCGAGAAGGAGCGCCTGGCCGAACAGAACCGGGCGCTGCATGGCCGTTCCAAACCCAGCCGGGATCGCGACCGCCTGATCGCCGACAAGGCCGATAAATTCGTCGCCGGCCATCGCCGCGAAAATTCGGGCGATTCGGACAAATCCGATGCTTGAAGTGTGAGTAGGATCGTCTCGTGAGCCCGGTGGAAAAGCGCTCGGTCACCATTCGCGGCCACCGCACCAGCTATTCGCTCGAAAAGCCTTTTTACGACGACCTGGTCGCCATCGCGGCCGTGCGAAAACTGACGCTCGCCGCCCTTGTCGCCGAAATCGACGAGAGCCGCCCGCGGGATGCCAATCTCTCCTCGGCGCTCCGGCTCTATGTGCTGGATTGGGCCAAGCGCGGCAAGTTGTAGCCTTCAGGCAACGCTATCCTGTTTCCTGCGCCGGATACGGAAGCCCAGCAAAGCCGAACGGTCGCGTTCTTCGGCCTGCCAAGCGGCGTATCCTGCAGTTTCAGGTCGGCGAGCGTGAACTGGCCAAAATAGGCGATGTTCGTGGCAAGCCGGATCAGCTTCAAGAGGGCAATGCCGGCAAACAACCCCGCCGTCGCAACCACCACCGCTATGCCGGCAATGAGCAGCACCCGGGCATCGGTGGTAAAATCGCGCAGATGGCTGGGGTTGGCGTGATCGGACTTCATTTGCAGACCTTGCTTTCTGGCGGCGTGCCGGCTTGCGGATGGGTCGCCGGCCGTGCCACCGAAGATGGCGGGCACGAGCGATGTTGGTGACACCACGCCAGCATCAGGCCCTGCTTGCAATCAAAGGGTTCCCCGGCGGAGGGCCAGTGACCATTGGCGACCTCGCGGAGCGCCTGCGCATCCGCCATCACAGCGCAGTGGAATTGGTCAACCGTCTTTGCGAAGCCGAGCTCGTCGCGAGGGACCACGACGAGGAGGACCACCGCCGCGTGCTGCTGCGGCTGACCGAGCGCGCCGACGACAGTCTCGCCGATCTGTCAGCCGCTCATCTCGACGAACTCGGGCGGATCGAGCCGACGCTGAAGCGCTTGCTTGCTGGACGCGACACATATGGGATGCGCCGTCACCCGCCATTCAACGATTTCAGCAGATCGTCGATCGACGAGGGATCGAGCTTGAGCTTTGGCGGGGGCTGCACTGGCGGTGGCACGTTATTTGCGGCCGGTGGCGCCCGTTCCGCGCGCTCCGCCGCGGCCTTGCGTTCGGCGTCGAGCCTTGCCTTCTCTTCCGAGGCGATCCGCAACGCCTCTTCCGCCCTCTGGCGTTGCTGTTCTTCGGCCTGCGCTGCTTCCTCGGCAGCCTGTTGCGCCGCCTTGGCTTTGGCTTCGGCATCCGCTTCGGCCTTTGCAGCCGCCTCGGCTTTCGCCCTGGCCTCGGCTTCGGCTTTCGCCGCTGCATCCGCCTTTGCCTTGGCTTCAGCCTGCGCCCTGGCCTCCGCTTCGGCTTGGGCCTGCGCCTCAGCTTCGGCCTTTGCCTTGGCGTCCGCTTCAGCTTTCGCTTCGGCCTCAGCCTGCGCCCTCGCCTCCGCATCCGCCTGTGCCTTGGCGTCCGCTTCAGCCTTCGCCTTGGCTTCAGCCTGCGCCCTCGCCTCGGCTTCGGCCTGGGCCTGAGCCTCGGCTTCGGCCTTTGCCTTGGCGTCGGCCTCGGCCTTCAGCCGCGCTGCTTCCTGTTGCCTGCGCAGTTCCTCCGCCGCTCTTTCACGCTCGGTTTGCAGCGCAGCGTAGTATCGCACCTCACGCCGCAGCCTTTGTTTCTCGAGCAGTGCGGCTTGCATGGCTTCGACCCGCTGCTGCTCCTTTTCCAGCGCACGCTGGGTCAGGAACTGTGCCAGCGGCTCGCTGTCGAACTGCCGTTTGGTGGCGCCAAACGGCCCGTCGACGCTGAAATTCAAAATCGGTTCGGAGCCGACCAGCGCCTCATCGCCGGGCCGGTAGGCGATCTCGCCCTTGGCATCGACGGTGCTGGTGTTCAGATCGGCGGTGATGTCAGCGGACAGCGTCGCGCCCGGGCTTTCGAATTTGACCGGCGGCGCCCTTAGCGTGCCGCCGGCGATGGTGAAGGCAATATCGGTGTCCTGCGCCGGAAAACTGCCCGCCGCGGCGATCTGCGGCACAAAGCCGGCAGTCTTCGAGGCGTCGATATCGCGCCCTATCGCATCGGCCTTGGCGATGAATGCGCCAAAGGCATCAGGATTGAAGCCGGCAATAGTCATGCCCTTGAGCGTTGCCGTGCCGGAACCGGACAGCGCCGCAACCATCGCGTCGACCGATTTGCCGCTGGTCGAAAGCGCCGTCGAGAACTCGCCGCTTCCGCTGATGCCGGCCTCCGGCAGTACGGCTGCCAGATCGGCGCCGGCGAATTTCATCTGACCGGAGAAAAGCCCGGTGCCGTCATTGTTCTTGAGCTCGAACAGGCCACTCAACGCGCCGCCGAGGAACTTTGCCTTGAGGTCAGACACGCGGATGCCCTCCTGGTCGAGCTGCAGCGACAACGCAGCGTCATAGGCGGTGGCAAGCGGGCCGGCGGCAAGCGACGCCGCCGTCAGATCGAGATCGGCGGTAAATGGCAGACTGGATTTCTGGCTGAACGGTGCCGTCGGCCAGGTCCTGTCATTGACAAGGAAGGCCTGGTCGCCGAACAGCATCACCGCCATCGGATCGAGGTCCAGCTCGTCCAGCGACAGCGCGCCGGCAAGATGCGGCAGCCCCTCTTTGATGTCGATATTTACGTCACCGGAAACCGCCGCTTCGTTGACGGCGCCGCTGAGGCCGCTCAGCACCAGGAGACCATTGCCGTAATCGGCATCGGCTGCAAGCGACGTCGACATGCCGGTGCCCATGCCGGGCAGGCCGACCCCGGTCGTCATCAGCCATGGCTCGATGTCGGCCGTTTCAAGGCTGACCTTGCCCTTGGCGGCCGCGCCTTGAGGCGTGTCGGCAATTGTCCCGTCGAAACCAGCTTTGAAGTCATTGCCGGCCAGGCTGAATCGTGTCGCCAGGCCGCCGCCAAGCGTGCCTTTGGCCGAGACCTCGGTGGTCGCCTCGCCGAGCATGCCGAGTGGCAGCGCCGGCAAACCGTAAAGCGCCAGCAGCGCCGTGGCGTCGGCATTCCTTGCGTTGAAGGTCAGCGTCACCGGCGCTTCGAGAGGCCGGTCGAGCGCCCCTTTGCCGGATAACGACGCCGAAAAGGCCGAGCCACCGGCCTTGCCCTGTGCGCTCATTGCCAGTCCAGTCGTACCATCGCCATTGTCTGCGGCACTCGTGACCGCATCGATACGCGCATCCTGGAACAGCTCGGGATAGGCAGCAGCACGCTCCGCCAGGCCCTTCAGCACTGCATTGCCGGGATAATGCTGGACGGCGACGTCGATCAGCGGCTTGAGGTCGACGGCGACTACCGAGGCGTCGAGCTTGCCGGTCGGGCTCGCCGGGAAATCCTTGATTCGACCGGTGGCGCTGATCGAGGCGCCGGCAAGTCCGCCGACCGACAGTCGGTCGATCTCAAGCAGCCCCTCGCGCAATCTAAGCGCGGTGTCGACGCTATCGGCGGTCAACCCGCCGGCGCTGACCGGCCCGGCCTTGATCTGGAAATCGAGGTCGCGGTCGGAAAAGCGGTTGGCGCCCTTGTCGCTGACGAAGATCGAGGCGAAGGCAGCGAGCCCATCGACATCGAGTTCGCCACCTTCCAGTTGCATAAGCACCGATGGCCTTGTGTCGTCGGGCTGGCTGGAATCGATGCGGCCGGAGAACTTCGCCTTGCCGAGGATGAGTTCGAGATCGCTGAATGCCTGGTGCTTCTCGCTCAAATCCACCTTGGCCTTGAAGCCGGCGGCCGGCAAGCGGCGGATCGCCTCGTCGACGTCCTTCGACAGCCATGCGGCGAAGCCGGAGGGCTGCGCCACCGCCAGAAGCAGCGATCCGGTGAAACCGAAATGGTCCTCGACGCTGACCATGCCGTTGGCTTCCAGCTTGGCGCGGCCGGGCAGCGTGGCGGCCAGCGATTTTACCGACCAGCCGCCCTCGGCTGGCTCGGCGGACAGGTGCACGTCGCGAACGGTGGTATCGCCTGCCACCACCGCCGGCAGTTTCACCTCGACCGTGCCCGGTATGGTCGGCTTCGGCAGATCGAGCAGCGCCTGCTCCAGCGCCGCCACCCGCTCGGACAGCGTCAATCCTTCACCGGCCGCCGCCCCCACGGCCTCGTCGAACTGCACCTGCGCGCCATTGGCCTCGATCGAGAAATGCGGCTTCAGCCCAAGGTCGACCGCAGCCTTGCCGTCGGCGGTGTAGGGATTGTCGCGTGGCCCGGTCTCGAAGCGGAATTCGTCGACGCCGAGCTTCTGGTGGTCGAGCGAAAACTTGCCGTTCAGCCTGAAGCCCGGGTCCGGTTTGCCGGCGCTGACTTTCAGCGCCTCGCCGCCGGTGCCCAGCTGCCGCGCCGCAGTCTGGTCTGCGCCCGATATCTTGAACTGGCCCGAATAGACGGCGGCGCCCTCGACGAGGCCCACATTGCCGTCGGTCTCGATGACCAGCGGATAGGCGTCCGGATCGGCCTTGAGCCTGAGCCGCATTTGCCCGTCCGGTTCGGCCTTGCCGGTGGAAGCGGCGATCGTGGTCCGCAACCCGTCCAGCAACAGCGAGCCGTCCAGCCGCCAGGGGCCGGCCAGCGACTTGGCCGAGATCGTCGAGTTGATCTCGGAAATAAGATGGCTGCGCCCGCCGGCGGCGTGGCTGAGCGCGATCTGTCCTTCCGTCACCGTCAGCTTCTCGATGGAGATCTGGCCGGGATCGAAGGGCGAGGACGGCCGTATCGTCCAGTCGACCGTGCCGTCGGCGGCGATGTCAATCGTCGCCTTCGGCCGCACTAGGCGCATGTCGAAGATCAGCACCTCGCCGCGCAGGAATGGCGCGAGTTCTGCATCCATCGAAAAAGTTTCGACGGTCATCGCCGGCTGGCCGTTAGGGCCACCGGCAACGGCGACGTTGGAAAAGGTCACCGAGGGGAATGGCAACAGCCTTGCCGTCGCATCGCCTCGCACGGTCACCTTGCGGCCCAGGACGGCACTGGCCTCGCGCTCGAAATCGGCACGGTAACCTGTCCAGTCGACAAAGTACGGCACCACCAGCGCCGCACACAGCACCAGCACGAGAAGCCCACCGAAGATCACGAACAGGCGTGCGAGCATAAACTCCTGGATAGTTGATTGAAAGTCAGTGGCACTCTACCCGCATCAGCGTGTCGATAAAGAGGCAATTCCCGCCAGACTGGGTCCAGAGCAAAAGAAGGTAGCCAAGAAACTCAGCGCGCGTCGCGCTTTGCTTGCGCCACCTTTGCCGCCTGCCGCTGCCGGCCGCGTTCCATCGGTCGGATCAGATTCTCTGGCCGCCGGCTCACGACCGCGCGCATGCCTTTGTGCGCGGTACGCGTGTTGAACTCGGGACCGTCCGCGGCAGCGCCTTGCTCATGGACAGCGCCTTGCGTGCATTCTCGACCAGCGAAACACGCGCCAACAGTTGGCGGCGGCGTTCGGTCTCGCCATTGAGCCGTCGCATGGCCATCGCCAGCACTGCAAGCTTCAACTGCGAGCCGCCATCAGCTTTGAGGCGGCAGTCCCCTTCGGCGAGCCTTTGCCGCGTATTTCGCGTCGGCGCCGATGCGCCTCGGTCTGCGCCTCGTCGCGCCGTTCTCTCAGCAGCTTGACCAGGCCGGCAAGCTCGGCGTCGGCATGACCCTGCACCGCCGGATGGTGCGATTCTGGACCAGACCGTGCTCGTCGGCGCTCAGTGCCCGAGCCTCTTCCTTGCACGAAATCGCCATGACACCGCTCCTCCGTTGGTGAAGACCGCTTCTTCCCGGTTCTCTTGGGCCGAAGTCTGCGACCAAACGGCGATGCGATCAAGACACATGGAAGTCTCGGCGATCAACCGCGTCTCAAAAGCCGTGTGAAAAATCCAGTTGGTTTGACACGATGCGCTGGAACAGAATGGCCAACGCTCTCCATCAGTGCGCTCAACACCGCTCCCTCGCGAACACTAGTCGAGAAACTCTTAGCGATGAATTCCAGCGTCGAATCTTGAAACGTCAGGATGAAATGGCGACAGCCTGAAAACAGCTCAGGGGGATGGGATGGGTGAACCCGATTTGCCCTTTGCAGAGAAGCGATCCAGGACGAGTTGAAAACTTCGAACGCGGAATATGGCTTCAACCCGAGCCCATAAAGCCGATGCCCGTTGATGGCTTCGTCATTCGGCGGGCCGAATTGCAGTGCCAGATAAGGATCCGCCGTCAGGATTGCGATGGGCTGGTTATCCGTTGCCGGCGAAACCGAACGCGGATTCGTGCCATCGAATGACGGCTCCGGCCTGTTGGCGAGGTAGGCGATGAGCAGCTTGCCTTCATCCGCAAAGACGTGAGGCAACGGTGCACCGGCGGACGACGGTGGCACCTCGATTGGCAGAAGTGTCTCAAGGGCGGCCATACCCCTTACTTCCCCACGCCCGGCAATATCTTCCCCGGGTTCATGATGTTCAGCGGGTCGAGCGCCTGCTTGATCGTGCGCATGATGTCGACGCCATGGCCGAGCTCATGCCGCAGGAAGCCGATCTTGCCCTGCCCTATGCCATGCTCGCCGGTGCAGGTGCCGTCCATGGCGATGGCGCGCAAATTGAGCCGCGCCACGAATTTTTCGGCCAATGCGATCTCTTTCGGGTCGTCCACGTCCATCAGCACCAGCACATGGAAATTGCCGTCGCCGGCATGGCCGACGATCGGCGCGATCAGGCCCATCTCGGCGATATCCGCCTCGGTCTCGGTGACGCATTCGGCAAAGCGCGAGATCGGCACACAGACATCGGTCGACAGGCCCTTGGCGCCCGGCCGTAGCGTCAGCGACGACCAGTAGGCATCGTGCCGGGCTTTCCACAATTTTGTCCGCTCTTCGGCGACGCTGGTCCACAGGAACGGACCGCCGCTATTTTCCTCGGCGATCATGCCGAAGGTCTCGGCCTGTTCGGCGACACTGGCATCGCTGCCGTGGAACTCGACGAACAGGCACGGGCTCTCCGGATAGTCGAGCTTCGAATAGGTCTTCATCGCCCGCATCTGCAGCGCGTTGACCAATTCTATGCGCGCCACCGGAATGCCCATCTGGATGGTCGCGATCACCGCGTTGCACGCCGCCTCGAGGCTGGGAAACGGGCAGACGCCGCCTGAAATCGCCTGTGGAATGCCCTGCAGCTTCAAGGTCAGCTGGGTGATGATGCCAAGCGTGCCTTCCGAACCGATCAGCAGCCGCGTCAGATCATAGCCGGCCGAGCTCTTCTTGGCGCGCTTGCCGGTCGTCACTGCCTCGCCATCGGCCATCACCGCCGTCAGCGACAGGACGTTCTCGCGCATCGTGCCGTAGCGCACCGCGTTGGTGCCCGACGCTCGTGTCGCAGCCATGCCGCCGAGCGAGGCATTGGCACCCGGGTCGATCGGAAAGAACAGGCCGGTGTCGCGCAGGTGCCGGTTCAGATCCTCGCGCGTCACGCCGGGCTCGACGGTGCAGTCGAGGTCCTGCGGATTGACTGCAATGATGCGGTTCATGCGTGACGTATCGAGCGAGATGCCGCCGCCCGGCGCATTGGTGTGGCCTTCCAGCGAGGAGCCGACGCCGAAGGCGATCACCGGCACGCGATGCGCCGCGCATGCGCGCACGATCTCCTGCACCTCCTCCGTCGTCTCGGCAAAGGCGACGCCGTCCGGCGCCTGCGTCGGAATATAGGTCGTGGTGTGCGCGTGCTGGGCCCGGATCGCCTGGCCGGTCTGGAATCGCTCGCCGAGCCGCTGCTTGAGGATGCCGAGTACGGCGGCAATGCCTTCTTCGTTGCGCTCGACCGGATTGAGGTCGCTTAGAGCCATCGATTCCTCCGCGAATGGACCAGCGTCCACCCTTGTTCTGCATCTACGGATGCGTAGTCTCACCAACCACGCTCTGTCCAGTCCACGCTCATCCCGGCATGACGAGAAGGAAGTTTCCGATGCCCATCCCCGCCCCTTTCGTCTCCCGCGCCATGGACATCGAGGAGGCCTGGATCGACTACAACGGCCATCTCAACATGGCCTACTACAACGTGCTTTTCGATCGTTGCTCCGACGAAGCCTTCGAGATGATGGGGATGGGGCCGGATTACGTGAAAGAACGACGGCTGACCATCTACACGGCGGAAGTCCATGTCTGCTACGTCCAGGAGTTGCATCTCGACCACAAGGTCACCGTTTCGTTCCAGCTGCTGGACCATGACGAGAAGCGGCTGAGGGCCTATCAGGAAATCCGTCATGTCGACGGTTGGCTCGCCGCCACTTCAGAAACATTGTCGCTGCACGTCGACATGGCTGGCCCGAAGGTAGCGCCCTTCCCCGCCGACGTCCTGGCCAGGGTGGAAGCGATGCGCGCCGCCCATGCCGCCCTGCCGATGCCGGAGCGCGCCGGCCGCTCGATCGGTATTCGTCGTAAGCCGGCTTGAACCGCAACCCAACCGCCGTTAACCTTACCGAGGTTTTAACGTGAACAAGCCGAATTGAGACGTTGAACGACTCAGCGCGGCGTTGGAAAACCGTCCGCATCGAATTGCGATACGGGCGGCGGAGCAGCAGCGGTTCGGGGAACGTGCATGAAAACCGACATCAAGGTCGAGGCGGACAGGCTGGCGGCTGATCCACGCATCACCGACTATGATTTCTGGCGCTCGCTGAAGAACCTCAACAACGAGATCTTCCACATCGCCAACAACAACGAGCCGATCCCCTTCGCCATGATCCGCTGGCGCGCCATCCTGAAGCAGGCGCGGATGAAACGCGGCCACGCCTGAACGGTGGGGGAAGAAACAGATCGGCCGTCCGGTTTGCATTTCTGACGACGTGCTGACGAACGATCCCAAGTGTCAAGGCAGCCGCTTCACCGCCCCCAGCGGCGAACGCGCCACGACAGGCGACGACTGGATAATCGCCGTATTGGTCATCGCGAACGGAATGATCCGGTCGATCACCCGCTCGAGCTCGGCCACCGAGGCGACATGCGCCAGCGCGATGAAACAGTCTTCACCGGCGACCCGGTCGCATTGGGCGATTTCCGGTAGGTCGCGGATGATTTCGGCCACGACAGCGAGCTGGCCCGGCACCGGCCTGATCCGCAGCCACGCCGACAATTTCATGCCGAGCGCGGCCGGATTGATGCGCACCGTGTAGGCCTCAATCACGCCGCTTTCCTGCAGCCGCTTGATGCGCTCGGCCACGCTCGGCGCCGACAGGCCGACCGACCGCGCCAGTTCGGCGGTGCTGGTGCGCGCGTCCTTTTCCAGCAGGCGCAGGATTTTCAGGTCCGCCGGATCCAGATCGCTATTTTCATTTCGAAGGCGTTTCAGCGGAATACTCCTTGCTTTCGGAAAGGAAATGGCCGCAATGCCCGGCCATCATCCATATCAATGGCAAAAATCGCCTGCGATACTGATCCCATGCAAGATCGGACGCAAGCCCCAGCGGCAAGTCCGGCACTCGCCGGCCCCGCCTTTACCTTGGCAAACGCGGTCCCGCCGCATCTCTGGTTCGGCGTCAGCGCCGTGTTCCACTATCTCGGACCGGCCTTCGCGGTGCTGCTCTTCCCGCATGTCGGCGTGCTGGGCATGGCTTGGCTGCGCATCGCCACCGCGGCACTCGTCTTTGCCCCATTGACCCGGCCATGGGCGGTCTTCGCCCGCGCCGATCGCTCGACGCGGTTGTTGCTTGTGGCTTTCGGCGTCTGCCTTGGGGTGATGAATTGCTCGTTTTACCTGGCGCTCGACCGGCTGCCGATCTCGCTGGTGGCGGCGATCGAATTCGTCGGCACCATCGCCGTTGCGCTTGTTGGCCTCAGAAGCCCGCGCAATCTCGCCGCCCTCGCAATCGCTGTCGCCGGCACCCTGCTGCTGATCGACGTCAAATGGTCGAGCGATCCCGTCGGCCTGTTCTGGGCCTTCCTCAACGGCACGCTGTTCGTTGGCTACATCGTGCTCGGCCACCGCGTCGCGCGCGGCGGCGCCGGCGATGGCATCGCCGGGCTGGGTGCCGCCATGGCGGTCGCCCTTCTCGTCGTTCTGCCGATCGGTTTCGCCGATGCTCTGCCGGCTTTCTCGGCGCCGCCGCTGCTGCTTGCGGCGGTCGGCGTCGGCATCTGCTCGTCGGTCATTCCCTATATTTGCGACCAGCTTGCCATGTCGCGGCTGCCGCGCTCCAGCTTCGCGCTGATGCTGTCATTGCTGCCGGTTACCGCAACGTTGATCGGCGTCATCGTGCTGCGGCAGGTGCCGAGCCTCACCGACTGCCTTGGCATCGCCCTGGTGGTGGCCGGCGTGGCGTTCCATAAGCCGGCGCCGGACTGATCAGGCCAGCTTCTCCTTGAGGAAAGCGATCGTCCGGCCCCATGCGAGGTCAGCCGCCTTCTTGTCGTAGCGGGCCGCCGACGTTTCGTTGTTGAAGGCATGGTTGGCGCCTTCATAGACATAGACCGAGTATGCGACATGGGCCGCGTCGAGTGCCTTCTTGAAGGCATCGATGCCGGCATTGGTGCGGGTGTCGAGCCCGGCATAGTGCAGCATGAGCGCGGCCTTGATCTTCGGCACGTCCTCGGCCTGTGGCTGCATGCCGTAATAGGCGACGGCGGCGGCGAGGTCCGGCGCGTTGACGGCCAGCATGTTCACCGTGCCGCCGCCCCAGCAGAAGCCGACAGCGCCGACCTTGCCGTTGCCGTCCTTGTAGCCTTTGAGGTAGGCGACGGTTGCCACGGCATTGGCGGCGACCTGTGCTGGATCGAGCTGGGAAAACAGGTCACGTGCCCTGTTTTCATCGTCCGGCGTGCCGCCGAGCGGTGTCATGAAGTCCGGCGCAAGCGCCACGAACCCTTCCAGCGCCACGCGCCGCGCCACATCGCGAATATGCGGGTTGAGACCCCTGTTCTCGTGCACCACGATGACCGTGCCAAGCTTGCCGGTCTGCTCCGCCGGCCTGACCAGATAGCCCTTCATCTCGCCGGCGCTGCCGGGATAGCTGATGTCCTCGCCTTTCACACGCGGATCGTCTTCCGCCACGATTGCCGCCTGGGCCGAGTTCGCCGCCAGCAGCGGCGCGATCGCGGCAGCTGCCGCACCCGATCCGGCAAGCCTGGTCAATTGCTCCATGAAGCGCCGCCGGTCGAGCGTCAGATGCGTGTATTCGTCATAGGCGTCGATCATCGCCTGGGTAATGACAGGCTCGGCGGCAGTGGGTTCGGCAGGTGTTGTCATGGCGCGCTCCTCGTCGGCGCCCCCCGCGGCAACATAGAGCCGAAGCTTGCCTGGTCCAGTCACGGCTGAGTGAGGCTGCCGTAAGTCCCTGCACGACGCCGTGATGCCGCGCGCCGCACTGTCGTTAAATTTTGGTCCTTTGTGGCAATGCTAAATGCACGCACCACAATGTAAAAAGAAGGGCTATGCCTCACTCGGGCCATTTGGCGAACGACAATGGCCATTTGGCGGGAAAAGAATGCCTGATTGACGACGAAGGAATACGCCCATGACCTTTCCCTCCCCGCTTCTGGCAAGTGGGTTCGCCCTCGCCGCTATGGCTTTGCTGGCGCTGCGGTTCACTGCCTTCACCGCATTCAAACGATCGTTGATCAAAATCCGCGCCAACCGGCACCCGCCCGCAAACACCAAAGCCTGAGGAAAGGTCATGGACGTTCAGGACATCATCAACACCGTCTCCCAGAAATCTGGTCTCAACCAGGCTTTGACGGAAAAGATCGCCGGCACGATTTTCTCGGTGCTCGAACACGAGGCGGAAGGCACGACCCTGTCCAGCTTCTTCGCCAAAATCCCGGGAGCCGACGCCCTGGCCAAGCAATATGATGTCATGGCTCCCGGCGCAGCTTCCGGTGGTGGCCTCCTGTCCTCGCTGGAGGGCGCGCTCGGTGGCGCTCTCGGCGAAAAGACCGGCGCGCTGATCAACGGCGTCGCCATACTCAAGGCATCAGGCCTCACGCTCGCACAGATCAGCCAGGCCGGCACAATGCTGGTCCAGCAGGCCGAGACAGCCGCCGGCCCGCATCTGACCAGTGAGGTACTTGCATCGGTACCCGACCTGAAAGGGCATCCCGGGCTCTGAAGGAACTTCTCTATTTCGGCAGCGTGTAGGCCATCACATAGTCGCCCGGCTTGGTACCGACCGAGCCGTGGCCGCCGGCAACGATGACGACCAACTGGCGTCCGTCGGCTACCGTGTAGGTCATCGGTGTCGACTGCCCGCCGGCCGGCAGCCGCGCCTGCCAGAGCTGTTTGCCGGTCGTCAGGTCATAAGCGCGCACATAGTCATCGACCGCCGCACCGAGGAAGGCGACGCCGCCGGCAGTGATCATCGGCCCGCCAATGCCGGGCACGCCGACCTTGAACGGCAGCGGCAGCGGCGTCATGTCGTAGACGGTGCCGTTGCGATGCTTGTAGACGATCTTGCCGGTCCGAAGGTCGGCACCCGCCACATAGCCCCAGGGCGGCGCCTGGCAGGGAATGCCGAGCGGCGACAGGAACGGCTTCAATATCACTGCGTAAGGCGCACCGTCATTGCGGTTCAGGCCTTGTTCGCTGCCCTTGGTGTCACCGGGCGGCGGCACGTCGGCGCGCGGCACCAGCTTGGAGATGAACGCCAGGTATGTCGGCATGCCGAACATCACCTGCCGGACCGGATCGACTGCCACGCCGCCCCAATTGAAGGTGCCGAAATTGCCGGGATAGATCAGCGAGCCTTGCAGCGACGGCGGCGTGTAGCGGCCCTCATAGCGCAGCTTCCGGAGCTCGATCCGGCAGGCCAGCTGGTCGAACATGGTGATGCCCCACATGTCGGCACCGGTCAGCGGTTTCGGACTGAAGCTCAGGTCCGAGACCGGCTGCGTCGGCGAGGTATGGTCGCCCTCGATCGCGCCGCCCGGTGCCGGCACTTCCTTGACCGGAACGATCGGCTCGCCGCTGCGCCGGTCGAGCACATAGAGGTCGCCCTGCTTGGTCGGCCCGACCAGCGCCGGCACCACGCCACTTTCCGTGGTGATGTCGACCAGCGTCGGCTGCGCCGGCACGTCCATGTCCCAGAGATCGTGGTGCACGGTCTGCCGCACCCAGCGCAATTGTCCGCTGTTGAGATCGAGCGCGGTGATCGACGAGGAGAATTTCTCGTCATTGGCGCTGCGCCCGGCGCCGAGCTGGTCCGGCGTCTTGTTGCCGAGCGGCACATAAAGCAGGCCGAGCTTCTCGTCGGCGCTTGCCGTCGACCACATGTTGGGCGAGTTGTTGGTGTAGGTCTGGCCCGGCGGCAGCGGCGTCGTCTGGTCCGGATTGCCGGAATCCCAGTTCCACAACAGCGCGCCGGTGTCGGCATCGTAGGCACGAATGACCCCGGACGGCTCCTGCGTCGAATAATTGTCGTTGACCGCGCCGCCGACGATGATCTTGTTGGCGACGATCAGCGGCGCCGAGGTCGAATAATAATAGCCCGGCTTCGGATATGGCATGTTGGCGACCAGGTTCAGCGTGCCGCCTTCGGCGAAAGTCGGGCAGACCTGGCCATTCGCCGCATCGAGCGCGATCAGCCGGGCGTCGGATGTCGGCAGGTAGATGCGTGTGGCGCAGGGCTGGCCAGCGGCGACCCTGGCATCGGCATAATAGGACACGCCGCGGCAGGTCTGGTGCTGGCGGTCCTTGTTGAGCTTGACCTGCGGATCGAAGCGCCATTTCTCCTTACCGCTCGCGGCATCGATGGCGATGGCGAAATTATGCGGCGTGCAGATGTAGAGCGTGTCGGCGATTTTTAGCGGCGTCACCTGATAGGTCGTCTCGCCGATGTCGTCGGGCCCTTTCACGTCGCCGGTGCGATAGGTCCAGGCCGGCTGCAGATTGGCGACGTTTTCGGCGGTGATCTGGTCGAGCGGCGAATAGCGCTGGCCATATTGCGTGCGACCGTAATAGTGCCATTCGCCAGCCGGCACGTTGCCGCCGAGATCGGCCGTCGGCGTCACCTTGTCGGTGTTGAGTTCACCCGCAATATCCTTTGGATCGGTCGTCATCGAATAGCCGGCGACCGCAAGCGAGGCCAGCACGGCGAGGATCAGCGGCGCGCGTCCGTCGGGACCGGTAAGCCCGCGCCGCGCCCATGGCGTCAACAGCCATAGCGCGACAAGCACGATGATGCCGCCGCGCGGGCCGAGCTCCCACCAGTCGAAGCCAATCTCCCAGACCGCCCAGGCGAGCGTGCCGAGCACGATCGCCGCGTAGAGCCACAGCGCCGTGGATCTGCGCCTGTAGAGCAGCCAGGCCGCGACAAGGAAAGCTAGACCGACGATGACGTAGTACCAGCTGCCGCCCAGCGTCACGAGCCAGATGCCGCCGCCGCCAACCGCCAGGCCGATGAGGAAAAGGATCAGGGAGGTAATGACCACAGCCAAGACGGTGCTCCTTCGACTGGTGCGCTCCGCGACGCGTCCATGGGCAACCCGGCATTGCGCTCCTGCCCCCACGCAACTTTCTCCGGCCCGCTTCCCCTGTCAAGCAAGCTCGGCGTTTTACGGTGCCGACCCATCGCAAGCCCGGCGTTTTGGTTAGCGGACCCATCCAGATTGTGAGTCCACCGAATGGACAGAGAACAAAACGGAGACACTTCTGGCCTTTCGCTGCCGAATCACTACATTCGGGGAGAGATGTCCGGCTTTTCGGAAGACATGCCTTTTTTTGACGAACCGAACGCGCGGCCCGTGGCCCCGTCGGGCATTGCCGCGCGCGCCATGGCTGCCCGCAGCAACCAGAACAATGCGCCCGACTATCTCAAGGGGTTGAACCCCGAGCAGCGGCTGGCGGTTGAGACCACTGAAGGCCCGGTTCTGGTGTTGGCCGGCGCCGGCACCGGCAAGACGCGCGTCCTGACCACCCGCATCGCCCACATCCTTGCCACCGGCAAGGCTTTCCCGTCGCAGATCCTCGCCGTCACCTTCACCAACAAGGCGGCGCGCGAGATGAAGCAGCGCATCGGCCTGTTGATCGGTGAAGGCAATGTCGAGGGCATGCCGTGGCTCGGCACCTTCCACTCGATTGGAGTGAAGCTGCTGCGCAGACATGCCGAGCTGGCCGGGCTCAAATCCGACTTCACCATTCTCGACACGGATGATGTCGTGCGCCTGATCAAGCAGCTTATCCAGGCCGAAGGGCTGGACGACAAGCGCTGGCCGGCCAAGCAGTTCGCCCAGATGATCGACGGCTGGAAGAACAAGGGCCTTGGCCCCGCCGACATCCCCGAGGGCGATGCCCGTGCCTTCGCCAACGGCAAGGGCCGCGAGCTCTACAAGGCCTATCAGGAGCGGCTGAAAACGCTGAACGCTTGCGACTTCGGCGATCTCCTGTGCCATCCGATCCGCATCTTCCGCGCCAATCCGGACGTGCTGAAGGAATACCACAAGCGCTTCCGCTACATCCTCGTCGACGAATATCAGGACACCAACACCGCCCAGTACATGTGGCTGCGGCTGCTGGCACAGCGGCCGCAATCCTCCCCCCTTGAGGGGGAGGTGCCCGCGAAGCGGGCGGAGGGGGTTGCCGCAGAAGGCACCGCTAGAGCGTCGAGCACTGCCGCCGGTAGGTCAAGCACTGCCGCACGGACCCCACCCGACCGGGCTTCGCCCGGCCACCCTCCCCTCAAGGGGGAGGGAAGCCCGCGCCTGTCCACCGTAAATATCTGCTGCGTCGGCGACGACGACCAGTCGATCTATGGCTGGCGCGGCGCCGAGGTCGACAACATCCTGCGCTTCGACAAGGATTTTCCCGGCGCCACCATCATCCGGCTGGAGCGCAACTATCGCTCGACCGCGCACATCCTCGGCACCGCCTCCCACCTCATCGCCCACAATGAGGGCCGCTTCGGCAAGACGCTGTTCACCGAAAAGATCGCCGAGGACGACGAGAAGGTGCATGTCCACGCCGCCTGGGATTCCGAAGAGGAGGCCCGCGCCGTCGGCGAGACCATCGAGGCTTATCAGCGCCAGAAGCACAATCTCAACGACATGGCGATCCTCGTCCGCGCGTCCTTCCAGATGCGCGAATTCGAGGACCGCTTCGTCACGCTCGGCCTCAACTACCGCGTCATCGGCGGCCCGCGCTTCTACGAGCGCCTCGAAATCCGCGATGCGTTGGCCTTCTTCCGCGTCGTCGCACAAGGCGCCGACGACCTCGCCTTCGAGCGCATCGTCAACGTGCCGAAGCGCGGCCTTGGCGAGGCCACCATCCGCCAGATCCACGACACCGCACGGGCGCTGCGCATCCCGATGCTGGAGGCGGCGGCAAAACTCGCCGAGAGCGACGAGCTGAAGCCGAAGCCACGCGCCGCACTTCGTGAGGTCGCGGCCAATTTCGAGCGCTGGCAGAAGGCGCTGGAAACCACCCCGCACACCGAGCTCGCCGAGACCATTCTTGAGGAGAGCGGCTACACCGATATGTGGAAGAACGACCGCTCGGTCGAAGCACCGGGACGGTTGGAAAACCTGAAGGAACTGATCCGCTCCATGGAGGAGTATGAATCGCTGCGCTCCTTCCTCGAACATGTCGCACTCGTCATGGACGCCGAGCAGAATGCCGAGCTCGACGCGGTCAACATCATGACGCTGCATTCGGCCAAGGGCCTCGAATTCGAAACCGTGTTCCTGCCCGGCTGGGAAGAAGGGCTGTTCCCGCACCAGCGTTCCCTCGACGAGGGCGGCCGCTCAGGGCTGGAGGAGGAACGCCGCCTCGCCTATGTCGGGCTGACCCGCGCCAAGAAGAACCTGCACATCTGGTTCGTCTCCAACCGCCGCATCCACGGCCTCTGGCAATCGACCATCTCGTCACGCTTCATCGACGAGCTGCCGGAAGCCCATGTCGAAGTTTCCGAGAGCGGCAACTCCTACGGCGGCTACGGCAATGCCTATGGCGGCGGCTCGTTCGTCTCCGGTCGTGGAGGCCAAAGTGCAGGCAGGCAGAACCCTTATGGGGCATCGCGCTTCGACAACATTGGCGGCAATAACGGTGCTGAAAAATCCGGCGCTTTCTCCAGCACCTATGCGACGCCGGGCTGGCAGCGCGCTCAAGCCAACCGCACCGAGGCGACCGACCGCAATTGGGGCACGCGCTCCGGCCACCAGGTCGAGCGCATCGGCTATGGCGAAACCGACTCCGGCTACGGCGCCGGTCGCACCTCGGTCAAGGGGCGCACCATCGACGGCGAGCTGGTCGCCAAATCCGTCGCCGACACGCCGTCCCCCTTCAGCGTCGGCGACCGCGTCTTCCACCAGAAATTCGGCAACGGCAACATCTCGGCCATCGAAGGCAACAAGCTGACCATCGACTTCGACAAAGCCGGCCAGAAACGCGTGCTGGACGGGTTTGTCACCGGGGTGTGAGGCCGCCGGGCGCTAGCGATACCGCGCCTGGTTCCACTTATGGCCGAGCAGCGACAGGATGATGATCAGCCCGTTGAAGAACTGGACATAGAAGCCGCTCAGGCCTGCCGCGACGACGCCGGTCTGGATGAACGAGACCGTGACCGCGCCGATCGCGCCGCCGACCACGGTGCCGATGCCACCCCAGGTCGGGGTGCCGCCGACGAACACCGATGCCAGCACCGGCAGCAGGTATCCGTCCCCCGCCGTTGGCCACCAGGTGAAGTTGATCATCACCGAAAACGTGCCGGCGATCGCAGCCCCGATGCCGACGAAGACGAACACTTTTACCCGCACGCGCTTGACGTCGATACCCATCTGCTGGGCGCTGTCGGGATTGTCGCCGACCACCTTGACCTGCGCGCCGAAGCGATGGCGGTTGTAAAGCAGCGCCGACAGCACGACGAACGCGATGGCCCAGAAGATCTGCACCGGAATGCCATAAAGCTGGCTGGAGAAGATCTTGTAGGCCCAGCTGTCGGCAAGACCGGTCAGTGCCGTCGACCTGCCCTCGTTGATGATCTGGATCAGGCCGCGCAGCAGGAAATTCATGCCGAGCGTGGCGATCAGCGACGACAACCCGCCATAGACGACCAGCGAGCCCACCAGGAAGCCGAGCAGCATGCCGGTTACCATTGCGGCGGCGATGCCGAGGAACGGGTCGTAGCCGGCCTGCACGACCAGCGCAAACACCCAGGAGGCAAAGCCCATCGTCGCCGGAAACGACAGGTCGATCTCGCCGCAGGTGACGACGAAGACCAGCGGCACCACCACGAACAGCGCCACCGGCAGCGTGGTCAGTACGGAGCTGTAGAGATACCAGGTGGTGAACACAATCGGGTTGGCGATCATGAACACCGCCATCATGACGATGAACACGGCAAGCGTGCCGAGCGCGGCGCGGTTGTCGAGGATGAACCCGCGCAGCCAATTGTCGGACGGGTGTCTCCACTCTTTCCCGGCGGCCTCACTATGCGTGCCGCCGAGGGGGCTCTGCAGATCGGGTTCCATGGTCTTGCTCATCGTGCCGCCCTCCCCGCATCGCCCGTGTCGTGCAACCCCGGCAATCCGCTGGGGTGGGCGACGTCTTCCATGAAATTGATCAGGTCTTCGGCCGATTTGACCTCGCTGCGGTCGGCGCTGAGCGCGACCTTGCCGCGATCCAGCACGACGAAGCGATCGGCAATATCGAAGACGTGGTGGATGTTGTGGCCGATGAACAGGATCGAGCGCCCGCTCGCCCGCACCTGGCGCACGAAGTGGAAGACCTTGGCGGTCTCGGTCAGCGATAGCGCGGTCGTCGGTTCGTCCAGGACTATCAGCTCCGCCTTCTTATAGATGGCCCGCGCGATCGCCACGCCCTGGCGTTCGCCGCCCGAGAGCTGGCCGACGATCGACTGTGGCGTGAACACTTTCGAGGTGAAGCCGATCTCGCGCATCAGCCGGCTCGCCTCCGCAATCTCCTTGTTGACCTTCAGCCAGCCAAGCCAGCCGGTGAGCTCGCGGCCCATGAAGATATTGCGCACGATCGTCTGCTGCACGGCGAGCGCCCGGTCCTGGAACACCGTTTCGATGCCGGCGTCGCGCGAGCGCGCAGGGTTCCATCCGGTCACCGGCTTGCCGCGGACGAGAATCTCCCCGCTGGTCGGTTTGACCACGCCGGACAGGATCTTGATCAGCGTCGACTTACCGGCGCCATTGTCGCCGATCAGGCCGACCACCTCGCCGCGGTCGACGCTGAGATTGACCCCGCCCAGCGCATACACCTGGCCGTAGGACTTGCTGATGTCGCGCAGTTCGATGATGCGTTCGGCCATGGCGATCCTCGCTTGATTGTCGCGTGCCGGCCTTTTCGCCGGCGGTCCCGCCGGCCGGGCTCGATCCCGGCCGGCGGCTTGGGAGGTCAGCGCAGCGCCTGCTTGGCGAGCTCGGCGACAATCTCGTAATTCTGCGGCGTGACGAAGCCGGCACCGGTGTCGACATTCATCGGCGCAAGACCCAGCACAACCTGCTGGCAGAGGCTGAGGATCGGCAGATAGCCCTGCAGGAACGGCTGCTGGTCGGCCGTCAGCTGCACCCAGCCGCCCTTGAAGCCCTCGACGATCTGCGGGCTGGTGTCGAAGCCGAAGTTGAAGATATCGCCCGGCTTCCTGCCCGCCGCCTGCATATAGGTGGGCACATTGCCCAGCATCTGTCCGCCGGGATAGCCAACCGCCTTGACGTCGGGATTGTTGAGCAGTGCCGCGGTGATCACCGGAAGGGCCAGATTTGGGTCAGAAGCCCATTCGCCGCTCGGTGGCGAGGAGAGCTGTATGACCTCGACGCCCGCTTCCTTGAGGGCAGCGACGGTGCCGCGTTCTCGCGCGCCGCGGCTCTCGTTCTCGAACGGGCCGATCATGATTGCCTTGTCGCCGGCCTTGAGCCCGGCCAGCTTGACCGCCTCGGCGCCGAGCGCGCGACCCTGCTGCTCCTGCTGGGCACCGACATAGCCGCCCCCGAACGCCGCCGTGACCGTCGGCACCGGCACGTTCTGGTACATCATCTTGATGCCGTCCTTGTGTGCCTGTTCGGCCAGCGGCATGATCGCGGCGTCGCCGGGGTGGCCCATCATGGCGATGCCTTGGGGCTTGACCGCGACAGCCTCGCGCAATTGCTGCACCATCTTCTCGACATCCCACTGGGAAAAGATGTAGTCGACCTTCGGCCCGAGATCGGCCGCCGCCTGCTTCGCGCCATTATAGACGATTGTGCCGAAGGCATCGCCCTCGGCGCCGCCGACGAAGAAACGGATATGGACATCCTTACACCACTGGGCATCGAGCGCCTGCGCCGGCAAGGTCGAGAGTGCGGCGGCGAGCGCCATCGCGGCCGCCGCGACGGTCGAGCGCAGAACTGTCCTTCTCATCGTAATGCTCATGCACTTATCCTCCCTTTGTTCCCTCGCTAGCCGAGGGGTTTTGACGATCGCTTCGGCATTGCGCCGCAATCTTTCGCTGGCCGGCACCTCCCGCCGGCTTGTCCTGTTTTTATGCATGTCGTTATCGCAAAACCGCTGGGCACTTTTGCGCGACATGCATTAGCCTCACACCGGGTTCGGCAGGTAGCTCGCGCCTCCCCGGCATTGTTGGAGATAGTCCAGCGCACGCGCCTGGCCGGTGATCTCGAGATCGCCGCGATAGACCGGGTCGTGCCAGCCCTCAATGTCGATGGCGCCCTTGTAGCCGGCCAGCCGCAGCTCGCTGATCACCCGCGTCCAGTCGCTATCGCCGAAGCCAGGGGTGCGCATCTGCACGAACGGCAGGCGGCCGAACACGCCATGTTCGCGGATCACGTCCCAGCGCACCGTCGCGTCCTTGCCGTGGACGTGGAAGATACGCGGCGCCCATTTGCGGATCTGCGGGATCGGATCGATCAGATAGACCAGCTGGTGGCAGGGCTCCCACTCCAGGCCGAGATTGTCGTCCGGCAATTCGTTGAACATCAGCTCCCAGGCGTCCGGATTGTGGGCGATGTTCCAGTCGCCGCTGGCCCAGTTGCCGTCCATGGCGCAGTTCTCGAACGCGATGCGCACGCCCTTGTCGGCGGCCCGCTTTGCCAGCTTCCCCCAGACCTCGCGGAAGCGCGGCAGGCTGTCGGGCAGCGGCTTGCCGCGGATGCGGCCGGTAAAGCCGCTGACCACATTGGTGCCGAACAGATGCGCGTCGTCGATGATCGTTTCCCACGCCTCGAGCACGCCGCGATCGATCTCGCCGCTCTCCAGCGGATTGCCGAACACGCCGATCGACGAGACGATGACATCGGCATCGCCGATCGCCTCGCGGATCTCGCCCGCCAGCCGCGGAATGTCCTTGCCGCCCAGCGTCTGCCAGAAGAACGGCTGGATGCTCTCGAAGCCGAGCGGCAGGATCTGCCTGACATAGGCGGCCGGGTCGTCGAGATTGGCCCGCACCATTGTGCCGATCCTGATGTCGAGCAGCGGGTTTGGCATCATGATCCTTCCTGTTGAGCGATAGCGACCCGGCGCCCGGTTTCGGCGCTCTCGATCGCAGCGAAAACCATGGCCAGGCTCTTGATGTTGTCGGCGCCGCGCGTCTCCGGCTCGGTGCCGGTCTCGACGGCGCGGACGAAATCCTGGAGGATGCCGAGATGGCCGCCGACGCGATCGGCCGGGTCGAGCGGCGGCACGGCTATCGGTTCAGTGCGGTCGAACAGACCTTCACGGACCGGCCGCACGACTTCCGCCTTCAACCCGTCCTCGCCGTCCCAGACAATGCTGCCGCGCTCGGCGACAATGCGCCATGTGCTGTCCCAGCTGGTGCGGAAGCCGGCCGCGCACCAGCTGCCGGCATAGGTGAACAGCTTGCCGCCGCCGAGGTCGAAGCTTGCAGTTGCCGACGACCCTTGCCGATACCAGGAATTGGCCGGCTCCCACTCCTGGCAATAGACGCCGGCCGGCTCGCCGGCCACCATGTAGCGGGCCGCATCGAATGTGTGGATCGCCATATCGAGCAGCAGCACATGGCGCATCTCTTCGCGAAAACCGCCGAAATGCGGCGCAACGAAGAAATCGGCGTGGATGCTGGTTGGCGCACCAATGGCGCCGGAATCGAGAAAGCGCCGGATGCGCCTGACATTGGCGACATAGCGGCGGTTCTGCACGACGGCATGGATGCGGCCGGCGCTGCGGGCCGCCTCGACAATGGCACGCGCATTGTCCGGGCTGTCGGCGAGCGGCTTTTCGGTCAAGAGATGGCAATGGTGGGCAAAGGCGGAAAGCGCGACCTCGCGGCGGGCGGCGGGAACCACGACGTCGAATACCGCGGCGGGCCTGGTCTGGTCGAGCACGGCGTCGAGCTCGGTTCCGATGACGGCGCCGGAAAGCTCGTATTCGCGCGCCCTTGCCCGCGCCCTTTCGGCGTCGAGATCAACTAGGCCGACAATGGCGAGCCCGTCGATCTGCTTGGCTGCATCGAGCCAGGCCTTGCTCATCGCGCCGCAGCCGACCAGGACGACATTGATCATCCAGCACTCCTCCCTCTCGGCCCCTCCAGACCGATCGCCACGGCGTTCACGGCAGAGCCGCAAACGTTCTTCCGTAAACGTTTACGAGAACACACCCGATGGCGTAGAATGTCAATTGGCCGGCTGTGAAAAATCGTGGCGTCGGCTTGGCCCGGAGAGCAGCCGGTGCTAGCCAAGCAAGGGGGAGAACTGTCCTTTGGCGTCCAGCATTCACGACCTTGCACGTCACCTGAATATTTCCATCGGCACGGTGTCGCGCGCGCTCAACGGCCGCGCCGACGTCAATGCCGACACACGCCAGCGCGTGCTCGATGCGGCCAAGAAGCTGAATTATTCGCCGAACCAGTCCGGCCGCAGCCTACGGCGCGGCGCCACCCATTCGATCGCCTTCATGCTGCAGCCTCATCCGGGCGACCAGGAATATGGCGAGCCGTTCTTCATTCCGTTCCTGACCGGATTGCAGGCCAAGCTCGCCGAAAGCGGCCTCGACCTGATCGTGGTGATGGGCGCGCCGGGCGACTATCAGCAGGAGCGCCTGCGCCGTGTCGTCGAGACGCGGCGGGCCGATGCCGTGGTGCTGGCCTGGACGCGGCGCGAGGACGAGCGCATCGACTATTTGACCCAGGCCGGTTTCCCGTTCGCGACGCTCGGCCGCAGCCGCTCCGGCGGCGATTCCTATCCCTCGCTCGACCTCGATTTCGAAAAAGCCGGGGCTGACGCGGTCGATCGTCTCGTCGCGCGCGGTCACCGCCGCATCGCCGCCATCCGCCCATCGCTCGACCTCAATTTCGGCTATCTGTTCCTCGCCGGCTATCGCAAGGCGTTGCGGCGGCACGGCATCGAATTCGACCCCGAGTTGATCGCCGACGGCTTCATCAACGAGGCCGGCGGCTACGCGGTGACGCCGAAGGTCATGCGCTCCAAGGACCCGCCGACCGCCATCATCTTCAACAACGACGCGATGGCGCTTGGCGGCTGCAAGGCTTTGGCAGAGGCGGGCATCAAGCCCGGCCACGACATCGCGGTGATCGTCATCGTCGACACCCCGCTCTGCCGCTATTTTTCCCCGGCGCTGACCGGCTTCCGCCCGGCGCTTGAGCCGATGGGCGAGCGGTTGGCCGAAATGCTGCTGGCATCGATCCCGGCTTACGCCGGCGCCGAAGGCGCACGCATCATCCGTGAAGTCTGGCCGCTGGAACTGATCGCGCGCGACAGCGATTGAATCGCGGCGCTCACTGAGCAGGCTCAGATTGATCAAGACCCCCGCGCTCGCGCTCCGGCGTTGCGACCAGCGAGGCAGCGGCGGCGTTGGCGGCGCCAAGTGCCGCCTCGACGGGCTCTCCACGCGCAAGCCACGCCGCAAAGGCGCCGACGAATTCATCACCGGCACCGTGGGTGCTGACCACCTCCACCGGCATCGCCGGCAAGGCGAATGCCTGGCCGTCGCGGTCGCGATAGGCAACGCCCTCGCCGCCGGCCGTGACGATTGCAGCCGGATAGAAACCGACGAGCATGCCAGCCGCCTTCGCAGCACCCTCGAGCGTGTCGACGACCGAAACGCCGGCCAGGAACTCCGCCTCGATGGCGTTGACGATGACGATGTCGGTCAGCGCGATCAGTTCGGCTGTCAGCTTTCGCGCCGGCGCCGCATTGAGAACGACGCGGCCGCCATGCGCCTTCACCGCTCGCGCCGCGGCAATGTTGGCGGCTTCCGGTACCTCGTTTTGCAGCAGCAGAACCGCCGTTTGCGCCATCAACTCGGCCGCCTCAATAATGTCCTTTTCGCCGAGAGTGAGATTGCTGCCCGAGACGATCACCGCGCCATAGTCGCCGCTGTCGTCGAAAATCGCTACGCTCATGCCCGAGCCGGCGCCCGAAGCCACTCCCACGAAGCGCTGGTCGACGCCGTTGCGATCGAGATTGTCGAGAAGCGCGCGGCCGAAATCATCGTCGCCGACAGCTCCGATCATCGCCGCATGCACGCCGGCCCGCGCTGCCGACACCGCCTGGTTGCCGCCCTTGCCGCCGCATTTCGGATGCCAGGCATGGCCGGTGACCGTTTCGCCCTTGCGCGGGCGATCGGGGGCTTCGACCATGATATCGTAATGCAGGCTGCCGAATACGGTCACCAGCGGCGGGGAAGCCGTCATGTGCCCTTGTCTTTCCGTTTCGACGTCACCGCAGACATGGTGCGGCCGAGATTGCGCTCCGCCGCCTGGTAGTCGCGTTGCGCGACCGCCACGAACAGCGCGTCGAGAATGTTGAGCTGGGCAATGCGCGCCGCTGCGTTCTCACCCATCAACGGCGAGCCTTGCGCGGTCGAGCAAAGCACGATGTCGGCGACGGCTGCCAATGGCGAGTTGTCATAGTTGGTGATGGCCAGCGTGCGCGCGCCGCTTTTGCGCGCAAGTTGGATGGCGTCGATGACGGCGCTGGTGTTGCCGGAATGCGAGAAGCCGACAGCAATGTCGTCGGCGCCGAGCAGCGAGGCCGACATTAGCATCATGTGCGAATCGTCGTAGACAGAGGTGCGGATGCCGATGCGCAGGAATTTGTGCGAAACGTCGCGTGCGATCTGCGCCGAGCCGCCGACGCCGTAGAAATCGCGATTCCTGGCGCGGTAAAGCAGATCGGCGGCACGGTCGAAATCGTCCATGTCGAGGATGGCGAGCGTCTCCTCCAGCGCCTGGATAGAGGTGCGGAACACCTTCTGCACGATCTCGGCCGAACTGTCGTCCACCGACAGCTCCTGATGCATCTCGGCGGTCGGCAGGCGACTGTATTCATAGACCGCCGTGCGGAAATCGCGATAGCCGGAAAAACCCAGTTTCTTGGCGATCTTGACCACCATCGCCTCTGAAACACCGGCCTCCTCGGCGATTTGCTTGAGCGGTATGGTCTCGTCGAAGCCGCGCCGTCCGAAGACGGTTTCCACCACCTTCGCCTCGAGCGGCGTCAGATGCGGCATCATCATGCGGATGCGCGGTCCTACTGCTTTTAGATCCAGCCCGGTCAAGGTCATCCACGTCCCCTCGTCACGCGATCGATAAGCATCGCGGCGAGGATTATAAGGCCAGTTGCCAGGAGCTGATAGAAGGACTGCACGTTCATCAGCGTCAGGCCGTTGCGCATGCTGCCAAGGATGACGGCACCCAGGATGGTGCCGACGACGCTGCCCTTGCCGCCCATCAGCGAGGCGCCGCCGATCGCCGCCGCTGCTATGGCGTCGAGCTCCCAGAGATTGCCGAGAATGGGTTCGGCGGCACCCAGCCGGCCGATCAGGATCTGCGCTGCAAGCGCTGCCAGCAGGCCCGAGATCATATAGGCGGCGATCTTGGTGCGGGCGATTGGCACGCCGGCTATGTAGGCCGCTTCCTCATTGCCGCCGACGGCGAGCAGATATTCGCCAAACGGTGTCTTCTTGAGGATGATCCAGGCAATCAGCGCGACCACGGCCACGATGATGACCGCCAACGGCAATCCGAACAGCGAGCCGTTGAAGATGGCACGGAAGCCGGCAGGCAGGCCGAGCACCGGATTGCCGCCGGTATAGATCAGCGCCAGCGCCCGGTAGGTGCTGAGCGTTCCCAGCGTGACGATGAAGGGCTGCAGCCCGACATAGGCAACCAACACGCCGTTGAGCAGTCCGCAGGCGAGGCCGATGGCGAAGCCAGCGGCGATGGCCAGCGGAAACGGCACTCCGGCAACCAGCATCGAGGCCGAGATGACCGCCGAAAGGGCTGCCGTCGGCCCGACGGACAGGTCGATGCCGCCCGAGATGATGACCAGCGTCATGCCCAACGCCAGGCAGGCATTGATGCTCGACTGCTGCAGGATGTTGATAAGGTTACGCTCGGCAAAAAAGCCGGGGACCAGCGCCCCGAAGACGGCAAGGATCACCACCAGGCCGATCAGCGTGCCGGCGTCGCGCACGGAAAACCGGTGCAGGAAATCTGCCCTTGGGCGCGCTGCTGTGTGTTGGGTTATATCGGTCATCCGCTGGTCCTGTCCGTTATGCACCGGCCCGATGGCCTTGCGCCTTGCCGGCCTCAATCTCCGTTTGGGGTATGGCGTACGCGGCGATCGCCTGTTCGCTGAGACTTGCGCGGCCCAGTTCGGCGGCGACCGTGCCGTCGCGCATGACCAGCACGCGGTCGGCGAGCCGGATCACCTCGGGGAGTTCGGACGACACGACGATTACCGAATGGCCTTCGGCGGCGAGTTCCTCGATCAGGTGGTAGATCTCCGCCTTGGCGCCGACATCGATGCCGCGCGTCGGCTCGTCGAACAGAAGGATCCGCGTTCCCGCCGCCAGCCAGCGGCCGATGATCGCTTTCTGCTGGTTGCCGCCGCTGAACAGCCGAATTGGCCGGTCGAGCAGGAACGGCCTGAGATTGACCCGCTTCATCTTCTCGGCCGCGACCCGTTTCAGCCTTTTGTGATCGATAACGCCGCGCGGCGCGAACACGCCCATCGAGGCCAGCGCCATGTTGCTGGAGATCGACCGCAACGGCACGATGCCTTCGCGCTTGCGCTCCTCCGGCACCAGGCCGATTCCGGCCGCGATCGCGTCGCGCGGACTGGAAAGCTTTACCGCCTTGCCGTCGATCTCTATTGCGCCTGATGAGGTCCGGTCGGCGCCGGCCAGCAGCCGCAGCAGCTCGGTGCGGCCGGACCCGACCAGGCCGGCAATGCCCAACACCTCGCCGCGATGCAGGTCGAACGAAACGTCACGGACCTTGGTTGCCGAGGCGAGGCCACGCACGCTCAGCCTGATCTCGGGGGAAGCATGCGAGCGGTGTTGTTCCTGGGCAAGCTCGCGGCGGACCATCATCGAAACGACGGCCTTTTCCGACACCTGCGCGAGATCGACGGTTTCGACCACAACGCCGTCGCGCATGAGAGTGGCGCGCTCGCAGATGCCGAACACCTCGTCCAGCTTGTGCGAGACATAGATGACGGCGACACCGTCGCGTGCCAGACCGGCAATGACTTCCGCCAGCCGTTCGAACTCGCTCGGCGTGAGGCTCGACGTCGGCTCGTCCATCGCCACGATCCTGGCGCGGTCGAGCAGCGCCCGGGCGATCTCGACGATCTGCCGCTGCGCCACCTTCAGCGAGCCAAGCGGGGCTGCCGGATCGATGGTCGGGTCGATGGCGGCCAGCGCTTCCGCAGCGCGGCTTTCCTGCTCGCGCCGTGCGACGAAGACGCCGCCGCGCGTCAACGGATGGCCGAGGAACATGTTCTGGGCGACGCTGAGGCGTGGCACCTGCTGTAATTCCTGATGGATCATCGCCACGCCGGCGGCGCGCGCCGCGACCGGGTTGTTCAGCGTCACCGGTTTGCCGTCGATCAGCACGCTTCCCGCCGTCGGCCGGTAGACGCCTGACAATATGCGCAGCAGCGTCGATTTGCCGGCGCCGTTTTCACCGAGCAGGCCATGGATTTCACCGGCGCCGACCGAAAACGACACTTCGCTCAGCGCCCGCACAGCCGGAAACTCTTTGGAAATGTCCTCGAATTGCAGCCGCGCTGACATTGCTTCGGTTCTCCAGGCAAGGTGCCGACCCAAGGCCGGCACCTGCCGGCCCTGCTCTACTGGCCCGCTGCCGCGTCCTCGAGCAGCGCCTTGCGCACGGCATCGCCGCCACCGGAGTAACGGTCGGCATTGTCCTTGGTGATCAGCGCCTGCGGCGTGGCAACGACGCGCGGCAGCTTCTGCCCGGCCACCAGCCGCAGCGCCGATTCCAGCGCCACCTCGCCGGTCAGCACCGGGAACGAATCGACGGTGCCGGTCAGCTCGCCGGCGCGGATCGAGGCATAGGCGTCGGAGATGCCGTCGGTGCCGAAGACCGCAACCTTGTCCTGCAGCCCGGCAGCCTTGACCGCCTCGACGATGCCCAGCGCCATGCCGTCATTGTTGGCATAGAAGCCGATCAGGTCGGGGTGCTGCTGCAGGATGTTGGTGGCCGCGTCGTAGGAGGTCTGGCGATCCCAGTTACCGGGGACGCTGGCGACGACGTCGAACTTGCCGGCCTCGGTGATCGTGGTCTTGAAACCGTCGGTACGCTGGACGGCGGCGTAGACGCCGGCCTGGCCTTCGACGATGGCGACCTTGCCGCCGTCCGGCCGGTTCTTGATGAACCATTTGGCGACGCGCACGCCATTGTCGCGCTGGACATTGCCGACATAATGCTCGGCCTGCGGGATGACAGCATCATTGACGTTGACCACCGGCACGTTGGCCGCCTTGGCCTGTTCCATGATCGGCTGCAGGTTGGAGTCGGTCTGCGGCGAGACGAGCAACACGTTGTAGCCCTGTGTGACCAGGCCTTCGGCGATGGTGAGCTGGCCGAGCTGGTCGCCCTCGCTCTGCGCTGCCTGGTAGACGACGGGCACGCCGATGCGGTCGCCGAACGACTTGTAGCCCTCTCCCAGCGAGCGCCAGTATTCATTGGTCAGCGTCTTGGAGACCGCACCCGCCTTGGTACCCTCGGGCAGCTTGGGGAACGCCCCGAACTTGGCCTCGAGCTGCGACCAGTCGATGCGATCCTTCTCGGTGTCGGAATTGAGCGGCGCGAGGTCCGCGGAAAAAGCCGAGTCGATGGACAGCGCCATCAGGGCAGCGGCAGCGATGGCAAGTAGAAATTTCATGATCTTCCTCCCTTGTTGAAAAACGGTCTATGCCGCCGGCCTCAGCTGTCCGGCCCGAGCATGGCTTCCTGGATGATGGCCTGCGACGCGACTGCGTCCTGACGGCCGACGGCGGCTGACAGGCGGTTGTCCCCGTCCAGCCGATCGACGACGCGCAGCATGCGCTTGACGGTCGCGATGTTGACTTCGCATTCGTGGATCGGGTCGAGCCCGGTCATATCGGGAAACGTGTCGAAGTAGATGGCGCCGGCATAGCCGTCTCGACGGATCTGCCTGAGCAGCTCGATCGTTTGCAGCGTGTGCACGGCGCCGACCATCAGGCCGTCGTCGCGCTTGGCGTAGCCGTCGTTGAGATGCACGCCGAGCAGCTTGCTATGGCGCGCCACGAGTGCTGCGGCAAAGGCCGGCTGCTCGTCGGCATAGAGCACATGGGCGAAATCGAGCGTCACGCCGAGATTGGGCAGGCCGATCTCGCGGATCGCCAGCAATGTAGTCGCCGCATCTGGCATCAGGCTGTAGGAGCGCGGCTCGTTGGGTTTGTATTCAAGGCTGATTTGGCAGCCCGGATCATGCGCCGCAACTTCACGAATGCCATCGATTTCGTGTTGCCAGAGCGCTGCGTAGTCCACCTGGAAGGCATAGTCGAAGCCATCCTGCCCGAGCCACAAGGTCATCAGGCTGGCGCCCGCCTCGCGGGTGGCGTCGATGCCGGCCTTGGTCAGGTCGATGGCTTCGCGGCGAATGGCAGGATCCGGGTTGGTGAAGGCGCCGAGCTTGAAAGCCGGATTGGAATAGTAGCGCATGGCGAAACCATTGATGGAAAGCCCGATATCGCCGAGTTTGCGCGCTATTTCCGCAGGCTTTTCATCGACATGGTCGGGGAAGTTGAGGTCGAGATCGGTCAACTCCGCAACCTTCGCTGCACGTGCCGCCATTTGCAGCATGGACGGTTTGCCGACAAGATCGGGCCACTCGGACTGTGGCCGCGAGGCAAAGGAATTGAGGCGGGTGGCGAAACGATAGGCAGTCATCGGGGACCTTCCCTTGTCATAACTTTACATTAGAACGATTATTTGTAAAGTTGTTAATTGCTCGCTCGGCGACGACGAATTCGCCATACCCAGGCCAGTTGCGACCACGGGGGACAAGCAAGCGCGGCACTGTCACGCAAGTATCATGTTCGCGTCCTAGATCGCTTCTCCGAAGGCTTTCGCGGCATCCTCGATGCCACGCGGCGCTTTTTCAGATCCCGGCAGCTTTGTCTCAAAAGAGGATATCCATGAAAAACCTGCTCCGAACCGCGTCCCTCGCCGTCGCGCTGGCGATGTTCACCGCCTTGACCCCGGCCTTGGCAGAAAACGCCGCGACCGTCGGCGGCGTCGGCTTCGTCAACAAGGGCCTGGTCGGTGTCGGCCGCATCCCGGCCAGCCAGAAGGACAAGTTCGGCGAGACGTTTGGCTCCGGCTCGGGCATGTCGATCGACGCTGCCGGCTGGACACATGGCGCCGATGGCTACAAGGGCTCGTTATGGCTGTTGCCGGACCGCGGCTACAATGTCGTCGGTACCACCGATTACCGCCCGCGCCTCAACACGATCGCCCTCGAGTTCGCCCCGATCGCGCCGGGTGCAGTGCCGGCCACCGGCCAGGAACAATCGGGCCTCAAGGCGACGCTTGCCGACACCATGCTTTTGACCGACGACAAGGGCGCCGACGCAACCGGCCTCGATCCGCTCAACGGGGTGCGTGCCGCGACCGACGACATGCCGATCCTGCCCGAAGCCAACGGCAAGCTCGCGCTCGATAACGAAGCGATCGCACGGCTGCCCGACGGCACGATGTTCATCTCGGACGAATACGGTCCGAACATCTACCGCTTCTCCGCCGATGGGCGTCTGATGTCGGCAACGCAGCCGCCGGCGGCGCTTGTCCCGATGCGTCACGGGACGCCAGACTTTGCTTCCAACAATCCGGGACTTGGCGCGGCAGACCCGGATCCGAAGGATCCCGAAACCGGCCGTCAGAACAACCAGGGCCTCGAAGGCATGGCACTGACGCCGGACGGGAAGTTCCTGATTGCCGTGCTGCAGTCGGCCCCAAGGCAGGATGGCGGCGATTCCGCCTCGACGCGTCAGAACACGCGCGCGCTGGTCTACGATGCCTCGGATCCCGGCCAGCTCAAGCTCGCGCATGAATATGTCGTGCCGCTGCCGGTGTTCACCGATGCCAAGGGCAAAACCAAGATCGCCGCGCAGAGCGAAATCGTGGCGCTGTCGGACAAGACCTTCCTGATGCTGGCGCGCGACAGCGGCAATGGCCAGGGGCTGAAGGGCGACACCTCGCTCCACCGCGAGATCAGCGTCGTCGATCTGTCTGCGGCAACCGATGTCGCCGGCACAGAATTCGACAAGGACAAGCCGCTGGCGCCCAAGGGTGAGCTCGATCCATCGGTGACGCCGGCCAAGCTGACGCCGCTCATTGGCATCAACGACAAGACCGAGCTCGGCCGCTTCGGGCTGCACAATGGCGCGCCCAACGACCGCAACAACCTTTCGGAGAAGTGGGAGGCGATGTCGGTGGTGAGCGTCCTCGATCCGACACTGCCCGACGACTATTTCCTGTTCGTCGCCAATGACAATGACTTCCTCACGCAGGACGGCTTCCAGGTAGGCGCGGCCTACAAGGCCGAGGATGGCGCCGATGTCGACACCATGTTCCTGGTCTATCAGGTCACGCTCCCAGGCCTCGCCAAGAAGTAGCGGCACCCATACAGGCGGACGCGCGGAACGCGTCCGCCTGAGCTGGCGCGATTGAGCGGTCGTGCCCTTCAGTTGCGGCTCGCCCGCGCAAGGACGGAGTCCTGGTGCGTTGCAAAACCTGCGACTGACGATCCAGTCGAAGGCACTTACCTCAACATCTCCGCGTCCTTTGGCACGCCGGCATCGATCGGCTCGGCCGTCCTGTTCGACACGGCGGCGATCTTCCCGGCGGCCGACAGGTTCGGGCGCACGAAGACCGGCGCGACGCCGTCGACGCGGCTGTAGAGGTCGATAATGTCCTGATTCATGAAGCGCACACAGCCGGAGGAAGCGTTCTTCCCAATGGAATCCCACTCCGGCGTGCCGTGCAGCCTATACATCGTGTCCTTGCCGTCACGGAAGAGATACAGCGCGCGGGCACCAAGCGGGCTCTGCGGGCCGGGCGGCATGCCGTCCTTGTATTTCGCCAGTTCCGGCCGGCGTTGGATCATTTCCGGCGGCGGCGTCCAGACCGGCCACTTCTTCCTCGCCTGAACCACGGCGCTGCCGGTCCATCCGAAACCGGCCTTGCCGAGGCTGACGCCATAGCGAATTGCCTTGCCGCCGTCGCGCACCAAATAGAGGAAGTGCTCGGAAGTATCGACGACGATCGTGCCGGGTTTTTCTCCAGTCGGGTCGGCCACGATTTGACGCACGAATTTCGGATCGACCTTGGCTACCGGGATTGCCGGCAGTTGATAGCCCTCGTCGATGCGCGCGCCATACATGCTTGCGGCATCGCCGAAAGCCGGATCGCTTGGTGCCGCGGGCACCGGCGCCGCCACGTCCGTCGTAGTGCACGACGAAAGAGCCACGGAGGCCGCGCCCAGAGCGGATGCACCAAGAAAGGCGCGCCGGTTCAGGCGCTCAAAAAACAACGGAATATCGGACATGAGCCCCCCGGCCTACCCATGAGATCCAGGAAAATGCGGCCCCACGCGTGCGGGATCAATATACGATTCCGGAAGGTTGAGAAATGCTTAGATCAAGGCACGCCAGGCGGAATTTACAGCGCCGCATCGACCTCTCCCGTTAAATCGGCAATCATTGCGGACTCAGACAAGCCTTCGCCGAGTTGCCTGCCATGGACGACAACATGCCCCCGCGCCGGCAGACCGGCGACCTCACCAGTGGGCCTATCCCGCGCACCCTGTTGCTGTTTGCCCTGCCGGTGCTCGGCTCCAATGTGCTGCAGTCGCTCAACGGCTCGATAAATGCCGTGTGGGTCGGCCGTTTCCTCGGTGAAGCGGCGCTGACCGCCACGTCCAATGCCAACCTCGTGCTGTTTCTCATCCTCGGCACCGTGTTCGGCATCGGCATGGCGGCGACCATCCTGGTCGCACAATCCGTCGGCGCTCGTGACCTGCCCGAAGCCCGGCGCATCGTCGGAACCAGCGCCACCTTCTTCTTCCTCGTCTCGGTGGTGTTCGCGGTCTGCGGCTGGATCTGGGTCGATGCGATCCTCGATGCGCTCGGCACGCCGGCCGACGCGTTGCCGCTGGCGCGCTCCTATCTGCGCATCATCTTCCTCGCCGTGCCGATGATGAACCTGCTGTCCTTCGTCATGACGGTGCTGCGCGGCGCCGGCGATTCGCGCACGCCTTTCCTTTTTATGGCGCTGGCCGTCATGCTCGACGTCGTTTTGAACCCGTTGCTCATCCTCGGCATCGGCCCGTTCCCCGAACTCGGCATCGCCGGCTCGGCCACCTCGACGCTGATCGGCCAGACGGTAAGCGTGGTTGCCATCCTGATCGTGCTTTATGCGCGCAAGCACCCGCTGCGGCTGGCCGGCGCTAATCTCGCTCTGCTGCGGCCGGACCCGGCGCTGCTGCGCATCGTCGTCTTCAAGGGCGTGCCGATGGGCCTGCAGATGATCGTCGTTTCGGCCGCGGCGCTGACGGTGATGGGCATGGTCAACTCGTACGGCTCGCAGGTCGCGGCTGCCTACGGCATAGCCGCACAGCTCTGGACCTATATCCAGATGCCGGCGCTCGCCATCGGCGCCGCGGTGTCGTCCATGGCGGCGCAAAATGTCGGCGCCAGGCGCTGGGACCGGATTGGACGCATCGCCACCTCCGGCGTCGGCTTCAACCTTGTGCTCACCGGGATGCTCGTCGCGCTGCTGTTCGTATTCGATCGCGCGGTGCTCAGCCTCTTCCTTGGCAGCGACAGTGCAGCAATCGACATCGCCACTCACATTAACAAGATCGCGTCGTGGTCCTTCATCCTGTTCGGCATCACCATCGTGCTCTTCGCCACCGTGCGTGCCACCGGCGCGGTGATGCCGCCGCTGATCATCCTGGTGATCTCGGTGCTGCTGGTGCGCACCAGCTTCGCCTATTTCTTCCGAAGCGTGATCGGCGAGGAAGCTCTGTGGTGGAGCTTTCCGGCTGGCTCTGTAACCTCGCTCGTGCTGGCCGCGGCCTATTATCGCTTCGGCCGCTGGCGCAGCCTGCACATGATCGAGAGCCGGCCGGCTGCCGGCGAACCGCCGGATACCGGCCTCGGCGTACCGCGCCAGCGCGCGCACCTTTCGCCCGAGACACCGAACGGCTGAAAGGTCGGCTCAGCGCGCGTATTTCGCGCCAAACCCGAGAGCGACCAGGGAAAAGACGACAATCATGCCGGCAAAGGCCAGGCTTGCCGCGGTCGCACCTGCCACCGTCGACAGAACGCCGATGCCGATGACCGGCAGCGCGTTGCCGCAAAAACAGCAGATGAAGAAGGCCGAGACGACTTCGGCGCGCCGGTCCGCCGGCGCGATCTCGTTCACCACTTGCAAGCCGCCGCGATAGCCGAGCGCTGCCGCCACGCCGCACAAGGCGGTGCCGGCAATCATTATGGTCATCGAGGCGAAGACCTGCGCCGCAACAATCAGCGCGACGGTTGGGATCATCAGCGCAAGCGCCGCGAACATCGCGGCTCGGCTCGAAAGACGTGCCGTCGCTACAATGGTGGCGGCCGTCACGATCGCCAATTCAAAGAACAGAGCGCCGGCTTCGGCATGGTTGGTTACCTGCAGTTGCTGCGCCAAAATGCTCGGTGCGAGTGCTGCATAAAAGCCGACCAGCGCCATTGCGCCAAAGCCGGTCACCGCCGGCGCAACGAAATTTGCGCGGATGGCATCGGGCACGGAAAGGCGCGGCCGCATCGAAACGTCAGCCAGTTTCCCCGGCCGCGAAACGGTTTCCCGCGTGCGCCAGACCAGCAGGGTTACAGTCGCGAGCATCGCCAGGTAGACGACGAATGTCAGCCTGAGCGGCCAAGGCGCGTATTCGGCGAGCAACCCGGCTCCCAGCGCACCGAGGCCGAGGCCGAGAAAATTGGTGCTGGTGGCAATCGTCGCCGCCTGTGACTTGTCGTCGGTCGGGAGCAATTCGGCGAGCCAGGCGGTGCCGGTGCCCGCGCCGACGCCGATTCCCAGTCCGCTCAGAATTCGGGCGATGTCGAGCCATGCGACATTTTCGGCGAACAGGAAAACCACCGCGCTGACCACGGCCACCGCCATCCCGGCCAATGCCATTGGACGGCGCCCGATGACATCGGACACACGCCCCAACATCAGCAGCGCCGCCAGATTGCCGATGACATAGACGGCGTAGACCAGCGTCAAAGTGATCTGTGAGAAGCCGAAGACCTGCTTGTAGATGATGTAAAGCGGCGTCAGCGCCGTGCTGCCGGCGAAAAGAGCCGCGATCATAGCGGCCACGGTGGCCGCTGCAACGCGGCCGCCGAGTTCGTAATCGCGCGTCATGACTTGAGCGTGAGCGGTCATTTTTTCGACCTTTTGCTGTTCGGGATCTGACATCCTAACGCCTTTTTCGCGTCAGCCGTTCCCCCTCCCCGGCTTGCTCCTGACAAGTTTGGCAGCTTTGCCGATGGCGCTGAGCGAGATCCTCTTTTAACTTCAGCGGATTGTCAGGGGAGATTCATGGGCAAGGGACGAGTCGAGGCATTCACCGATGGCGTGGTCGCCATCATCATCACCATCATGGTGCTGGAATTGAAGGTGCCGCATGGCGAGGATTTTTCCGCGCTGGCACCACTCTGGCCGATCTTCCTCAGCTATGTGCTGTCCTTCATCAATGTCGGCATCTACTGGAACAATTTGCACAACATGTTCCATACCGTGCAGCGGGTCGACGGCCGCGTGCTGTGGGCGAACCTCAACCTGCTGTTCTGGCTATCGCTGATGCCGGCGACGACAGCCTTCATGGGTGAGAACCATTTCGCGCCGGTGCCGGTTGCCGTCTATGGCGTCGACCTGGCGCTCTGCGCCATCGGCTTCAACATCCTCACCATGGCCCTGCATCGACTGCACGGCAACGAGACTCTCTTCGCCAGGGCGTTGGGCAATGACCTCAAGGGAAAGATCTCGCTGGTCCTCTATCTTTCCGCCATCGCGCTGACCTTCGTCAATCACTGGATCGGTGTCTCGATCTATGTCCTGGTGGCGATGATCTGGTTCGTGCCGGACAGACGCTTCGAGCGGCTGATCGAGAAATAGGCCCCGTCTAGCCTCGCATTGCTTTCAGCTTTTCCGCTACCGAAGCGGCAAGGTCGGCGTAGCGCTCCTCCAGCCGCTCGGCCGCCTTGATCACTGAAAAATCATGGCCGAATTTTTCCAGCGCCATGCGCAGCTTTTCGACGAATTCGGCCTGTTTTTCGAGCGCCGAAAACAGCGTTTTCACTTGCGCTTCGCTGATGTCGGGATTGGCAAGCATTTGCGGCACTTCGCGGCTCATCTGGTCGCCGGTGGCGGTCTGTTCTTTCAGGATCTCGATCCAGTCGGTCAATCGTCAGTCTCCTTTTTCGATATCAGCATGCGCAGCGCCCGCCGATGCGGTCAACCCGAAGATGCCGGGACCGGCTTGCGCGAGCCTTTTTCCGCGCTAAGTTCGCCGCGGCCAGAACAGGAGAAAATCATGACCACCGACGCCGAGATCCAGACCGCCCTGCCTGCACTTGCCTCCGGCAATGTCGCCGTCATTACCGGCGCGGCCAGCGGCATCGGCCTTGCCGCCGCCAAACGGCTGGCGGCGATGGGCATGAAGATCGTGCTGGCCGATATCGGCGGCGAACGCCTTGATGAGGCTGCCCGCGCCGTCGCTGCTATCGGCGGGCAGAGCGCCGTACTTGCCGTCGCCACCGATGTCTCGAAGGCCGAAGACCTCGACCGGCTGGCCGAACGGACATCCGGCACTTTCGGCGACGTGTCGCTGCTGATGAACAATGCCGGCGTCGGCAATAACCCCGGCAAGCCCTGGGAGAACCGTGACGCCTGGAAGCGGCTGCTGGACATCAATTTCTGGGGTGTCGTCCATGGCGTAGAGGCGTTCGCGCCACGCATGCTGGCGGCGGGAAAGCCCGGCCTGATCGTCAACACCGGCTCCAAGCAAGGTATCACCACGCCGCCCGGCAACCTCGCCTACAACGTCTCCAAGGCTGGCGTGAAGACCTATACCGAGGGCCTTGCACACGCGCTGCGCAACGAGCCCGGCGCCAATGTCGCGGCGCATTTGCTCATTCCCGGGTTCACTTTTACCGGCCTGACCGAAGGTGCGACCGAAAAGCCGGCCGGCGCCTGGACCGGCGAGCAGGTCATCGACTTCATGCTGGCCTCGCTGCTGCGTGGCGATTTCTACATCCTGTGTCCCGATAACGAGGCGACCCGGCCCATGGACGAAAAGCGCATGGCCTGGGCAATTGGCGATATCATTGAGAACCGTCCTGCTCTGTCGCGCTGGCATCCGGACTACAAGGATGCTTTCGCGGCATTCATGACACGCAGCGCATGATCCCGAACCGAAGATCACCAGAGCAAAGAATCGGATCCGATCTTCGCAGGTATGCGCCGGACCTTTATATCACGCCGCTGCGTGCTTCTTCGTGTTCCGCTTCTTCGCCATGGCTTTCTCGGCTGCCAACTCGGCAAGCTTCTGATCATGCCGCTTCGCTGCCTGTTCGCATTTCTTGCGGATCTCTTCGACCTCGGTCTCAGTCAGGTGTTCGATACCGATGAAGGTGTTCTGGGCTGTGCTGACCCGGATCAATTCGTCGAGCTTCGCCTGGATCGCGGCGCCATCGCGGTTCTGGGTGTTCTGGATGAGAAACACCATCAGGAAGGTGACGACCGTCGTGCCGGTGTTGATGACGAGCTGCCAGGTGTCCGAAAAGCCGAACATCGGCCCGCTTGCCGCCCAGACGACGATGATCAGGAAACAGACGGCAAACGTCGGCGGCAGGCCGGCAAAATGGGCGACGTTGTTGGCGATCCTGGTGAAAAGCTTCTCAATCATTCAAACTCCCTCAACAGCCGGGCGACGAACCCGGACGGAAGCCGAGTTCATTGTGTCTGCAGAAACAGTTGGCAGCCGCTCCTGGTTCCCTCGTGGCGGAAGATCGCGGGTACATTGTTGGAGGAGCAGATCGCGCAGGCCGTCGGACCGCTTGCAGATACGCCCCGAAGTCAGGGGGCGCCGTTTTCCCAGCGGTCGAGGAAAGCCTCGATGGGCAAGGCCTGCATGTCGGGGACTGCCCTGGCCAGTTTCTCGACCGGCCAGTCCCACCAGGCAAGACGTTCGATCCGGGCCGCAGTTCCCGCGCTGAAGCGCTGCCGCAATGGCGTGGCCGGAACGCCGGCGATGATTGCATAGGCCTGCACGTCGCGCGTCACCACCGAGTTGGCACCGACGATCGCGCCATTGCCGATCGCCACGCCCGGCATGATCACGGCGCCATGGCCGATCCAGACATCGTGGCCGATGCTGACGGCTCTCGCCCGCCGCCGGTCGCGGAATGCCTGATCGACACCCAGCCAGCGGAAGTACTCGTTGGGCCGATAGCTGATTTTGTGCTGCGTCAGCCGCTCGACCGGATGCTCCAGCGCATTGATGCGGCTGTTGGCGGCGATCGAGCAGAATTTGCCGATCGTCGTATAGATCGCCTCGGCGTGGCGCTCGACGTAGGAGAAGTCGCCAACCATGACTTCACGTAAGATGACGCGCTCGCCGATCGACGCATAGCGTCCAAGCTTGCACGCCTTCAGCTCCGCCGTCGGGTGGATGCGCGGCTCGGGATCTTTCAGGACAAGATGTTCGGGACGGTCCATGCGGGCGCTTTACGCCCGCGCGCAAAGTCTCGCAAGCCGAGTGCAGCGCCGCGCATCCGCTTGGACGCGCCAAGGCCCCCGTAGCACCTTCAGTCTCTATTTCGGCTTGCCGCTGGTCCACACTACGTTCTGGCCGTAGAGCGGCACGGTGGTGACCGACATTTTTGCCGAGCCATCCTGCACCTGGCGCGAATGCGACAGGTAGATCAGCGTCTCGTTGGCCTTGTCGTAGATGCGGTTCACCACCTGCTTTTTCCAGATCAGGCTGATGCCTTGCTTGAACACCTCCTCGCCGGCCTCGCTCATGTCGATGTCGCCAATGGTGATCGGCCCGGTCTGGCGGCAGGAGATCGAGGAATCGGACGGGTCCTCGAACCAGTTGCCTTTCTGCAGGCGGTCGATCATGCCACGGTCGAAATACGAGACGTGGCAGGTCACGCCCTCGACCTTCGGATCCTTGATCGCCTCGACGATGATATCGTTGCCGAGCCAATCGACGCCGACCTTGCCGACTTCCTCGGCGGCGGCCGCGCCGGCGCCAATGACCAGGCATGCGGCTAACACGCCGCCAATCAGTTTTCGCAAAGAGGCCTCCTGCGGTTCGAATTTTGCCGACCTCAGGTGGGACGAACGGCAGCGCTTTGCAAGCAGATCGCCTCCCACAGGATTGCCGGTTGCGGCAACGCGACATCTTTGCGTCGGCGCGACCGAACCGCTAAGAGTGTTCGCCAAGCCAGGGCCTTCACGGCGCCAACCCGGCGCCCGATGGAAATAACGACGGACTTCACTGATGATGCGTTCAATTCTGGTCGGTATTCTCGTCCTGATGGCCGCTGGCATCGGCTGGCTCACCTTCGACTGGTACCGCGGACATTATGGCGGCGAGCCGTTCGGAGCACCGTTCACGCTGGTCGACCAGAAGGGCGCGCCGGTCACCGAAGCCGCGTTTCGCGGCCACCCCAGCGTCGTCTTCTTCGGCTTCACGCATTGTCCGGAAGTCTGCCCGACCACGCTTTTCGAGTTGGCTGGCTGGCTGAAGACGATGAGCGACGACGGCAAGAACCTGCGTGCCTATTTCGTTACGGTCGACCCGGAGCGCGATACGCCCGAAATCATGAACACCTATGTCAGCAATTTCTCCGATCGCATCCTCGGCATATCAGGCGATCCGGATAAGGTCCACGCCATGGCCAAGTCCTTCGGCATCTACTGGAAGAAAGTCGACACGAACGACGGCGACTACACGATGGACCACACCGCTTCGGTGCTGCTGCTCAATGCCAAGGGCGAATTCGCCGGCACTATTACCTATGGCGAAAGCCCGGACGCCGCCATCGCCAAGCTCAAACGGCTGGCGGCGGAAGGTTGACACATCCGGTAATGACGCAGACGCGTTTGTATTTCACCGCGGGCAAGATCGAGGCTGATCACATTTTCGCGGCGCTTGGTGCGGCGTTCGACGATGAGGGCCTGCCGATTGCAGTGCTCGAGGTCGACGAGGACCGCGACATCCACGAAGTATCGCTCTATGCCGGCGACGACGTCGATGCGGTCGAGGCGCGGCTCAGGGATGTACTTGCCGGACTGTCGCTGTCGAAGCCTATAGCGCGCGAAACGCTGCCCGACATCGACTGGGTGGCGCGCTCGCTGGAGGGATTGAAGCCGGTGCGGGCCGGGCGCTTCTTCGTCCATGGCGCGCATGACCGCAGGAAGCGACACAGCGGCGAACTCGCCATCGAGATCGAGGCCGGCCTTGCCTTCGGTACCGGCCATCACGGCACCACCGCCGGCTGCCTCGAAATGCTGGAGCAGGTCATACGGCGCGAGCATCCGCGCAACGCGCTCGACCTTGGCACCGGCAGCGCGGTGCTCGCCATCGCGGTGGCCAAGCTCGCGCATATACCGGTGCTGGCGACCGACATCGACCCGGTCGCCGTCAAGGTGGCCGCCGCCAATGCGCGGCTGAACCACGTCAAGGGGCTCGTCGAAACAGTGACGGCGCCCGGATTCCACCACCCGATCTTTGCCGCGCGCGCGCCCTTCGACTTGTTCGTCGCCAACATATTGGCGCGGCCTCTGATGCGCCTGGCGCCGCAAATGGCGGAGTATATCGCGCTCGGTGGCTCGATTGTTTTGTCGGGCATCCTGGAGCGCCAGCGCGATGCGGTAATCGCGGCCTATGTCGGCCAGAAATTCCGGCACATCCGCACCTTGCACCGCGAGGGCTGGGTGACGATTCACCTCAAGCGCTGAGGCGCGACGCCTTCAACGCAAGCCGGAATCCGCTCGGACTTAGCGCGAGTTCGCCGCTTTCTTCAGCTGTTCGCGATCGTAGCCGTGAGCTTTCAGCGTTTCGTCGTCAAAGCCAAGCAGAACGCCGCTTACATACCGGCTCGCTTCGCGCTGGCGAGCTTCGATCAGCGCTTTCACAGCGTTTTTGAAAAATCCGCGTCTAGGTGAAATCGTGGACATGACGGTCTCCTTTGCAGGGCAACAGGACTTTTCCTCCACATTAAGAAGGTAAGCTCCGCTGACGCTTTTTGAAATCGTCGATTCTGCATGGCGTCCATGCGCAAAGAGACACGCAGCAACCGGGAACGATCGGTCCGAAAATCGATTCCGATTTTCGAAGTCATGCGCTACGGTCGCACCAGCATTCGAGGAGAGCCGACATGTTCCAGACCTTCGATTCCGCCGGCGATCCGGCCGTTGGCAAGCCGCGCGTGGCAATGCTGTGCCAATGGTTGGCGGCGAACGGGCTGGATGGCTTCATCGTGCCCCGTGCCGACGAGCACCAGGGCGAATATGTCGCCGACCGCTCGGCACGGCTGAAATGGCTGACCGGCTTCAGCGGCTCGGCCGGCGTCGCCATTGTGCTTGGCGAGCGCGCCGTCATGTTTGTCGACGGGCGCTACACGCTGCAGGTGCGCCAGGAGGTCGACCTCGACATCTTTTCGATCGAGAGCCTTGTCGACAACCCGCCGGCCAACTGGATCAAGGATAATCTCGGCAAGGGCGTGCGGTTGGGCTTCGATCCGTGGCTCCATACGATCAGTGACGTCAAGGCGCTGAAGGCCTCGGCCGAGAAGTCCGGCGCGACTTTGGTGCCGCTCGAACAAAATCCAATCGACGCCATCTGGCAGGACCAGCCCGGGCCGCCACTGGCGCCGGTCGAGATCCACCCGATCGGCTTTGCCGGCGAACTGGCCAAGGACAAGCTGGTGCGGCTGGCGGCGGCCATCGAGAAGGACGGCGCCACCCATGCCGTGCTGACCGACCCCTCCTCCATTGCCTGGGCGTTCGACATCCGTGGCGGCGACGTACCGCACACACCGCTGGCGCTCGGCTTTGCCGTGCTCGCCGCCGACGGCTCGCATCTGCTTTTCATGGACCAGCGCAAGTTTTCGCGCACCGTCGCGGCCTACCTGACGCAGCTCGCCGAATTGCACGAACCAGGTGAATTCGAATCGGCAATCGTCACCCGGGCCAAGGGCGGCGCAAAAATCGCGCTGGACCCGGTTCTCGCGGCGGACAAGCTCAGAATGCTGGTCGAGGATAATGGCGGCACCGTCATTGCCACGGCCGATCCGGCCCGCATTCCACGCGCAACAAAGAACAAAGCTGAGATCGCCGGCGCACGCGCCGCACATCGCCGCGACGGCGCCGCGGTCGCCAAGCTGCTGTGCTGGCTCGACCGCCAGAAGCCCGGCACGCTCGACGAAATCGCCGTTGTCACCAGGCTTGAGGAGACGCGCCGTCAGACCGGCGAAGAAACGCAGATGCCGCTGCGCGACGTATCGTTCGATACCATCTCCGGCGCTGGTCCTAACGGCGCTATCATGCACTACCGCGTCTCCCGCGCCACCAATCGCAAGCTGGGGGATGGCGAGCTGTTCCTGCTCGATTCCGGCGGGCAGTACCAGGACGGCACCACCGACATTACCCGCACGGTTCCGATTGGCGCGCCAACCGAGGAGATGCGCGAGCGCTTCACGCTGGTGCTGAAAGGCATGATCGGCATCTCCATGCTGCGCTTCCCCCAGGGCACGCGCGGCTCCGAAATCGATGCAGTGGCGCGCCTGGCGCTATGGAGACACGGCTGCGATTTCGCCCATGGCACCGGGCACGGTGTCGGCTCCTATCTTGCCGTGCATGAGGGCCCGCAGCGTATCGCCAAGACCGGTACCGAGAAGCTGCTGGCCGGCATGATCGTCTCCAACGAGCCCGGCTATTACAAGGAAGGTTCCTACGGCATCCGCATCGAGAACTTGATTCTGGTGACACCGGCCGAGGCAATCGAGGGCGGCGACATCGCCATGCACGGCTTCGAGACACTGACGCTGGCGCCGATCGACAAGCGGCTGGTCCGATCGGACCTTTTAACCCGCGACGAGTTGCATTGGCTTGACGAATACCATGCGCGCATACTGGCCGAGATCGGACCGATGCTCGACGGCGAAACGCTGGCCTGGCTGGAAAAGGCAACCGCGCCGCTGCCGCACGACTTCAAGCAATAGCCGCGGCGACAACGCCGGTTGACAGGCTTTGCTCCGCAAGCAGTCCCTGCAAAGCGGTGACGTTGGGAGAACCGGCTCCCTTGCGCCAGAACAACACCGTGACGGCATTGTCTTCGTCAGCGGGCAGTTCGTGCAGCTTTAGCCAGCGGCTTTCCGGAAAACCCGAAAGCACGCTTTTCGGCATCAGCGCTATGCCCATGCCAGCCACCACGCAACCAAGGATGGCATGGTATGAACCAAGCTCGATGGTTTTCTCGGCCATGAACCCTCTACGCGCGTACCATTGTTCCAGCCGCTTGCGGTGCGGGCAGCCGTGCTCGAAGGCTATCATGGTTTTGGGCATGTCCAGGTGGTCTTCGACCGAAACGCGCGATGCCGCCGAGACAATGACCAGCTGCTCGTGGAATGCCGGCAGCTTTTCGAACGGAACGTCAGCGATCGGCTCGGCGGCGAAGGCTGCATCGAGTTCGCCGGCAAGCATGGCGGTCGCGAGAACCTGCGGATTGCCGGTGCGCAACTGGATTTCCACTTCGGGATGCCGTGCATGGTATTCGGCGAGCAGACTTGGAAGCCGTGCCGCGGCGGTGCTCTCCATGGCACCTAGGCGAAGAGTGCCGCGCGGGCGTGGATCGAGCATCGCCGTTCGCGCCTCCTCCGCAAGCGCCAGCAGCCGATCCGCATAGCCGACCAATCTGTGACCGGCCGGCGATACGTGCAGGCGCTTGCCCTCCCGGATAAACAGCTGCACGCCGAGATCCTCCTCGAGCTGCCGGATGCGTGTGGTCACGTTCGACTGCACGCGAAACAGTTTTTCCGCCGCCCTGGTGATTCCGCCCTCGCGCACCACCGTGCGGAAGATGCGCAGATCGGCCAAATCCATACATCTCTCCTGGAGAACATAACGATCTTAATTATTCATTTTAACTGATTATGCCTTTCCCGTAAATCGCCGGTGTAGCTGCCGATCAACACGGCAAACCAGGGGAGATGGAAATGTCGCGTGAGCCCTTCGGCATCCAGCCGATCGATCTAAGCGCATTGACCCCGAAGCAGCGCGAAGCGCTCTATAGCGACGCCGTGCGTGGCGCCCACCAGGAGAGAGCGGAGGCGATCCGGCTGAGCCTGTCGCGGGTCGGCGCGGCAATAGTCGCTGCGGTAAAGCGCATGTGTGCTCTCGCCGCCAAGGCAAAAGTCGGTCAGCCAACGAGCTGCCGCGCGAGGATCAGCACGGCAGCACCCGCCAGGAACATCGCCATAAGGCCGCCGCGCAGTGAGACAAGGCCGGCGACGATCAAGGCTGCCCATTCCGCCGGCCCGGCGCTGAGCGCCGCCGGCGCCACCAGCGTGGTCAGCACCGCCGCCGGCACGGCGCTGAGCCCGGCTTCGACGCGCGGGTGGATTTGATCGAAACGCGAGATCACCAGATGACCGCCGATGCGGGTCAGATAGGTCGCGATGGAACCGGCGACGATGATCCACAAGGTCGTGCTCATGGCCGTGCCTCCACGCCGCTGTGGCGGGGCGGCAGGATGACGGCGAGCAGCACGCCGGCCAGCGCACCTATGGAGACATGCCAGGGCGAGCCGACCGTTTTGTATGCAATGATGGAGGCGGCAGCGCTGGCGACGACCACCGGCAGCCACAGCGGCCGCTTGCGGAAGCTCATGACCAGGCCGAGAAAATATATCGGCAGCAGGAAATCGATGCCCAACGCATGGGTGTCGGGAATAAGCTTGCCGAACATCGCGCCGAGCGCGCTTTCGATGATCCAGAACACATAGACCGGCAGCCCAAGCCCCATATACCAGGTGAACCCGACGGTCTCGCCGGCCTCCGCCTTGCGCTCGGCCACCGCGAACTGCGGATCGGTCAGCACAAAATAGCCTATCGCCTGCTGCACCAGCGGCCAATGCGCAATGCGCCGGCCGATGCCAGCCGAATAGAGCACATGGCGAAAATTCACGGCGAAGATCGACAGCACGATCAGCCACGGCGCGACATGCTGGCCGAACAGCTCGATGCCGACCATCTGGCTGGCGCCGCCGAACACCGTTGCGCTCATCAGGAACGCTTCGAGCACGGAAAACCCGTTGTCGACTGCGAGCGCTCCGAACAGCAACGCAAACGGCGCCGACGCCACCACGACGGGCATGCTGAGCCGCACGCCGTCCCAGAAATCGCTTTTCGCTCCGTTTTCGGAGATTGCTTCCGCCGACATCGATCGCTCCTTGGGAACGGCCGTATGTAGAGAGAGCGGCCCGGCTTGTCACACCAATTTGCTTGAGGCAAACGATCAGCGGAAATGATGGCTGAAGCGTCGCGGCAAGCTCGCTTCCGAGCCTAGCGCGGCGAAGCCTTGCCTTCGATCGCCCTGCCCCAGTCGAGCAGCGGTTTTGCCCGCATGGCGAAGTCGACAAGGTCGTCGACCAATCCAGCTCCGTAGATATCCGCCGGCTCGATTGCGTGCCGGACGGCAAAATGCCGGTTGCGGATCGCGGCAGCGAGATCGGGCTCGGCGATATGCTCGAAGCCGCGCGGCGTGCGCTTCATGCAGCCGTCCGGGTCGAGCTCGAGACCATTCTTCTTCAGCGCCGCGACGAGGCTGCGGAATTCAGCGGGCCGCTTCGCGATCGCGTTGCGCAGCGCCAGCAATAGCTCCGGTCCGGGCTGCCACCAGGCAATGGCGGCAAAGCATCGCTCGAGCCCGATATGGACGTAAAACACGCCCTGTTCCATCTTGGTGCCGTCGGGCGAAAGGATCGCCGACAGATGCTGGTTGTAAGGCCGTTTGTCTTTGGCAAAACGCACGTCGCGATTAATCCGGAACAGCGATTTCTTGCGGTCGCCGCGCAGGCCGAACCCCAATGCTGTGAAGCGCTCGGAGAGCGTCTCGACCAGATCGCCGAAGGGATCGCGCAGGTCGCGCTCGAAAAGATCGCGGTTTTCCAAAAACCACTCCCGGCTCTGATGAAAATCCAGCGCCTTGAGGAAGGGAATGGCCTTTTGCCCAAAACCATTGAACGCAGCAGCCATCACGCGCCCTTGCCGATCCGCTGCAACCAGGTGTCCTCGTCGATCACCTCGATGCCGAATTTGGTCGCGTCCTTCAGCTTGGAACCGGCGCCCGGGCCTGCCACCAGGAGATCGGTCTTCGCGGAAACCGAGCCGGCGACCTTCGCGCCGAGACGTTCGGCCATCGCCTTGGCCTCCGGGCGCGTCATCTTTTCCAGCGTGCCTGTAAACACGATTGTCTTGCCGGCGACCGCACTATCGGCTGAGACGTTCACAATGTACGGCTTCGGGTGGATCTGTGTGAGCAGCGCTTCAAGCACGGCGTCGTTGCGTTCATTGCCGAAGAAATCGCGAAGCGCGCCTATCACGGTGTCGCCGATGCCGTTGATTGAAGGAAAAACGGTGTGTGGATCGGCTGCTGCTGCTGTCTCCTTGCCAATGCGGATCAACTCCTCGATCGTCGAGAAGGTTCGGGCGAGCACAGCGGCCGTCGTTTCGCCGATATGGCGGATGCCCAGCGCAAAGATGAAGCGATCGAGTTCGGGTTCGCGGCGGGCGTCGATGGCAGCGAAGAGCTTGTCGAGGCCGTCATAGTTGCGTTCCTCGACGCTGCGTACATTCTTGCGCGTTTTGCCCGATGCGGCCTCACGCTGCCTGGCCTGCTCCTCCCGTCGCTCCGCCAGCGCCTTGGTGACGGCGGGACGGCGGTCCCGGAGGGTGAAGATATCGGCGGCAGTCTTGACCAACCCGGCATTGAAGAACAGGTCTATGTTTTCAGCGCCCAGGCCTTCGATATCCATGGCGCCGCGCGACACAAAGTGGCGTAATCCTTCCACGGCCTGCGCGGGGCAGATCAGCTCGCCGGTGCACCGTCGGCGGGAATCCTCCTTGCCGGTCTTCTCGTTGATCTCGCGCGTTGCGGGTGAGCCGCAGATCGGACATTTGTGCGGGAATTCGTAGGGCACGGCATCTGGCGGACGCTTGTCGACGACGACGCTGACGATCTGCGGAATGACGTCCCCTGCCCGCTGGATGACCACCGTGTCGCCGATACGGATGTCGTTGCCGTCGCGGATCGGCTGGCCGTTGCTGTCCAGACCCTTGATGTAGTCTTCGTTGTGAAGCGTGACATTTTCGACCACGACGCCGCCGACCGTGACGGGCGCAAGCCGGGCAACGGGCGCCAGCGTACCGGTACGGCCGACCTGAATGTCGATCCTGAGCACGGTCGTCATCGCCTGTTCGGCCGGAAATTTATGAGCGATCGCCCAGCGTGGTTCGCCGGTGACGAAGCCCCATCTGCGCTGCAACTCCAATTGGTCGACCTTGTAGACGACGCCGTCGATGTCGTAGCCGAGCGATGAGCGCTGGGCCTCGATAAGGTGATAATGCGCGATCAGTTCGTCGACCGACTTTGCCCGGACCATCAGCGGACTGACCTTGAACCCCCACTCCGCGAATTTTTGCACGGAATCGTATTGGGTCGGAGCTGGATCCTTTGAAGTATAGCCCCAGGCGTAGGCAAAGAATCTGAGGTTGCGGCTGGCGGTAACGGACGGGTCCTTCTGGCGCAGCGATCCGGCCGCCGTGTTACGCGGATTGACGTAATCCTGGCCGCCTATCGCCGCCGAACGCTGCTTCAGCGCCTCGAATTCCGCGTAGGTCATATAGACCTCACCGCGTATTTCGATGACCTCGGGCCAGTCCGATCCCTTCAAGGTCTTGGGAATATCGGCGATGGTCTTGAGATTGGCGGTGATGTCCTCGCCGACGACGCCGTCGCCGCGCGTTGCCCCCTGCACGAACACACCGCCTTCATACCGCAGGGAAGCCGATAGCCCGTCGATCTTCGGCTCAGCCGTGAAGGCGATGTTCAGCTCCTTGTCGCGATCAAAGAATCGCCGGCCGCGTTCTATGAAGTCCGCGACGTCCTGGTCGGTGTAGGCCTTGGCGAGGCTAAGCATCGGCACCGCGTGGCGCACCTTTGCAAAACCTTCCGCCGGCGGCGCGCCGACCCTGCGTGAGGGCGAATCCTCGCGCACAAGATGCGGGAACTGCTGCTCGATGGCGAGGTTGCGCCGGGTCAGCGCGTCATATTCCGCATCCGTGATTATCGGCGCGTCCTCGCCGTGGTAGCGCCGGTCGTGCTCGGCGATCTCCTGCGCCAACCGCTTCAACTCGCTTGCCGCCTCGCTTTCGCTGAGCGAATCGACTGGTTTTTCGTCCATGCACTGCTCCCTCCACGGTGGCGCGACACAATAGAACAGGATTCTCTCATGAGGGAGAGACCAGACACGGAAAATCATGCCTGAACAGCAGGATGGAGCCATACCCTGACTCAGGTCGCGAGCGCCGGAAACGAACTCGCCTGGAGCAATTCCAGGAAAAGTGTGAAACGGTTTTCCGTCCGGAATTGCGCAAAACAAAGAAGTAGAGCGGTTCGGCGTTTCCGTGGAACGATGAACCGCTCTACGCTGCCGCGGTGTTCTCCCGTAGCAGCCGCTCGGCCGCCGCGCGCGCCTCGTCGGTGATGGTGGCGCCGGCGAGCATGCGTGCGATCTCCTCCTGCCGTGCCGCCCGGTCCATCTCGGCGATGCCGGTCGAGACCCGGTCGGCACCGCCTGATTTGGAGATCAGGAAATGCGTCGCCGCGCGCGCCGCCACTTGCGGTGCATGCGTGACCGAAAGCACCTGCACGCGTTTTGCCAGCCGCGCCAGCCGCTGGCCGATGGCGTCGGCAACCGCGCCGCCGACGCCAGTGTCAATCTCATCAAATACCAAGGTCGGCGCCGAGCCCCGGTCAGCGAGTGCTACCTTCAACGCCAGCAGGAAGCGCGAAAGCTCGCCGCCGGAAGCGACCCTCATCATTGGGCCGGGCCTGGTGCCGGGATTGGTGCGCACCCAGAACTCGACCTGGTCGATGCCTTCTTCCATGCGGCTCTCGGCATCGCTTGCGATCTCGACGATGAACTCGGCGCGTTCGAGCTTCAGCGCCGGCAGTTCGGCCATCACCGCCTTGCTCAGCCCGACAGCCGCCGCATGGCGAAGCGACGACAGCTGGGCCGCCGTAGTGTCATAGGCCTGGCGCGCCGCCGCAGCCTGTTTCTCCAGCGCCTGCAGGCGCTCTTCGCCGGCGTCGAGATCGGCAAGGTCGGCAGCCATGGTGTCACGCAATTGCGCCAGGTCATCGACGGCGACGCTGTGCTTGCGCGAGGCGGCACGCAGCGAAAACAGCCGCTCCTCAGCCTTCTCCAGCCGCTGCGGATCATATTCGGTGGCGCGAAGTGCTGCTTCGACGCCCGACTGCGCCGCGTCGAGCGACAGCATCGCCTCGTCGAGCGACTTGACGACATCCTCGAGCAGCCCGGGCGCTTCGGTGACCTTGCGCTGCAGCCGCCTGAGCAGGCTGGCCAGTTGCGGCAAGGGCGAGGACGGACCCGAGAGCACATCCTGCGCATCGTGGATTTCCGAGGCGATCTTTTCGGCACGCATCATCAAGGCGCGCAATTCGGCCAGCTCGGTCTCTTCGCCAGGTTGCGGATCGAGCCTGGTCAATTCGGCGACCGCTGCACGCAGATAATCGGCCTCACGGGCAGCTGCTTCGACTTTGGCCCGGTGCCGTGAAAATTCCTGCTCGCAGGTACGCCAATGCCGCCACGCCTCGCCGGTTGCCCGAGCAGCGCCGAGATGGCCGCCGAAACTGTCGAGCAACTCGCGATGGGCGCCGGGATCGACCAAAGCGCGCTCGTCATGCTGGCCGTGGATCTCGACCAGCGCACGGCCGATGTCGCGCATCAGCGTCACGCTGGACGGCTGGTCGTTGACGAACACGCGCGTGCGGCCGTCAGCCGTCTGGACGCGGCGCAGGATGATTTCGCCGTCGTCCTCGATGGCATTCTCGGCAAGCAACATGCGAGCCGCGTGGTTGCGCGGCACGTCGAACACGGCGATGATCTGGCCTTGTGCCGCGCCATGCCGCACCAGCGAAGCGTCGCCGCGGGCGCCAAGCGCCAGCGACAAGGCGTCGAGCAGGATGGATTTTCCGGCGCCGGTTTCGCCGGTAAGGACCGAAAGGCCGGACGAGAAGTCGATGTCCAGCTTCTCGATCAGAACGATATCGCGGATCGACAGTCTGGAGAGCATGGTGACGCGCCGCTCAGGCGCCGGTGATCAGCTTCCCGGCCTTGGAGATCCACGATCCGGCATTCTCGCGCGGCTCGAGCCCACCACTCTGCAGGAGCTTGTAGGAGTCCTTGTACCACTGGCTGTCGGGATAGTTGGTGCCGAGCACGGCCGCAGCGGTCTGGGCTTCCGACGTCAGCCCCATCGCATAGTAGCTCTCGGTCAGACGCGCCAGCGCTTCCTCGACATGACGTGTGTTGGAATAGTTCTCCACGACGTTGCGGAACCGTTTAACGGCCGCGATATATTCGCGGCGCTCGAGATAGTAGCGGCCGATCTGCATCTCCTTGCCGGCGAGCTGATCGTTGGCGAAGCGGATCTTCTCCTTGGCATCATCAACATATTCGGAAGTCGGCCAGCGCGTTACCAGATCCTGCATCGTCTGCGCGGTAAGACGCGCTTCCTTCTGGTCCTGGGTGACGTCCTTGATCTGGCGGTAGTAGCTCAGCCCGATAATATATTGGGCATAGGCCGCATCGTCGGTCGACGGGTAGAGGGTCAGGTAGCGCTTGGCCGAACCGATCGCCTCATCGTAATTGCCCTGACGGTAGTCGGCAAAGGCACCCATCACCATCGATTTGCGGGCGAATTCGGAATATGGATGCTGGCGGTCGACGGCATCGAACTTGCGGCTTGCCTCCTGCAGTCGCCCGGCATTCAGATTGGCGAGACCCTGATTGTAGAGCACGTCGGCCGGCTCGGTCTGATCGACATAGGTCGACAGATCGACGTCCTTCTCGGACGACATGCAGGCCGACAGAAACAGCGATGGAACGACCACCGAAAGCGCCAGGAAAACAGCCCGCCGCGGCGCCTTCGATTGACCAACTCGCTTGAAAAACATGTTTGGATTCCGCCCTTTCGGCGTCATTTCAGTCGACGGCAGCAGCCATAAACCATAATTGCCTTGCCCGGCAACGCTATCCCCGGCCAATCGCACATTTTTGTGGCGCTTTGGCGCTACCTGGAAAGCTGTGTAATTTGGCAGGCCGGTGATGCATCCATGCAACACAGCTTGACCGCAACGGGAGCCGCAAGACCTTAAGAATCAGATCATCCAGGGCGCATAGAGGGGTGCGTTGACGGCGCTCATCTCGGCGGTACGCCCGCGCTCGCGGCGCGTCGTCTCAACGATCTCGAAAGCCGAACGGTCGGACAAGAGACGGCGCAGCGCAGCTGCGTTCAGCCTGTGGCCGCCACGATAGGAGCGGAAGCAGCCGATGAACCGGGCACCGGCGAGCGCCAGGTCGCCCATCGCATCCATCGTCTTGTGGCGCGCGAACTCGTTGGGATAGCGCAGGCCTCCCATATTGATCACGCGGTTGTCGTCGCCGATCACCAGGGAGTTTTCCAACGAGGAGCCGAGCGCATAGCCGGCCGCCCACAGCCGCTCGACGTCCTTCATGAAACCGAAAGTGCGGGCCCGCGCGACGTCACGCCGGAAAATGTCGGCGTTCATGTCGGATGCAAAAAGCTGGCGCCCGATCGCCGGGCTTTCGAAATCGATCTCGATCTCGAAGCGCGTGCCGTCATAGGGCCGGAACTCCGCCCAGCAGGCGCCGTTCTCGATGCGAACCGGCTTGACCACCCTGATATAGCGGCGCTTGACCGGCAGCGTTTCGATGCCTGCCTGGTCAATGGCCTCGACGAACATCACTGCGCTGCCGTCGAGGATAGGCACCTCATGGCCGTCGATTTCGATGACGAGATTGTCGATTCCAAGCCCGAAAAGCGTCGCCATCAGATGCTCGACCGTGGCAATGTGCTCGCCTTGCGGATCGCCAAGCATGGTGCAGAGATCGGTGGCGCCGACCTCGGAGACGAGCGCGCGAAATTCGTGGCTTCCGCTTGCATTCGAGAGCTGGAAGACGACACCCGTATCGGCATCCGCCGGCAGGAAATGGACGGTGACCGGATTGCCACTGTGAACGCCGATGCCAGTCAGCGTCGCGCGCGATTTAAGTGTCGTCTGATAGTCGTGCAAAACAATCCCCATAGCCCATGCTGCCTAGGTCCGCTTCTGCCCTGAGGGCGCGGCTCTTGATTGATCGGCAGGCAGGGCCACTTCCCCGAGACTCCCAGCAAACCGACTTTGGTCGGTGGCGAAGATAATGGTCCCGCGGGGAGACTCCAAATCACGGTTTCTTACTCTTTGTAACTGCGGTCCAGCGCGGGATTGCCCCATAAGTCCTTGTTTTACAATCACTTTAAGGTTAACAGGCGAACAGTTTCCTGCTCGCCTGTTAATAACTGTTACGAACCGTTAACAGATCAATTGGCCTGTCGGCGCAGGAAGGCGGGAATCTCCAACTGATCGTCTTCCTGGACAGCCCGGCTCTGCGGCGTCAGTCGGCCCTGCTCGTCCAGCTGGCCGCGGCGCGGCGCGTAAAGCTGCGGATCCTGGCTGGCAAGGCGGCGCACTTCCGCCGGCGCCTGGCGCAGTTTCGGTTCGCGCGGCTGCGCCGGCTGCAGCCTTGCAGGCTCCTCTTCGCGGCGGGTCAAGCCGTTGGTCAGGCGCTTGAGCAAGCCCATCGGGCCGCTGTTTTCGTGGTCGGCCGGGCGCGCCTTGGCTTCCACTTCGGCCTTCACCTGCGGCGGGAAATCCTCGACCCGCGGCATGCGCTGGGGTGCTGCGGCAACCGGCTGCGGCATTTCACGATGCGGAGCAGGCTGCATCGCTTGCTGAACCGCTGGCTGCATCATCGGCTGCGGCTGAGCCGGAGGCGCCTGGAAGATCTTGCTCTGCGGACGGAAGTCTTCCGCATGGGCGACCGGTGCCGGGCGGGCCTGCGCCATCGCTGCCGCATTCGCTTCGGCGAGCTGAATGGCCTCGGCGACCGGGTCGGCAGCACGTGGTTCATAGATTGGTTGCTGGACAGGCGCCGGGCGCATTTCCGTGACCTGGGCCGCCGGGCGGCTGACCGGCTTCGGCGGAGCCGCGCGGATGGCGATCGGCGCGGCAGCGATTTCGGCCGCCGATTTGTCGATGCCGGTGGCGACCACCGACACGCGGATGACGCCTTCGAGTTCCTCGTCGAAGGTGGCGCCCAGAATGATGTTGGCGTCCTGGTCGACCTCTTCGCGAATGCGGGTTGCAGCCTCATCGACTTCGAACAGGGTCAGGTCACGGCCGCCGGTGATCGAGATCAGCAGGCCCTTGGCGCCCTTCATCGAGGTCTCGTCGAGCAGCGGGTTGGCGATGGCGGCTTCCGCCGCGGCCATTGCGCGGCCCTCGCCCGAAGCCTCGCCGGTTCCCATCATCGCCTTGCCCATTTCGCGCATGACCGAGCGGACGTCGGCGAAGTCGAGATTGATCAGGCCTTCCTTGACCATCAGGTCGGTAATGCAGGCAACGCCCGAATAGAGCACCTGGTCGGCCATCGCGAAGGCATCGGCGAAGGTGGTCTTGTCATTGGCCAGCCGGAACAGGTTCTGGTTGGGAATGACGATCAGGGTATCGACGCATTTCTGCAGTTCCTCGATACCCATGTCGGCCGTCTTCATGCGGCGCTGGCCTTCGAAGTGGAACGGCTTGGTGACGACGCCGACGGTGAGGATACCCTTTTCGCGGGCAGCGCGGGCAACGACGGGAGCCGCCCCGGTGCCGGTGCCGCCGCCCATGCCGGCAGTGACGAAGCACATATGCGTGTTGGAGAGATGATCGATGATCTCGTCGATGCATTCCTCCGCCGCCGCGCGCCCGACTTCAGGCTGCGATCCGGCGCCGAGACCTTCGGTGACATGCGCGCCGAGCTGGATCAGCCGCTCGGCCTTCGACATCGTCAGTGCCTGCGCGTCGGTGTTGGCCACCACGAACTCGACGCCGCGCAAGCCGGCGGTGATCATGTTGTTGACGGCATTGCCGCCGCCGCCGCCGACACCGAACACGGTGATGCGCGGCTTGAGCTCGGTGATGTCCGGCTTCTGCAGATTGATGGTCATTGTCTTCGTCCTTTGCCTTTCCCGCCGCTTCGCCGCCGCGGCCGCCTATGGGGCTGTCCCCGTCAAAATTAAAAACTGTCTCTCAACCACTGACTCATTCGATGCAGTTTTCCGCCTGTTCCGGTCATCCGAAGACCGGAAATTCCCTTCGCCGGCCGGCTCTCGAAGCTCGCCATCTGTGGATAGATCAGAAGTCCGACCGGGGTCGAGAAAGCCGGCCCCTTGGCCGCCTCGGGCAAGCCTGCCACGCCAAGCGGGCGTCCGATGCGCACATTGCGGCCGAGAATGCGGCGTGCAGCTTCTGGCAGGCCGGCAAGCTGGCTGGCACCGCCGGTCAGCACCACGCGCTTGCCGACGGCGTTGCCGTAGCCGGATTTGTTCAGCCGGTCGCGCAACAATTCCAGCGTCTCGTCGATGCGGGCGCGGATGATGCGCGTCATCACCGAGCGCGGGATCTGCAACGGCACCTCGCCGTCCTCGCCGATCGGATGGATGGAAACCAGGTCGCGGTCGTCGGCACTGCCAGGCAGCGCCGAGCCATGCATCACTTTCAGCCTTTCGGCGGCATCGAGCGAGGTCGACAGGCCCTTGGCCATATCCAGCGTGACGTGGTTGCCGCCGATCGCGATGGCATCGCCATGGACGAACTTGCCTTCCGAAAACACCGAGATCGTCGTCGTGCCGCCGCCCATGTCGATGCAGGCCGCGCCCATTTCGAGCTCGTCGTCGACGAGCGCAGCAAGCCCACTGGCATAGGGCGTCGCCACCATGCGTTCAACCGACAGATGCGAGCGGTTGATGCAGAGCTCCAGATTGCGCAAGGGCGCTGCGTCGCCTGTCAGCACGTGCATGTCGACGCCAAGCTGGTCGCCAACCATGCCGCGCGGATCGCGCACACCGCGCTCGGCATCCAGCGAAAAGGCTACGGGAAGCGAATGGATCACCTCGCGCTCGGCCCGCAACGCCTGCTTGGCGCCGGCGGCAAGCACGCGCTTGATGTCGGCCTCGTCGGCCTCATGGCCGCCGAGATTGATGGTGGCCGAAAAAGCCTCGCTCTTCAGCCGGCCGGCAGTCATGTTGACGATCAGCGAATCGACCGTCAGTCCCGCCATGCGTTCGGCGGCGTCGACGGCAAGACGGATGGCGTGCTCGGCACGGTCGAGATCGATGACGACGCCGGATTTCACGCCTTGCGATTTCTGGTGGCCGATGCCGATCACCTGGACGCGATGCGAGCGTCCGCGCAGCAGCTTGCCATCCTCGCGCGGCTTGAGTTTGGCCACCACGCAGCAGACCTTGCTGGAGCCGACATCCAGCACCGTCAGGATGCCGGACCGGCGCGACGAGGCATCGCTATTGCCGCCAAGCCAGCTCATATCTTCGTCTCCGGCTTGCGCTTCAGCATCTTGGGCTTTTCGTCGAGCGCGGCTTGGCGCTGTGTCGCCGCTTCCGGCGTCAACTGGACGACCAGACGATCGGAAAGGCGCATGTCGACGGCGGCGATGTCGCGCGTCAAAAGCCCGTTCTCGTGATCCATCCTGACCAGGTCGGCAATCGCCTGATCCTCACCGTCTTCGGGAAGCTTGATCGTGATGCCGTTTTCAAGCTTGAGATCCCAGCGCCGTTCGCCGATGCGGATATAGCCCTTGATCCGCGCGGCGAGCTCCGGATAATTCTTGATCTTGGCCAGGAAATCCGGCGCTGTGGCCGGCGCGCCGGTGCCGATGATCAGCGGGAGCAATATCTGCTTGCCGCCGGAGAACGGCGCAATGACGGTGCCGGATTTCTCGATGACCGAAAGCGCGCTGCCTTGCTGCCACAACGCGAACGGCTCGCGCTCCTCGACGCGCACTTCCAGCGTATGCGGGTAGACCTTGCGCACTGCCGCGGCTTCGACCCAGGGTAGCGTGGTGATGCGTTCGCGCGCCGCTTCGGCATCGAAGCCGATCAGCGAGGTCCAGCCGTCGAGTTCCAGCCTGTCGAGAATATCGATCTCGGACGTTTCGCGGTTGCCGACGACCTTGACCTGGTCGACGGCAAAGCCGGTGCGGGCGGTGACACTCTGGACGATGGCGTCGGAATATCCGCCGAGATAGGCGCCATAGGCACTGCTCGAAACAAGCAGTGCCGCCGACAGCATGGCAGCGCAATAGGGCGGCGCTTCGAAGTCGCCTTCGCCGAGGCGCGCCAGCACGCGCACCGGCCGGCGGAGCAGGCGCGGCAGCACGAAATGGTCGAACGACAACGGCATGCCGAACAGCGCCGGCCCGGCCGCGCCCTTCCCCTTGCCCTGTCCCCACTTCAACGCAGACACGAAGCGTCCTCCACCATCCAACTCAACAAATCGCCGAACGAGTGTCCCGCTTGCGCGGCGATTTCCGGCACCAAAGACGTCGGCGTCATGCCCGGCTGGGTGTTGACCTCGAGCCAGACAATTTCGCCGTTTTCGGAGTGACGATCGTCATAACGGAAGTCCGACCGGGAAACGCCCCGACAGCCGATAGCTTGGTGAGCCTTGAGCGTCAGTGTCTGTATTTTTTGGTAAATATTCGGTGAAAGTTTTGCCGGGCATTCGTGTTTTGATCCTCCCGCGACGTATTTTGAATCATAGTCGTAGAAGGAATGGCCGGTCGGGATGATCTCGCAGACACCGAGCGCCACATCGCCCATCACCGCGCACGTCAATTCCCGCCCGTGCACATAACGCTCGACCATCACCGTATCGCCATATCTCCACTCGGACGAGCCGATGATCTGCGGCGGATGCGACTGGCCTTCATGGACGATGACGACACCGAAGCTCGACCCTTCGTTGACCGGCTTGACGACATAGGGCGGCTTCATCGGGTGCTTGTTCTGGATGGCGAAGCGATTGGCCACCTTCGATTCCGCCACCGGAATGCCTCCCGCCTTGGCGACCTTCTTGGCCTGTTCCTTGTTCATCGCGAGCGCCGAGGCAAGCACGCCGGAATGGGTGTACGGAATGGCGAGGTACTCGAGGATGCCCTGGATGGTGCCGTCCTCGCCGAAAGGGCCGTGCAGCGCATTGAAGACGACGTCAGGCTTGAGCGCGCTGAGCACCGAGCCGATGTCGCGCGAGACGTCGACGCGGGTGACTTGGTAGCCCTCTCCCTCGAGCGCATCGGCGCAGGCCTTACCCGACGACAGGGACACGGGCCGCTCGGACGAGAATCCCCCCAGAAGAACGGCCACATGCTTGCTTGTCATTCCCCGTCATTTCCTCTCACAGCAGGCCTGCACCATCGTGCATACCCCGAAAAGCATCGCGCGCACTCAAATGCGCCCGAGCAACTTCGCTCCCGTGTTTCCGCAACATTGAGTCCGAGTCTCCCGGCAGGTTGCCCCCCAGACGGAAACGCGAGTAACGCGTCGAAACGACTCAAATCAGGAAACGCTTCAGGGCAGAGAATCAGAGAGTTGATTCGCTGGCAAGTGCTTACGATTCCGATGGATTCACTTTCCGCAAAAACGGCAGCAAAATGTGAATTCATGAGTCCGAAAGGCAACGGCGGTCAGCTTGCCTAAAGCAACTGCCCGAGAAATTCCTGGACGGCATGGCCCGGCCGAAAATTACCGATGCGCTTGATCTCCCACTGCAGCCGGATGCCTGATCTTTCGAGCACGCGCGCACGCACCGTCTCACCGAGATATTCAAGCTCGTAGCCCGTGGCCGTTCCGGTGTTGATCATGAAGTTGCAATGCATCGGCGACATCTGCGCCCCGCCGACCATCAGGCCGCGGCAGCCGGCCTTGTCGATCTCCTTCCAGGCGGAGGTGCCCTCAGGATTCTTGAAGGTAGAGCCACCGGTCTTTTCGCGGATCGGCTGCACGGTCTCGCGATGGTTCTGGACAGCATCCATCGCGGCCTTGATCGCCGCCTTGTCCTCAGGAATGCCTTCGAGCAGCGCCGACGTGAAGATCAGCCCGGACGGCGCCGCTGAATGGCGATAGGCATAGCCCATATCGGCATTGCTCAGCGTATGAACATTGCCCTTGCGGTCGAGTGCCCGCACCTCGACCACGCGCTCGCGCGTCTCGACGCCATTGGCGCCGGCGTTCATCCTCAGCGCTCCGCCAATGGCGCCGGGAATGCCGTGGTAGAAATGAAAGCCACCGATGCCGGCCTCGTAGGCAACGGCCGCAAGGCGCTTGTCGGGTGTCGCGGCACCCGCCTTGATCGTGGTCGGCGCAATCACTTCGGTCTCGCCAAAGCCTTTGGCCGAAAGCCGGATGACAAAGCCCGCAATGCCGCCGTCACGGACAAGCAAGTTCGAGCCGACGCCGACGATGGTCAGCGGAATTTCCTCCGGCACCGCCTTCAGGAACGTGGCAAGATCGTCCTCGTCGGCCGGCTGGAACAATGCGTCCGCCAGCCCGCCGGCTCGAAACCAGGTGATCTTGTCCATCTCGGCATTGGGCATGATGCGGCCGCGCAGTCCGGCAAGCCGGTCGCCAAGCTTCTCGATCAACGCCTGGCCGCGCATCATGAGATGGTCCCGCCGAGTTCCCTGGGCAGCGCATAGGCCCATTGCGTGATGTTGCCGGCGCCGAGGAAGACGACGAAATCGCCCGGCTTCGCCACCTCGCGCACGATCGGCGCAATCGCCGCCGGACCTTCGATGTAGCGTGCGTCGCGATGGCCGCCGGAGCGGATGCGCGACACCAGTGCGTCGGACGTAACGCCGTCGATCGGCTCCTCGCCGGCCGCATAGACGGGCGCCACCATTACCGTATCGGCATCGTTGAAGCAGACGGAAAACTCGTCGAACAGATCGCGCAGCCGGGTGAAGCGATGCGGTTGGGTAACGGCGATGATGCGACCCTTGGTAGCGCTGCGCGCAGCCTTTAGTACCGCCGTGATCTCGACCGGATGATGGCCGTAATCGTCGAACACATCGACACCGTTCCACGAACCGGTATGGGTGAAACGGCGCTTGACGCCGGCGAAGGACGACAGGCCCTTCTTGATTGCCTCAGCCGAAAGGCCGAGCTCATGCGCGACGGCAATCGCCGCCGTCGCATTGGAAACATTGTGGCGCCCGGGCATAGGCAGCCGCAGGCCTGATATCGTTATCTGGCCGTGCGTCTTGCGGTCGCGGATCACCACGTCGAATTCCGAAGTCGGGCCGTCCATGCGGTGATTGGTGAAGCGCACGTCGGCCTGCGCATTTTCGCCATAGGTGATGACGCGCCGGTCCTCGATGCGGCCGACCAGCGCCTGCACCTCGGGGTGGTCGGTGCACATCACACCGAAGCCGTAGAACGGCACATTCTCGACGAACTGACGAAACGCTTCGCGCACTTTGTCGAAGGAGCCGTAATGGTCGAGGTGCTCGGGGTCGATATTGGTGACGACGGCAATCTCGGCCGGCAGCTTGAGGAAGGTGCCGTCGCTCTCGTCGGCCTCGACCACCATCCATTCGCCGTCTCCCATGCGGGCATTGGTGCCATAGGCATTGATGATGCCGCCATTGATTACCGTCGGGTCGAGCCCGCCGGCTTCGAGTAGCGTCGCCACCATCGAAGTCGTCGTCGTCTTGCCATGCGTGCCGCCGATCGCCACCGCTTGCCGGAAGCGCATCAGTTCGGCCAGCATTTCGGCGCGCCGCACGATCGGCAGCAACTTCTCTCTCGCCGCCTTCAGCTCCGGATTGGATTTCTTGATTGCGGTGGAGACGACGACCACTTCGGCCTCGCCGAGGTTTTCGGCCTGATGGCCGACGAAGCATTCGATGCCCTTGTCGCGCAGCCGCTGCACATTGGCGCTGTCGGCCTGATCGGATCCCTGCACCTTGTAGCCGAGATTGTGCAGCACCTCGGCGATGCCGCTCATGCCGATGCCGCCAATGCCGATGAAATGCACGAGGCCGATCGTCTGTGGCATCTTCATGCGTGCGTCTCCTTCCTGAATTCCGAAACGGATTTCCTGGACGCAATAGCCTCTGTCAGATCGGCGAGCAACCGCGCGGCATCCGGTTTTCCGGACGATTTCGCCGCCGCGGCCATTGTCGCCGCCTTGCCTGGATCATCCATCAGCCCGCCGACAAGCACGGCGATCCGCTCCGCCGAAAGCGTGGATTGCGGATGCACCTCGGCGCCGCCCGCTGCCGCAAGGGCCGCCGCATTCGCCGCCTGGTCGTGGTCGAGCGCGTGCGGATAAGGCACCAGCAGCGCCGGCCGGCCGATCACCGCGATTTCCGATACGGTCGATGCGCCGGAGCGCGACATCACCAGATGCGCCGCCGCCAGCCGCGCCGCCATGTCGGTGAAGAAGGGCGACACCTCGGCCTCGATGCCAAGCGTGGCATAGGCGGCTTTCACCCGCGTCACATCGTCGGCGCGCGCCTGCTGGGTGATCGCCAGCCGCCTGCGCTGTGCATCGGAAAGCCGGGCGATCGCCGCCGGCACCGCATCGGAAAAGAACTGCGCGCCTTGGCTGCCGCCAAACACCAGAAATCGGAACGGCTCTTCACCGGCCGATGCGGCATAAGGCGTCTTCGCCGCTTCCAGCACTTGCGGCCTGACCGGATTGCCGGTGGTCACCGTCTTGACGCCTGTAGCACTTGTGTCTTCCGGTAGGAAACCACCGGCAATAGCGTCGACGCGGCCGGCGAGCGCCCGGTTGGCACGGCCCATCACCGCGTTCTGCTCGTGGATCAGCGTCGGCACCTTGCGCCGGGTCGCGGCATAGAGCGGCGGCAGCGTCGGATAGCCGCCGAAGCCGACCACGATGGCGGGCTTGACGCTGGCGATGACGGCCGATGCCTGCCGCACCCCGCGCCAGATTTTCCAAAATGCGGCGAGCACGGCAAAAGGATTTTTCGACCCCATCGTCGCCGACTGGATCGGATGGATGGCGGCCGCCGGGAACTGCCCGGCAAAGCGCTCGGCGCGTTCGTCCGTCGCCAGATGCACCGCCCAGCCGCGCCCGGTCAGTTCGTGCGCCAGTGCCTCGGCCGGGAACAGATGTCCGCCCGTGCCGCCCGCCGCCAGAAGGATGACCCCCTTGGCCATCTCACTCCGCCGGCATCGCACGCGGCGACGGCATGAAGCCCAGCTGCTTGCGCTTTTCCGGGCGCTTGCGCGTCAGCGCCAGCACCATGCCCATCGAGATGGCGATCGCGATCTGCGAGGAGCCGCCGTAGGAGATGAACGGCAGCGTCATGCCCTTGGCCGGCATCAGCTGCAGATTGACGGCCATGTTGATGACCGACTGCAGGCCGAAGACCGTGACCAGGCCGCCAACCGCATAGCGGGTGAAATCGTCCTGCTCCTTGAGTGCCGTGTTGAGGCCGCGCAGCACGATGAAGCCGAAGATGGACATGATGAAGAAGCACATGATCAGCCCGAATTCCTCGCCGGCGACCGAGAAGACGAAGTCGGCATGGCTGTCGGGGATGACCCGTTTGACGGTGCCCTCGCCCGGCCCGACGCCGAACCAGCCGCCATTGATCAGCGCCTCGCGGCCCATGTCGACCTGGAACGTGTCGCCCTCGCCTGTCATGAAGCGGTCGATACGGCCGGCAACGTGCGGGAACACTGCATAGGCGGCGAACACGCCGCCGACGCCTGCAGCACCCAGCGCGACGATCCACAACCACGGCAATCCGGCCATGAAGAACATCACCCCCCAGGTGCCGAGCACCAGCATGGTCTGCCCAAGGTCAGGCTGCGCCACCAGCAGCGAGATGACCAGTGCAAGCAGCAACATGGCGAACAAATTGCCCGGAATGTCGGGCTGGCGCTTGTGCTCGGCGAACAGCCAGGCGCAGATGATGACGAAGGCCGGTTTCAGGAACTCGGACGGCTGGATCGACAGGCCGGCTAGCGACACCCAGCGCCGCGCGCCCTTCACCTCGACGCCGATATAGAGCACCGCCACCATCAGGAACAGCATGATGCACAACATGACCAGCGCCATGCGCCGGATCTGCCTGGATTCAAGGAACGAGACGGCCAGCATTACCCCAAGTGCCGGAATGGTGAAGATAATCTGGCGTGTCGCGAAGTGGAAACTGTCTAGGCCGATGCGCTCGGCCACCGCCGGGCTTGCGGCGAAGGACAAAACGATGCCGAGCCCCATCAGCGACAGGAACGCCGCCAGGAACCAGCGATCGATCGTCCACCACCAGGTCGCCACGGGGCTTTTGTCGAGACGGCTTTGCATTATCGTGTCCCTCCGATGGGCTTCACGCCATCAATGGCGGTTGCGGCTTGCCTGAACGCCTCGCCGCGGACTTCGAAATTCTTGAACTGGTCGAAACTGGCGCAGGCCGGCGACAGCAGCACCACTGCCTCGCCGCTACTATCCCTGGCCGCATCGCGGGCGGCGTGTTCGACTGCCGCCGCCAACGTGCCTGATATCTCGTAGGGCACCGCTTCGCCCAGCGTCGCCGAAAAGGCCGGTGCGGCTTCGCCGATCAGATAGGCCTTGGCGATGCGCGGGAAGAAGCCGCGTAACGGCTCGATGCCGCCCTCTTTCGGCAGGCCGCCGGCAATCCAGTAGATACGCGCAAAGCTCGACAGCGCCGGTGCAGCGGCATCGGCATTGGTCGCCTTGGAATCGTTGACGAACAGCACATGCCCTTTGCGGCCGACCTGCTCCATGCGGTGCGCCAGCCCAGGGAAACTCTCCAGTCCGGATTGGATCTCGCCGAGCTCGAGCCCGACCTTGAGGCAGGCGGCGGCGGCGGCCAGCGCGTTCTGCGCATTGTGCTGGCCGCGCAACGAGCCGATGCCTTCGAGGAAGGCGACACGGCTGTAGCGGCCGTGCACGGCTTCCATTAAGTTGGTGCCGTCAGCGAAATAGCCGTCGGTCAGCGGCAGCCGCTTGGAGATGCGGATGACCTGCCGGCCGGCCCGCTCCAGCCGATCGGCGATCTGGGCGCACCAGGAATCGTCGACACCGATGATTGCCGTCTCGCTGCCGGCCACCAGCCGCTCCTTGATCGAGGCGTAGTGTTGCATCGTGCCATGGCGGTCGAGATGGTCCGGCGTCAGGTTGAGCAGCACACCGGCCGTCGGGTTGATCGAAGGGGCAAGATCGATCTGGTAGGAAGAGCACTCAACCACATAATGCCGTTCAGGCTGCGGCGGATCGAGCGTCATCACTGCGCGGCCGATATTCCCGCCCATCTGCGTGTCGCGCCCAGCCGATTTTAGGATGTGCGCCGTCAGTGCCGTGGTCGTCGACTTGCCGTTGGTGCCGGTAATGGCAATGAAAGGTGCTGCCGGTGCCAGCAGCATCCGCTCGCGGCAGAAAAGCTCGATGTCGCCGATGATCTCCACGCCTGAGCCCCGCGCCAACTCGACGGTCCAGTGTGGCTTGGGATGCGTCAGCGGCACGCCGGGCGACAGCACGAAGGCGGAAAACCTCGCCCAGTCCGCACCGCGCAGGTCCGCTGTCGTGATGCCGACCGCGCCGGCCTTGGCGACGCTGTCGGGATTGTCGTCCCAGGCCAGCACATCCGCGCCGCCCTCGATCAGCGCGCGCGCCGTGGCAATCCCCGAGCCACCGAGCCCGAAGAGCGAAACGCGCTTGCCTGAAAAGGATGCGGCGGGGATCAAGCGGCCTCCTATCTGAGCTTCAGGGTCGACAGGCCGACCAGCGCCAGGATGACGGCGATGATCCAGAAGCGGATCACCACCTGGCTTTCGGTCCAGCCGAGCTTTTCGAAATGATGGTGGATCGGCGCCATCAGGAAGACGCGCTTGCCGGTCATCTTGAAGTAGCCGACCTGGATGATGACCGAGAATATCTCGACGACGAACAGGCCGCCGACGATGACCAGCACGATCTCGTGCTTGGTCGCCACCGCGACCGTGCCGATCAGCCCACCCAGCGCCAGCGAGCCGGTGTCGCCCATGAAGATCGCCGCCGGCGGCGCATTGAACCAGAGGAAGCCGAGACCGGCGCCGATCACCGCTCCAAGGACCACCGCAAGTTCACCGGTGCCGGGCACGAAATGGATCTGCAGATATTCGGCGAACACCGCGTTGCCGGAGAGATAGGCGATGACGCCGAAGGATGCGGCGGCGATCATGATCGGCACGATCGCCAGCCCGTCGAGACCGTCGGTCAGGTTCACCGCATTGCCGGCGCCGACGATGACGAAGCACGAGAACGGGATGAAGAACCAGCCGAGATTGACGAGAAACTCCTTGGCGAAAGGGAATGTCAACGATGACGAGAACGGCGCCTGGCCGTTATGCATGATCACCCAAGCGGCGATGCCGGCGATGACGAATTCGAGCCCCAGCCGCGCCTTGCCGGAAAAGCCGAGATGCGATTGCTTGGTTACTTTGAGATAATCGTCGTAAAAGCCGATCGAGCCGAATCCCAGCGTCACCAGCAGGACCACCCAGACGTAGATGCTCGACAGGTTCGCCCACAGCAGCGACGAACCGACGATGCCGGACAGGATCATCAGTCCGCCCATTGTCGGCGTTCCCGCCTTCTTGAAATGCGTCTGCGGCCCGTCGGCACGGATCGGCTGGCCCTTGCCTTGCCGCAGCCGCAGCGAATTGATGATGGTCGGTCCGAAAATGAACACGATCAGTGCCGCTGTGATCAGCGCTCCGCCGGTGCGGAAGGTTATGTAGCGGAAGACGTTGAAGACCGAGATCTTGTCCGCAAATTCGACGAGCAGTGTTAGCATGCGCTTGCGTCCCCCGGACCGATCCTAGGTCTGTCTGCTGGTTGTGGCTTCCGCCGGAAACTTGCCGAGCAACGCCTCGACCAGCTTTGAAAAGCCTATGCCCTTCGACGATTTGATCATGACCACGTCGCCGGGCTTCAATTCCGATAGAAGAACCGGTTTCAGATCTTCCGCACCGGCGCGGTATTCCGTCCTGATCTCGTCGGGCAAAACGTCGGCCAGCGCCCGCATTTCCGGGCCTCCGAGAAAGACCGTGCGCGTGTCGGTGCCGACGATCAGACCGGCAAGCGCGGCATGCAATTTCGCCGAATGGCTGCCGAGCTCGAGCATATCGCCGAGCACGGCAATGCGCCTGCCCTCGCCCGACACCGGCGTCGTGTTGAGCAGTGCCATTGCAGCGCTCATCGACGCGGGATTGGCGTTGTAGCTCTCGTCGATCAGCGTGATCGGCCCGTTGGGATGACGCAACACATAGCGCTTGCCGCGTCCGCGTTCGGGCGAAAGATCGGCCAGCGCCTGCGCAACCCTGTTAACGTCGGCACCGACCAGATGCGCGGCACCAAGCACCGCGAGCACGTTCTGCACCATATGGCGGCCCGGCGCGCCGATCCTGGCGACAATCTCGTGCCCGCCAATCTTGGCGGTGATGACCGAGTGATCGGCATTGAGCTCGCATTTGATCAGTTTGAAGGTCGCCCGGGCATTCTCGCCGAACCCGTAGACATGCTCGACGCCGGCCTCTTTGGCCATCTTCTCCAGCAGCTTCCAGCGCGCATCGTCGCGGTTGAGAAGGGCGGCGCCACCGGGCTCCAGTCCCTCGAAAACCTCTGCCTTGGCCTTGGCGATCTCGTCCAGGTTGCGGAAGAAGCCGAGGTGAGCCGCCGCGATCAACGTGACGATGGCGACATGCGGCCGGACCATCTTGACCAGCGGCCGGATCTCGTCGGGATGGTTCATGCCGATCTCGAAGACGGCATAGTCGCAATCCTGCGGCATGCGCGCCAGCGTCAGCGGCACGCCCCAGTGATTGTTGAACGACTGGGCCGATGCATGCACCGTACCGACCGCGGAGAGAGCGTGGCGTAGCGCTTCCTTGGTGGTGGTCTTGCCCGCCGATCCGGTCACGGCAATCACCCTGGCCTTTGAGCGTGCGCGCGCCGCAACGCCGAGCTTTTCCAGAGCGACAAGCACGTCCTCCACGACGATCATCGGTGCAGTCAGCCGCCCCAGCGACGGCAGCTTGCCCTCGGCGACGACCAGCACGCCGGCGCCCGCCTTGATGGCGGCGGTGACGAAATCATGGCCGTCCATGGCCTCGCCCTTGATGGCGAAGAAAGCGTCTCCCGGCTGCAGGCTGCGGCTGTCGATGGAAATGCCGGCGATGGCTTCAGGCATCGGACCGAGCGGCCGGCCATCCATGGCGGCAACCAGCGCCTCGGAGGTCCACAGATAGCTCACGCCGCTTGCTCCCGCAGCGCCGAGCGAACTTCCTCATGATCGGAAAAATGCAGCGTCTCGGTGCCGATGGTCTGGCCTTCCTCATGGCCCTTGCCGGCCACGATCAGCGTGTCGCCAGCGTGAAGCATCCCGACCGCCTCGTGGATGGCCTTGCGCCGGTCGCCGATCTCGATGGCGCCAGGTGCGGCTTCCAGGATCGCGGCGCGGATCGTCTCGGGTACTTCCGAGCGCGGATTGTCGTCGGTGACGATGACCACCTCGGCCAGCCTTGTGGCGATCTCGCCCATGATCGGCCGCTTGCCTCGGTCCCGGTCGCCGCCGCAACCGAATACGACGATGACGCGGCCGGTGGTAAAGGGGCGCACCGAAGCCAGCACGTTTTCCAGCGCATCCGGCTTGTGCGCGTAGTCGACATAGACCGGCGCGCCGTTGGCGGCCGTCCCGACAAGGTCGAGCCGTCCCGGCGCGCCCTTCAATTTCTCCAGCGCCATCAACGCCTTGGCAACAGATGTACCAGTCGAAATGGCGAGGCCGGCCGACACCAGCGCATTTGCAATCTGGAAGTCGCCAGCCAGCGGCAAGTCGACTTCATGGAGAACGCCGTCCGCTTCGACCTCGGCGCGCTGGCGGTGGCGCTCGTGCTCGACCCGCTTCAGCCGCAGGAAATCGCCGTGGCGGCCGACCGTCAGCACATTCAGTCCCGCTGCCCGCGCCGCCTTGATCGTCGGCTCCGACCACGGGGCGTCGGCAAAGATGACCGCCGGCGCGCCCTTCGGCAGCAGCGCGTCGAACAGACGCAATTTGGCGCGATGATAGTCCTCGACCGTCGGATGATAGTCCATATGGTCGCGGCCGAGATTGGTGAAGCCGCCGGCCGCGAGCTTGACGCCGTCGAGCCGGCGCTGGTCGAGGCCATGGCTGGACGCTTCCATCGAGGCGTGGGTGACGCCGGCCTCCGCCAGCTCCTTGAGCAGCCTGTGCAGTGCCACCGGATCCGGCGTGGTCAGCGAGCCATATTCGTTGCGGCCCGGCGCCACCACGCCGGTCGTGCCGATCGAGGCGGCGGCAAAACCCGCCTGCTCCCATATCTGCCGGGTGAATGCGGCGACCGAGGTCTTGCCGCTGGTTCCGGTCACCGCGACCATGGTTTGCGGTTGCATGCCGAAAAAACGTGCAGCACTCAGCGCCAGTGCAAGGCGCGGATCGTCTACGACAAGAACCGGGACTGGCAGCCCGGCGACCGCACTGCCTTTGCCGACCACGATCGCGGCAGCGCCGCGGCTTGCGGCATCGGCTGCGTAGGCTGCGCCATCCGCCTTGGAGCCGGTGAGCGCGAAAAAGACGACGCCCCGTGTTACCTGGCGGGAATCCGACGAAATCCCTGTAACCTCCATGTCGAAGGAAGCTGTCCCCTCGACAGGCAGGATACCGGCTAGATTTTTCAGCTTCATCGAACCCCGTTCATCGCAACAAAATAGCGCGCAGTTGCCGGCGCGCCCCAAGAATCACTGATAGGAAACCAGCGTTGCACCATTTTCATGGCTGAAATCTGGCTTCACGCCAAGCATGGAAGCCGCACGTCGGATGATGTTTGCAGCCATGATGCCCGCGTTCGAGGCGGCCGTACCACCCATGCCGGGCTTTTCCGGCTTCGGTTCGTCGGCGATCGTAAGCACTATGTATTGCGGATCGTCCATCGGGAAAGCCGCAACGAAGGCGTTGAAATTCTTTTCCTTCGAGTAACGGCCGTTGACAACCTTCTCCGCCGTTCCCGTCTTGCCGCCCACCCGGTATCCTGGCACCCGTGCATTGCGGCCGGATCCCTTTTCGGCATTGAGTGCATAGAGATAGCGCATGCCCTCGACCGTCTTGTCGCTGACCACTTTCTTGGCCACCGCCATCGCCTGCTCCTGCGTGCGCGGCAGGAAGGTCGGGTCCATCAGATAGCCGCCATTCATCAGCGCGGCGCAGCCGACCGCTGTCTGCAGCGGCGTCGTCGACACACCGTGGCCGAAGGCGATGGTGATCGAATTGACCTGCTTCCAGACCTTGGGCTCGGTCGGCCGAGCGACTTCCGGCAGTTCGGTCTGCATCTTCTCGAGGATTCCCAGGCGATGCAGGAATTCGCGGTGTCCGTCGATGCCAACCGCTTCGGCTTCCTTGGCAGAGCCGATATTGGAGGAGTAGATGAACACTTCCGGCACCGACAGTACCCGGCCCTTGCCATGGAAATCATGGATGGTTTGATGGCCGATCCTGATCGGGCGCGACGCGTCGAAACGGCTTTGCAGCGTTATCTTGCCGGAATCGAGCGCCATGGCGGTGGTGAAGCTCTTGAAGGTCGACCCCATTTCATAGAGGCCGGCCGACATACGGTTGAGCCGGTCCTTGTCCTGCGCGTTATAGGGGTTGTTCGGATCGAAATCCGGAACCGACGCCATCGCCAGCACCTCGCCGGTCTTGACGTTGAGCACGACGGCGCCCGCCGCGATCGCGTGGTACTTTTCCATGCCGGTGGCGACCTCATCGCGCACGATATGCTGGACGCGCAGGTCGATCGAGAGCTGCACCGGCTTCAAATCCTTGGCCACCGCCAGACCCGACGCCTGAAGGTCGCTCAAGCCTTGTTCGTCGATGTATTTCTCCATGCCGGAGATGCCCTGATTGTCGATGTTGGTGAGGCCGACAATGTAGGACGAGGTTTCGCCGGCCGGATAGAACCGGCGCTTTTCGGTGCGAAAGCCGAATCCGGGGATGCCGAGTTGCATGATGTCGGCCTGCTGCTTCGGCGTCAGTTGACGCTGCAGCCAGACGAACCCGGCGCCGCTCTTCAGCTTGTTGTATGTCTGCTCGTAGTCGATCTCGGGAAGCACCGTCGACAGCTTTTCGATCGCCTCGTCGGCATCGACGATGCGGCGCGGTTCGGCAAACAGCGACGCGGTCTTGATGTCGGTCGCCAGCACTTCGCCGTTACGGTCGACGATGTCGGGTCGCGATGCCGTCACCCGGCTCTGCGGGCCGCCCGACAGGTCGGGATTCTGGAAACCCAGATAGACCAGCCGCCCGGCAATGGTCGAATAGATGCCGAAGAACACTGCCATGGTCATGACGATGCGAGTCCTGCCCTTGCCACCGGTCGCCTTGCGGGCACCTTCGACCACGATCGATCCGCCTGCACCCGGCTTCGAACCGCGCTTCAGCAGCCTGCCAATCTTTGGAAATCTGGCAGCCATTGGAAATCCGGTGATCATTGGACGATGCCTCCGGTCACCACGGGATCCTTGCCGCCGATATCGGCCATGCCGCCCAGCCGCTGCGATGAAAGGTCCTCGATGTTGACGGGTTTCGCCGGCAGATCGTCCAGCCCGACGATCTGCCGCGCATTGACCGGCTCGAGTCCGAGTTGCGATTTGTAGATTTCGGTGAGCTTCTGCAGGCGCGACGGCTGGGTAAGCAGGCTCCAGTCCGCCTTGAGCAGGTCGATCGTGTCCTCCTCATAACGGATCTGCGCCTGGATCTTGTGCACTGCCGCCAGTTGCTCCTCGGCCTCGCGCTTGGTCTTGTAGGTCAGGGCAGCCGCTGAAACCATGACGGCGATCAGGACTATGTCGCTGGTACGAAACACGTGCTCACCTCTCTCCCGGTCGATCGGCGCCGGGAAGCTTTGGGCCAGGCAGTTTTGGCAGGCCGAAAATCGAAAAATCGCCGGCGCGCGCCGGCGCCTCTGTACGGATCGCAGCGCGCAGCCTTGCCGAGCGCGCCCGCGGATTTGCCGTTATCTCGGCATCGCCAGGCGTCACGCCGCCGCCCTTCTTGGTGAAGGTGGCGGTGCGCGCCTGCGCCTCGGGCAGGTGCCGCGATCCGGTCGCTGAATCGGCTCTGTCGGCGATGAAGCGCTTGACGATGCGGTCCTCCAGGGAATGGAAGGTCACCACGACAAGCCGCCCGCCCGGTTTCAGCACGCGCTCTGCGGCAAACAGTGCCTTGGCCAGTTCGCCGAGTTCGTCATTGACGAAGATGCGCAGCGCCTGGAAAACGCGGGTGGCCGGATGGATCTTGTCCTTTGGCGCGCGACCGATATGCGTCTCGATGGCATCGGCAAGATCGAGCGTGCGCTCGAAGGGGCGTTTTTCGCGACGGCTCTCGATCATGCGGGCGATGCGCCCGGCATGGCGTTCCTCGCCGAGAAAACCGAAGATGCGGGCAAGATCGCCCACCTTGAAGGTGTTCACGACGTCGGCGGCGCTCAGGCCCGCCTGCGCCATGCGCATGTCGAGCGGCCCATCGGCCCGGAACGAAAAGCCGCGCTCCGGCTGGTCGATCTGCATGGAGGAGATGCCGATGTCGAGCACGACGCCATCGGCACTTTCAACCTGTTCGTCGAGCGTCGAGAACGGTGCCTGGACAAGCCTGAGCTTGCCGCCGGACTGCTGTTCAAGGGCCCGCCCCGCCGCGATCGCATCCGGATCGCGGTCGATGGCGACGACCGAGGCTCCGCTTGCCAGAATGGCCTTCGTGTAGCCGCCGGCACCGAACGTGCCGTCGACGATCACCTCGCCTTTTGTCGGCGCCAGCGCCTCCAGAACTTCGGCAAGGAGGACCGGAATGTGACGGGCTGGTCCGCCAGCGGCATGAACTTCATCGCCGTCGCCCGCCATCATTCCGGCCGCTCCCCGGGCTTCGTCCCCTGCCGAAGTTGCAAAAGCCGGGCGCGTGCTTCCGTCCCATAGGCGCTGAGCCGTCCCGGCTCCCAGATCTGAAAGAAATTGCCGCGGCCAACGAAGGCCACTTCCGCTGAAATGCCGGTATGCTCGCGAATGAAATCGCTCATCGTGATACGGCCGTCCTGGTCGAGCTTCAGAAACGTTCCATCGCCATGGCAGAAGAACGACATGTCGTCCGCCGTCTGCAGGAACGGGTCTTCCTGGGCGATGCGCTGCTCGTAGCGATCGAGCAGGTCGAGCCCACCGACATCCATCGCCGGGCGATCCAGGCAGCGTAGCGCATAAAGTTCCGAATAGCCGCGTTTCTGCACAACGGCACGGAAATGCGCCGGCACGGACACCCGTCCCTTCGCATCGATCCTGTTCACCGCGTTCGACAGAAACCGGTCCATTACGCGTTACGGCCGCTTGCGCCGCCGCACCCCTCTGCATCTTCCTGTCCGCGCCGCCCCAGCCCGGTCGGCGTCCAAAACCCACTTCGTTATAACGGGCGAACGCAGGCAAACGCGCAGCCGCCGCGGCTGCCCGATTGGCGTACGCTTCACCCTGACACGAAACGAAGGCTTGAGTATCGGAATGGGATATCATGGGGTGTTATGGGCGTCAACGGGAACAGTCTTCAAAACGCGCCTGCCACGACTGGGGAGAGCAGCTTTGACGGCACTCCCGTCTTTATCGTCTATTAAGCCTAACGAAGCGTTTAGAGCCGTGTGGCCCAACCGGAGCCGGCTTGCTGCGGATCGCTGCCGCGCATAGCCTCGGCATGTCCTTTTCCGGTCAGTAACGAGGTTGAAACCATGTCCGAAACAGCCAAGTCACGCGCCGCGGCACTTCCCCATCTGCGCCGCGGCGGGCTGGCCAAGGGCGACCCGATCCCCTTGCCCCTGACCATGGCCGCCATCTTTCATGCGCCCGGCGACGCCACCGGCTATGATCAATATGGCCGCTTCAGCAATCCAACCTGGGATGCGGTCGAGCACATGCTGGCGCATCTGGAAGACGCCCCATGCGTCGCCTTTCCCTCGGGGATGGCTGCCATCTCGGCGGTATTTTTCGGCCTGCTCAAAGCCGGCGACCGTATCCTGCTGCCGTCCGACGGCTATCACACGACGAGAGCGCTGGCAGAGCGCTTCCTGAAGTCCTTCGGCGTCGCTTATGATGTCCGGCCGACGTCGAGCTTCCTCGACGGCGGCTTCGACGGATACCGGCTTGCCTTCGTCGAAACGCCCGCCAACCCGGGACTGGATATATGCGACATCGCAGCCGTCGCCGAAGCCGTGCACAAAGCGGGTGCGGGGCTTGTGGTCGACAACACGACGATGACGCCTTTCGGCCAGCGCCCGCTCGATCTCGGCGCAGATATCGTCATTGCCGCCGACACCAAGGCACCAAACGGCCATTCCGATGTGCTGTTCGGCCATGTCGCCAGCCGCGACGCGGACATTATCTCGAGGGTGACCGACTGGCGCGAGACGTCGGGCGCCATCCCCGGGCCGTTCGAGGCATGGCTGGTGCATCGCGGCCTCGAAACGCTGGACGTGCGCTTCGACCGCATGTGCGCTTCCGCCGAAATGATAGCGCGACGACTGAAAAACCATCGCGCGATCAGCGGCTTGCGCTTTCCGGGACTGGAGAGCGATCCATCGCACAATCTTGCCCGCGCCCAGATGGAGCGCTTCGGCTTTCTCATCTCCTTCGTGCTCGCCTCGGAGGACAAGGCCGAGGATTTCATCAACAATTGCGCCTTGATGCAGGCTGCGACATCGTTCGGCGGCGTGCACACTTCGGCGGAACGGCGATCAAAAAGGGGAGATGCCGTTCCGCCCGGCTTCGTTCGCCTGTCGGTCGGCTGCGAGCCGGTGGAAGAGCTTTGGCAGGCGATCGAGGCGTCGCTAGACGCAATCGGTGGCTGAATCGGCAATCACGAATTCAGATCGTCGGCATCAATCTTGCGCCGGCCGTGCAGCACGCGAACGATTTCGATCGCCTCTTCACTGACGCGGTACAGGGTGAGGTATTCGCCGACGATCAGGTGACGGATTCCGGTTGCGATGTCTTCGCGCGGCGCACCTGAGAAGGGGTGCAGGGTCAGCAAATCCCACCGCCTTTGCAAGAGATCCACGAGCCGAACCGCCGCATTTGGATTCTGTTCGGCAATGTAGTCGCCGATGGCTTCGAGGTCGATCAATGCCTGAGGAAGCAGGCGGTATTTCACTCCTCAAGGCCTTTGGTTCCGGCCATTTTCAGATATTTGGCGCGCAGCCGTTCCATGATTGGCGGCCCGTCCAGCCCCGGCCCGCTGTCGATCCCTTCCTGCACCAGCTTGCGCAATTCCTCGACCGTGTAGCCGAGCAGGTCGCGCCGGTCCTTCCATTGCCGCAGCGCGTCGCGGATCACCTCGCTCGCCGAGGCATATTCGCCGGCGGCGACCACGTCGTCGACCACCGCCGCCAATTCCGGCGACAGCGTGATGCTGCGTTTATCGACCTGTCCCATGACGCGCTCCTGAATACCGTCATCCAAATGGTACGATTTAATCGCACCATTTTCAAGGAATGCCGCGCTTAATTGCGGGTCGAAAACTGAACCAACGGCTGCGCCCGAAGACGCAACCTGCTGATATCAGGAGATTTCCTTTTATCGGGGAAAACTGCCAGCTGGCCTGTAAGCCGGGTTCTGTATGGCCCTCGCCGCTTACACGGCGAGAACGTGGCGGCCATTCATCTTGGGCGCATGTTGCCATACGCCTCACGCAACCTACCCGGACGGTGAGCCGGAAACAGCCCTCGAGGGTTTCCCCTCGCACCGCCCCTATTCGGTCTTGCTCCCGGTGGGGTTTACCGTGCCGCTCCTGTTGCCAGTCGCGCGGTGGGCTCTTACCCCACCCTTTCACCCTTGCCACGATTGGATCGTGGCGGTTTGCTTTCTGTGGCACTTTCCCTGGGGTCGCCCCCGCCGGCCATTAACCGGCACCGTGTCTCCATGGAGCCCGGACTTTCCTCACCCGCAGCCTTTCGGCTTCGCGGGTGCGGCCGCCCGGCCAGCTGGCAAGGCGTATAAAGGGGTTCAGGCCCGAAAACGCAAACGAAAAAGCAAGTTGTCGCTTGTCAGGCGGGCGCTCCAAGTGCAGCCAGCTGGACCTTGACCTTGCCGCAATAGGCTGCGGACACCGGGTTCATCCGTGTGGCGGCATGGCCGGCATTGTATTTCAGGATCGTGCCGCAGGTCGTGCCGCCGCCGAGATCCCGCGCCATGGCGAGGTACTTCATGCCGTATTTGATGTTGGTATCTGGATCATAGAGGCCCTGAACCGAACCGCTATAGCCCATCATCCGCGCCGTCGCCGGCTTGATCTGCATCAGGCCGATCTCGCCGGCGCTGCCGACCTGGTTCGGTTGGTAGTTGCTTTCGATCTTGATGACGGCGTTGGCGAGCGACACCGGGACGCCATAGCTGGCGGCATAACGCGCAATGATCGCCGAATACTGTCCGCTGGCGCCGACTACCACCGCCTGAGGCGCTGGCCTGCTCTTCGGAGCGACTGACGCCGTTGCCATGTGGTCGATGCTTTTGCGGTTACGCTTCACATAGTGTTTTGAGATTGTCTTTCTTGCAGCGGTTGGCTTTTTCGCAGGGGCCGGCTTTTTCGTCCTTACCGCGGTTGCTTGTTCCACTTTTGCGGTGGCGGTCTTCTCTACTTTTGCACCAAGGGTGGCTTTCGGCACGGCGGTTTTGCCGGCTGCGGCACTGAAGCCCTGATCGGCCCGCTGGCTCAGCGGTGCGCTGTTTGCCGCACTGAAGGCAAAAGTCATTACGCCGGCAGCAATGGCTGCCGTTAAAACGGTCAATTTCTGCATGTGATCCTGTTCTGTTTGATCTGCACAAAGAACTTCGCGCAGATACCCTCAATCAACATCGGAACATTTGGGGGGATAGACGTCCGACAATCTGTACGGATCGCCTTTGACGACGGAATTGGCGCCAAAGAAGGCGACGCAAGTCACTTTGAGTAACAGATTGTAATTTTTAAGCTGGCAAAAGATTATTTGAGAGAGGCTATCCTTACGGAAGCGAGCAGCCTTTCCAGCGTGCGGATCGTCGATCCATCAGCCATGCCATCGACCAGGCGCTGCCGGAAATGCCGCTGAAATGCCTCTACCACGATTTCGGTCTGCCGATCGAAGGCGCCGGTGATCTCGACGCCATAACCATAGAGCGCCAGCATCGACTGCAGCGCCTCTACCTCGGCGCCGGTATCGCCTGGCTTCAGCACGGCGCCGCGCCGGATCGGTGCTGCCGGCACAACATGGCCGATACCGACGGCAAACAAGGCCTTCCATGGAAATTTCTCGCCTGGATCGACCTTGCGCCCCGGTGCCACGTCGGAATGGGCAAGCACCCGCTGCGCCGGAATGGAATGGCGCTCGATGATGCCGGCGCACAGGCCGATCACCGCACCGATCTGCGGTTTTGCAAAGTTGCGATAGCCGAGCGTATGCCCCGGATTGACGATCTCGATGCCGATCGAACAGGAGTTGATGTCGCTCTGTCCGAACCACGAGCTCTTGCCGGCATGCCAGGCGCGGTCGCTTTCCCTGACCATCTGAACAATGCGGCCGTCCTCATGGACCAGGTAGTGCGACGAGACCTCGCTTGCCGGATCGCACAACCATGCCTCGGCACCGGCGCCCGTAGCCATGCCGGTGTAGTGCAGCACGATCATATCGGGTCCGAGCGTCCCGCGCCGTGGTCCGAAATTCGGCGATACCCTGACCTCGGCGCTCGGCTCATCGGGCGGAAAGCCGCTCATGCGTGCCGCAGGCCTCGCTCGATCATTTCATAGGCCGCGTTGATCGCCGCCAGCCTGGTCGTCGCGATCTTGATGAATTCCTGCGGCAGGCCGCGTGCGATCAGCCGGTCCGGATGATTGTCGGAGACCAGCTTGCGGTAGCGCCTGCGGACCTCCTCGAACGGCTTCCCGCGCTCGATGCCGAGCACAACATAGGGATCGGCGGCACCCAGATCGACATGCCGGGCCAGGATGCTCTGGTAATGCGCCTCATCGATGCGGAATATCTCGGCGATGCGATGCAGGAATTCGCCCTCGCGCTCATGCACCAGCCCGTCGGCCTTGGCGATGTGGAACAGCCCGTCGAGTATATCCTCGAGCATCAGGCAGTTCGAATGGCCCGAACCGCAAAGCTGCGCCATCCGCTCGGCATAGGTCTCGAAACCGGCAATGTCGCGTTTGGCCAAATCGTAGAGCCGCGCCACATTGCGCCTCTGTTCCTTCGGCACCTCGAATATTTCCTGGAAGGCGCGCACCTCGTCTTGCGTGACGATGCCGTCTGCCTTGGCCATCTTGGCCGACAGGGCGATCATCGCCACCGAGAAGGCGACACGCCGGCGCAGATCGGCATCGCCGGAGAAAACCGTGCGCACGGCCTCGACCACTTCGGCGACGCCTGACGACGCTGAAGATGAAACGCGTGTGACGAAGTCGCCAAGGCGGTCCCAAATCGACATGGGGGCTTCATAGGACCAACCACCCATCGCTATCAAGCCAAGACAGTGCCGCAGGGGCTGGCCCAATCGATTTGGCGCAATGCCTGAGGCGGCTGGCGCCAGCGCTCACGTCGTCGCACTCGGCCGCCAGGCGCTGGTATCGTAAGCAGCAGAAAGGCCGGCCTGTGAGGCCAGCCTTTCCTTGGCTGTCACATTGACTACTGTGCCGGAGCAGCCGGCGCAGGTGCCGGAGCCGGAGCCGGCTCGGCAGGCTTGTTGGCGTCAGGAGCAGCCGGCTTCATCGTCTGGTCGGATGCCGGCGGGTTGGTGCTCTGCGTCGTGGTGTTGTCGGTGCCGCTGTTGCTGCAGGCGGCAAGGCCAAGCAACGCAAGCGCCGACACCGACGCAAGAATGAGTTTCTTCATGATATCTCTCCTCTAATCACGCCTCCGTTACCGGCGGCGGTCGAGGACACAATGCGTAAGCTGCGCATGAGTTTCGTAACGTTGCATTTCTGCCTGTAACATATTCCAATCACTTGACGATTGCCGGTCAGGGCCTCGCGAGCTAACAGATCGAACAGGGAAAAATCCCGGGAGCGCCGCTGTGACTGCAAAATGGGATTTCTGGATCGACCGCGGCGGCACCTTCACCGATGTCATCGGCCGTGACCCGCAAGGCGCGCTGCACCCGCGCAAGCTGCTGTCCGAGAATCCCGAAGCCTATGCCGACGCTGCCATCCAGGGCATTCGCGATTTGCTCGGCGTCCAACCCGGCGCTCCAATCCCCTCCGCTCTGATCGGCGATGTCAAGATGGGCACCACGGTTGCCACCAATGCGCTTCTCGAGCGCAAGGGCGACCGTGTGCTGCTGCTCATCACCAAAGGCTTCCGCGATGCGCTGAGGATTGCCTATCAGGCCAGGCCAGATATCTTTGCCAAGCAGATCATCCTTCCCGAACAGCTCTATGAGCGCGTCGTCGAGATCGACGAAAGGGTTCGCGCCGACGGCAGCGTCGAGCGCCTGCTCGACATTGCTTCGGTACGCCCGGCTATTGAGCAAGCCAAGGCGGACGGCATCGATGCGGTCGCGATCGTCTTCATGCATGCCTGGAAACATCCCGAGCACGAAAAGGCGGTCGCCAAAGTCTGTCGAAAGCTCGGATTCTCGCAGGTCTCAGTCAGCCACGAGGTCTCGCCTCTGATCAAACTGGTCGGCCGCGGCGACACCACGGTGGTCGACGCCTACCTGTCGCCGATCCTGTCGAGATATGTGCAAAGAGTGGCAAAGGAACTGGGCGTCCTCTCCCCCCTTGAGGGGGAGATGTCGGCGGAGCCGACAGAGGGGGTCGTTGCGGCAGTGCTCGACGCCCCTGTGGTGCCTTCTGACAGGACCCCCTCTGGCCGCTTTGCGGCCATCTCCCCCTCAAGGGGGGAGAGTAGGTCGAACCCAGTCGAGCCGACCCCACCCGGCGGCTTCGCCGCCACCCTCCCCTCAAGGGGGAGGGAAAGCCCTCGCCTCATGTTCATGATGTCGTCGGGCGGCCTCACCGCCGCCGAAATGTTCCAGGGCAAGGACGCGCTGTTGTCCGGCCCGGCCGGCGGTGTCGTCGGCATGGTCGAGACGGCAAAACTCGCCGGTTTCGGCAAGGTCATCGGCTTCGACATGGGCGGCACCTCCACCGATGTCGCCCATTACGATGGCGACTACGAGCGCGCCTTCGACACCGAGGTCGCCGGCGTCCGCATCCGAGCGCCGATGATGCGCATCCACACCGTCGCTGCAGGCGGCGGCTCGATCCTGCATTACGAGGCCGGCCGCTTTCGCGCCGGGCCGGATTCGGCAGGCGCCAATCCCGGCCCAGCCGCCTATAGGCGCGGCGGCCCGTTGGCCGTCACCGACGCCAATGTCATGCTGGGCAAGCTGCAGCCCGAGTTCTTCCCGGCTATCTTTGGACCGGGCCAGGACGAACCGCTCGACGTCCAGACGGTTCGCGAAAAATTCACCGCACTTGCCGCCCAGATCGGCGACGGCCGCTCGCCGGAAACCGTCGCCGAAGGGTTCATCACCGTCGCCGTCGAAAACATGGCCAACGCCATCAAGAAGATTTCGGTGCAGCGCGGCTACGATGTCACCGAATACCTCCTGAACTGCTTCGGCGGCGCCGGCGGCCAGCACGCTTGCCTGGTCGCCGATGCGCTGGGCATGGAGGCGGTGCTGATCCATCCGTTCTCAGGCCTGCTCTCGGCATACGGCATCGGCCTATCCTCTGTATTTGCGTCACGCCAGCAGGCGCTGCTGAAGCCGCTGGCGGACAATTCCGGGCCAGCGATCGATGAACTCATCGCAACGCTGCGCAAAGCCGTCATCGACGAACTCGCCGCGCAAGGCATCAGCGAAGACGCGGTCGTCTCGAGACCGGTGCTGCAGATCCGCTACGACGGCACCGATACCGCGCTGCCTGTGAACTTCGGGCACGGCTCGATTGCGCAGGCCAAGGCGGACTTCGAACTGGCGCACAAGGCGCAGTTCGGTTTCGTCTACGACGACAAGCCGATGATCGTTGAGTCGATCGGCGTCGAAGGTACCGATACCGGCGGCACCGGCCGCGACGAAAGCGATTCAGTTGTTGAAGACATGGCCGCAAGTCCTTCCGGGAACCGGAAAATCTTTGTCGACGGCGTCTGGCGCGACGCCGGCATTTTCCCCCGCGAAACGCTGAAGCCTGGTAACAAGATCGCCGGCCCCGCTTTGATCATCGAGCCAAACCAGACCATTGTCGTCGAGCCGGGCTGGCAGGCCGAGATCACCGCCAAGGATCACGTGTTGATGCGGCGCGTCGAGAAGAAGCGCCGACACGCCGCACTCGGCACCGAAGCCGATCCGGTGATGCTGGAGGTCTTCAACAACCTGTTCATGTCGATCGCCGAGCAGATGGGCGTGACGCTGCAGAACACCGCCTATTCGGTCAATATCAAGGAGCGCCTCGACTTCTCCTGTGCCGTCTTCGACCGGAATGGCGCGCTGGTCGCCAACGCGCCGCATATGCCGGTGCATCTCGGCTCGATGGACCGCTCGGTGGAAACCATCATCCGGTTGAACTCCGGCGACATCCATCCCGGCGACGTCTTTGCGCTGAACGCACCTTACAATGGCGGCACCCATCTGCCTGATATCACAGTGGTGACGCCGGTGTTTTCCCTCCCCCTTGAGGGGAGGGTGGCCGCGAAGCGGCCGGGTGGGGTCCTCGCAGAAGGCACCACAAGTGCGTCGAGCACTGCCGCAACGACCCCCTCCGGCGGCTTCGCCGCCACCTCCCCCTCGACGGGGGAGGAGATCCTCTTCTACGTCGCCTCGCGTGGCCATCATGCCGACATCGGCGGCACCGCGCCCGGCTCGATGACGCCGCTTGCCACAACCGTCGACGAGGAAGGCGTGCTGTTTGACAATTTCCGCATCGTCGATCGCGGCCGGTTCCGCGAGAAGGACCTGGAGACGCTGCTCACCGACCACCCCTACCCGGCGCGCAATCCGCACCAGAACATCGCCGACCTCAAGGCGCAGATCGCCGCGAACGAAAAGGGCGTCGCCGAGCTGCGCAAGATGGTCGCCCATTTCGGCCTCGATGTGGTCGAAGCCTATATGGGCCATGTCCAGGACAATGCCGCCGAAAGCGTGCGCCGCGTTCTGGAGCGGCTGCCCGACAGTTCCGAATACGAATACCCGACCGACACCGGCCAAATGATCAAGGTGAAGATATCGGTCGACCGGCGGAAGCGCGAAGCGACCGTCGACTTCACCGGAACGTCGCCGGTGATGAAGAACAATTTCAATGCGCCAGAGCCGGTCGCCCGAGCCGCTGTGCTTTATGCCTTCCGCGTCATGGTCGAAGACAACATCCCGATGAATGCCGGATGTCTGCGGCCGATCAACATCATCATTCCCGACGGCTCGATGCTGAAACCCGCCTATCCCGCGGCAGTCGTCGCCGGTAATGTCGAGACCTCGCAACACGTCACCAACGCGCTATTCGGCGCCATGGGCGCGATGGCCAATGCGCAGGGCACGATGAACAATCTCACCTTCGGCAACAAGCAGTACCAGTATTACGAGACGATCTGCTCGGGCTCGCCGGCCGGCCGGATGAACGACGGCCGCGGTTTTGCCGGCACCTCCGGCGTCCACACCCATATGACCAATTCGCGCCTGACCGATCCGGAAGTGCTGGAACTGCGTTTCCCGGTATTGCTGGAGGATTTTCATATCCGCGAAGGCTCCGGCGGCGAAGGCAAATGGAATGCCGGCGACGGCACCAGGCGCACTATCCGCTTCCTCGAAAAAATGGAATGCGCGATCCTGTCCTCGCATCGCAACCGCCCGCCGGGGGGACTGGACGGAGGCGGCGATGGCGAGGCCGGTTCGACCAAGGTCCGCCGCAAGACCGGCGCGATCGAGACGCTGAAAGCCTGCGATCAGACCATCCTCGACGCTGGCGAGGCGGTCATCGTGACGACGCCGACCCCAGGTGGATTTGGCAAGGCCTGAACTCGCGTCAACAGGCTGTCACTGGCCTGTCATCACCCTGCGCTACCGGCTTGCGCCAAAGCAAACGGGGAATCGCCTTGCCATGACGGACATTTCTGGGGACCTGGTTTTTCGCCGCGGCAAGGAAGTCGGCAAGGCCGTCTACCAGAACCGCCCGCTGTCGAAAGCCGGCATCTCCGAGCGCCTGTTCGCCTTCCTGTTCTCCGGCCTCGTCTATCCGCAGATCTGGGAAGACCCCGAAATCGACATGGACGCGATGCAGCTCGGGACGGGCCACCGCATCGTCACCATTGCCTCCGGCGGCTGTAACATCCTTGCCTATCTCACCCGCTCGCCGGAAAGGATCGATGCCGTCGACCTCAACGCTGCCCATATCGCGCTGAACCGCATGAAGCTCGAAGCCGTCCGTCACCTGCCGTCGCAGGGCGACCTGTTCCGTTTCTTCGGCGCGGCTGAGACCGGGCACAATTCACAGGCCTACGATCGCTTCATCGCACCGCATCTCGACCCGGTCAGCCGCCATTATTGGGAGCGCCGCAACTGGCGCGGCCGTCGCCGCATCGCTGTCTTCGACCGCAATTTCTACCAGACCGGCCTGCTTGGCCTGTTCATCGCCATAGGCCACCGCACCGCAAAATTCTTCGGCGTCGACCCGGCCGGCATCATGGACGCTAAGAGCATCGCCGATCAGCGCCGCTTCTTTGACGAAGAGCTGGCGCCGGTCTTCGAAAAACCGCTGCTGAAATGGGCGACCTCGCGAAAAGCCTCGCTGTTCGGCCTCGGCATTCCGCCGGCCCAGTACGATTCGCTGATCACCTCGGGTGACGGCACCATGGCCAGCGTGCTGAAGGCACGACTGGAAAAGCTCGCCTGCGATTTTCCGCTGAAGACCAATTATTTCGCCTGGCAGGCTTTCGCCCGCCGCTACCCTGATCCGGGCGAGGCCGCCCTGCCCGCCTATCTCGAAAAGCGCAACTACAAGACGATCCGCAACAATGTCGATCGCGTTGCCATCCACCACGCCAATCTGATCGAGTTCCTTGCCGGCAAGGATGCCGGCTCGGTGGATCGCTTCGTGCTGCTCGATGCACAGGACTGGATGACCGACCACCAGCTCAATGGTTTGTGGGCCGAGATCACCCGAACCGCCTCCACCGGCGCCCGCGTCATCTTCCGTACCGCCGCGGAACCCAGCCTGCTGCCCGGCCGCGTCTCGAATTCGCTGCTCGACCAGTGGCGCTACGAGAACGACGCCTCGCGCGAGTTTTCGGCGCGCGACCGCTCGGCCATCTATGGTGGCTTCCATCTCTATGTGAAGCGGTCCGCATGAGCACGACCGAATTGCCGGCCAGCCATGCCCAGCTGATGGACGGCGTCTACCGCTGGCAGCGTCATATCTACGACCTGACCCGCAAATACTATCTGCTCGGCCGCGACCGGCTTATCGCCGGACTGGATGTGCCGGCCGGCGGCACCGTGCTCGAGCTCGGCTGCGGCACCGGCCGCAACATCATCCTCGCCGCCCGCCGCTATCCCGGCGCGCGCCTCTTCGGCCTCGATATTTCGGCCGAGATGCTGGAGACGGCGACTGCCGCCCTCGCGCGCGAAGGCCTCTCCGGCCGCGTCACGCTGGCGCGCGGCGATGCCACGAATTTCGACGCGAAAGCGCTGTTCGGCGTCGAAAGTTTCGACCGCGTCTTTGTCTCATATTCGCTGTCGATGATCCCCGGCTGGGAAAAGACGGTATCCGCGGCTCTTGCTGCTCTGTCACCGGGCGGCTCGCTGCATGTCGTCGATTTTGGCCAGCAGGAAGCCTTGCCCAGCTGGTTCCGCAAGCTGTTGCGCGGCTGGCTGAAAAAATTCCATGTCGAGCCGCGTGAAGTCCTGCGCGACGTCCTGGAATCGGAATCTGCGAGAGTTGGTGCAAGCCTTCGATTCAGAACACTTTATCGCGGCTACAGCTGGCTCGCCGTGATCAAGATCGCCATCTAACATCAATTTTGGCGTGGAAGGTTTTGGGGCTCCAATCCTAAATGGGGGCCGTGGCTGAAATCAGCTAATTTGGCTAAATCACACATTGCCATGTGACCCAAGGAGTGGTACATTATCTCCTCGCCGGAAGCATGGGATGATCATCGGATTTAGAGATGGATGGCTGCGGGCTTTCTTCGTGGACGACACCCATTCCCGCAATATTCCGCCCGATCTCGAAAGCCGCTTGTTCCGCAAGCTCCAGATGATTGACGACGCGGCGATCGATCAGGATTTGCGTGTGCCGCCCAGCAACCATTTCGAGAAGTTGCGCGGCAATCTCGAAGGCTTCCATTCGATCCGTGTCAACAAACAATGGCGGCTCGTCTTCCGCTGGGACGGGGGCCGGGGCGAGGCGTCGGACATCTATCTCGACGACCACAGTTATATATAAGTGAGGTGAGACATGTTGATGACCGCACGCAAGCCAGCAACGGTTGGCGAAATTCTTACGGAAGAATTCATGCAACCACTCGGCCTGACACAGGCGGCTTTGGCCGAAGCTATGAGCGTCCAGCGCAAGCATGTGAACGAATTGTGCAACGGCCGCCGCAACGTGACGGCGGCTACCGCGCTCATTCTGGCGCGGGTGTTTGGCAACAGCCCGGATTTCTGGTTGAACGTCCAGCGCCGTAACGATCTTTGGACGGTTATGAACTCACCCGACGAGCGGGCGCGTGTTGATCGCGCCAAGCCTTTGGCGACAGCCGCATAGACAAGACTGCGACCGCCGCATTCCTCAGTGCAGCGCCTTGACCAGCCCCGCTACCATCGCCTGCGGCCGATAGCCGAGCCTGGCCGGCGTCAGCCCGAGCCGCACCACAACCAGCTGCTCCGAGGGGATGATGGCAACCGTTTGCCCATCATGCCCCTCCATCCAATAGGTGTCCTTGGGCAGGCCGGCGGTAGTGCCGGCGCCGGGGTTTTCTTCGTCGCCCGGTCCTTCTATCCATAATTGCCCCTTGCCGTAGACTTTCGAGGCAGTTGCCGGTTCCCGCATCCAGTCGACGAAGCCGGCGGGCAGCATCTCCTTGCCGTTCCAGACGCCGCCCTGCAGCAGGAACTGGCCGAAGCGCGCCCAGTCGCGTGCCGTGGCGTAGAGGTAGGACGAGCCGACGAAGGTGCCGTGCTCGTCGGCCTCCAGCACTGCACTCTGCATGCCGAGCGGATAGAACAGCGCGGTCCTAGGCCACGCCAGTGCCTTGTCCTTGTCGCCGATCGCGTCCTGCCACAATCGGGACAGCATCACCGCCGTGCCGCTCGAATAGGAAAACACCTTGCCGACCTCGCCGGTCAGCGGCTTGGATCCGGCAAAGCCCGCCATGTCCGGTTCGAGATAGAGCATGCGCGTTACGTCGGCGACGTCGCCGTAATCCTCGTTGAATTCCAGCCCGCTCGACATCGCCATCATATCGGCGAGGCTGATCACGGCGCGGCCATCTCCCTTCCAGGGACCGAACAGACCCTGGTTGGTCATCGCCAGCTTGCCCTCCTTCACCAGCGTGCCGACGATCGCCGCATTCACCGTCTTGGTCATTGACCAGCCCAATAGCGGCGTCTTTTCGGAAAAGCCGTCGCCATAGCGCTCAGCGACGATGCGGCCGTTCTTGACCACCACCACCGCCCGCATGCCGGCGCCGGTCATGGCTGGATCGTCGAGGACTTTCGCGACCTCGGGATCCTGCGAGGCATCGGCCTTGTCGCCCTCCGGCCAGATCAGATCGGGCAGCGGCGCCGGCGTCGGTGCAGCTCCGGCGACAGCCTTGGCGGCGGCAATATCGCCGTCGGGAACCGAGGCGCAGCCGAGCCCGTCGCGGGCGACCGCGACACTTTTGCCGAGCGCGCCGAACAGGCCCGCCGAAACCGTTCCCTTCTCCTTGTCCACCGACACTCTCATCAGCTTCAGCAGCGGATGACCCGGCGCCTGCACATCGACGGCGAGCACGTCGTTGGCGTCTCGCCCGGCGATGAAGACGTTCGAGCAGACGATCTTGGCGGCATAGCCGGAACCGACGCGGATCAGTTCCGGCGGCGCGAAATACAGCCAGCCGGCGAGTATCGCAGCGGCCAGCACAGCCAGGCCGAGCAGCCATTTGACGAACTTCAGGAGGATCTGCATTTTTTCGAATTCCCCTGAGCGCGATCTATGTCATCGATTTGCCGCCATTGTTTCGGCAAAATCGCGGCTCTTGTCGAGCGCCGTCAACCGAATATCAACCATGATCGGCGATCACAGGTGCATGTCGCCCAGAAGTGCGCAGCGGTTTTGGGACAACGACATGCATAGACAAAAGAGCTAAGCGCGTCGAAGCGACGCGCTTGGGACAGACCGGGCGATCCTGTGGGGTGACCGTCCGGCGGGGCTTGAATGCATGCGTCCCAAAACTGCGTAACGGTTTGGGAATGCATGAAACGAAGATCCAGGTGCGTCGCGTAAGTCGGTTTCAGACACGCTGCGCCCGGTCGAGGGGCACCCGCGGAAAGACCCATCAGCGGCCGGCTGAAACCGGCTCGGGAAGTAGCGATGCGCCGTTTCGCGGTTCTCATCACGCTGACGCTGCTTGGTGCCTGCTCGACGGTTGAGGATCTGACGCCATCGCTGTCGTCGTCCAGCGCCTCGATGGTTGCGGTACGCGCGCCGCGTTTTGCCGATTCCGACCCGCATGAATGGGACAGCGGCGCACCGTGGAGCTATGCCGTCCACGGCACCGACGTTTCCAAATACCAGACCTCGATCGACTGGCCGGCCGCCAGGGCCAGCGGCATTTCCTTCGCCTTCATCAAGGCAACCGAGGGCGGAGACCGGTTCGATGAAGCTTTCAGCGAGCATTGGAGCCGCACCAAGGCCTCGGGCATTCCCCGCGCCGCCTATCACTTCTTCTACTTTTGCACGCCGGCCGCTACCCAGGCGCGCTGGTTCATCCAGAACGTGCCCAAAGACAGCTCGGCGATGCCGCCGGTTCTCGACATGGAATGGAACCCGAAATCGCCGACCTGTAAGCTGCGGCCCGATCCGGCCACGGTACGCAGCGAGATGAGCACGTTCCTCGAAATCGTCGAAAAATACTACGGCAAGAAGCCAATCATCTACACGTCTGTCGATTTCTTCGAAGATAACGGTTTATCGGGCTTCCGCAATTACCCCTACTGGCTGCGCTCCGTCGCCGGGCACCCGCGCCAGAAATACGGCAGCCATCCCTTCACCTTCTGGCAGTATACCGGAACGGGTGTCGTGCCGGGCATGGCCGGAAACGCCGACATCAGCGTCTTCAACGGCTCCGAAGCCGCGTGGAAGAAGTGGTTGCGGCAGAACACCCGTTGACACCAGGCCTGCCGCCTGCTTTTCGACACAGCCAACGACGAATGCCTGCAACCGCCGGTAATCTTCTTGGAAGGATAGCGATGCGATTGCGCTTTGGACTTCTCGCGGCGCTGCTCCTGACCGCCGTGCCGGCCGCGGCACAGCAATGCGGCGGGGATTTCGAGTCATGGAAGCACGGCGTGGCGGCGGAGGCCAGGGCGGCCGGCGTCGGCGCTGCCGGCCTTGATGCGCTGGAAAACGCCACCCTCGATGAGAAGGCGTTGGCACGCGACCGCGCCCAGGGCGTCTTCACCCAGACCTTCATCGAATTCTCGAACCGCATGATCTCGTCCCATCGGCTGAAGCAAGGTGCGGCCAATCTGCAAAAATATGCCGAGGTCTTTGTCCGCGCCGATCGCGAATACGGCGTGCAGGCGCCGGTCATCGCCGCCTTCTGGGCCCTGGAGACCGATTTTGGCGCCGTGCAGGGCGATTTTCATACGCTGAACGCGCTGGTGAGCCTCTCGCATGACTGCCGCCGTCCGCAGCTGTTCCGGCCGCAGATCGTGCCGCTGCTGATGTTGATCGATCGCGGCGTGGTGCCGGCCGACGTGACCGGTGCCTGGGCCGGCGAGATCGGCCAGACGCAGATGTTGCCTTCCGACTATCTCGGCCACGGCGTCGACGGCGACGGCGACGGCCTGGTCGACCTGCGCGGCAGCGCGCCGGACGTGATCATGAGCACGGCCAGCAAGATCCAGTCGCGCGGCTGGAAGCGCGACCAGCCCTGGATCGAGGAAGTCCGTGTGCCTGACGATTTGCCGTGGGAGCAGACGGGACGCACCAACAAGCTGCCGTTGACGCAATGGAGCCAGTGGGGCGTTACCAGGCCCGACGGTACGCCGCTTCTCGACAACGGCCTGAAGGCCGGCCTGGCGCTGCCCATGGGTCGCAAGGGGCCAGCCTTCCTGACCTACGACAATTTCGACGTCTATCTCGAGTGGAACCAGTCCTTCACCTATGCCCTGACCGCGGCAAATCTTGCCGCCCGACTGGGGGGCGCGCCGCGATTCGATCCGCGCAACCCCGAACCCGGCCTCGACGCCGACCAGATGAAGGCGCTACAGACCAAGCTCGAAGCGAAAGGCTATGACGTGGGCACCGTCGACGGCATCCTGGGCACCAACACCCGCGAAGCCATCCGTAAGGAGCAGATGCGTCTGGGCCTGCCGGTCGACGGCTGGCCGACTCCGGAGCTGCTGGCCAGGCTGTGAAGGAGGTGAATGGTGAATGGTGAATGGTGAATGGTGAAAAGAATAGCACCGGAGCCGCATTGAGCACCAGAGCTACCACCATTCACTATTCACTATTCACTATTCACTATTCACTATTCACTATTCACTATTCACTATTCACTATTCACCATTCCACCATTAACTAATCCGCCATCGTCTCCAGGCTGGCGAACCCCTGCGGTGCATCGCCTTCGTCGAACGGCGTCGCCACCTCGACGAAGGTGTCGGGATAGAAGCCGTTGAACCGTGTTCTGAGCGACAGCGAATAGGCCCCGATATGGCCGATCTCGATCCAGTCGCCGGTATCGACTGTTTCGGGCAGCCAGAACGGCCGCGACAATATGTCGACGGAATCGCAGGTCGCGCCACAGACCTTGAACGGCACGATGGTCTTGTCCTCGCCATTGCGCGAGCGGATCGCCGGATCGGGGATGAAGCGTGCCGGCAGCGTGATCTTGCCGGTCCATGAATCCGACAGCGATGCCCAGATGCCGTCATTGATGTAGAGCCTTTTGCCCTTGCGCAGCAGCACGCGCACGATCAGCGACAGGCAGCGCGCCACGATCACCCGGCCGGGCTCAGCCACCAGCGGCAACTGGTCGAACTGGTACTCCTGGAGGTCACCCGACAGCCGCGACATGATCTGGCCGAGCGACGGCATTTCCGGCTTGCGGCTGTTCGGATCGTGACCGTATTCGGCGGGAAAGCCGCCGCCGACATCGAGCCCGGCAATGTCGAAGCCGACGCGGTTGCGCACCCAGTCGGCGGAGGCCAGCGCCCGCTCATAGGTGTCGGGATCCTCGATCTGGCTGCCGACATGAAAGCACAGCCCGACCTTGTAGCCCGTCCGGTTCAGCCGTTCGGCGAGTTCGACCGCATTGGCCGGTCCGGCACCGAACTTCTTCGACAGTTCGTAGGCTGCCGAGCCTTTCGTCTGGATGCGCACGAACACGGTAATCGCGCCTGGATCGATGTCGAGCGCCCGCACCACCCTGGTCAGCTTGGTGATCTCGTCCTCATGGTCGAGCGAAATGACGCGGACGGCGTATTTTTCCAGCGCCAGCCTGATGTCCGACTGCGCCTTTACGGGGTGCATGTAGAGCATCTCGGCGTCCGGCGAGACGGCGCGCACGGCGGCGAATTCGCCGGGCGAGGCCACATCGAAGGCACTGACGCCGGCCTCGACCAGGGCGTTGAGCACGATCCGCTCGCCATTGGTCTTGACCGCATAGGCGGTCTTGCCGGGAAACATGCCCATGAACTGTTTGGCATCCGCCTTCAGCACCTGCGGGCGGAAGCAATAGATCGGATCGTCCGGGCGAAGCGCCAGCGCTGCCTCGCGGGCATTTTCGAATCGCTGCATGGACGAATCCCTTGACTGAGGCTGCGCACAATTAATCCAAGCTAGCGGCTAATGAAAACAATTCTATGTCTCGCCGCCCTAGCTTCGCGGCGCTACGCCGGTGCTGCACGCCGGTTATGAGCGAGCTAGGCCATCGCTCAGGTTTCGGGTGGCCCTTGCGGCCGGATCGGGTATGGCGTGAACAGACGCCTGAAGAGCAAGGCATCTCGTCTGGGAGGACGACCAATGGCGATAGCTGCCACCACCACGATGCGCGGTCCGATGGTGCTCAAGGACTGGGCGCAGCTTCTGCTGCTCGGCGCCATCTGGGGCGGCTCGTTCTTCTTTGCCCGTATTGCGGTAGCGGAACTTCCGCCGCTGGTGCTGGTGCTGTTCCGCGTCACCATAGCTGCGATCGCGTTGCAGCTCTATCTTGCGGTCCGTGGCCCGTCGTTTCGTCTCGCCTTGCCGCATGCCGGCCTGTTCTTCCTGCTGGCGCTCGCCAACAACGTCATCCCTTTCTCGCTGATCTTTGCCGGCCAGACCGAGCTTGGCGCCGGTGTCGCCTCGGTGCTCAATTCGACGACGCCGTTCTGGACGCTGATCCTCGCCAACGCCCTGACCAGCGACGAAAAGCTGTCGTGGAACAAGCTTGCCGGCATCGCCCTCGGTATCGCGGGAACGGCGGTGATGATCGGCCCCGGCCTCGTCGCCGGGCTCGGCGGTCCGGTCTGGGCGAAATTCGCGCTCATCGGAGCATCGCTATCCTATGCGGTTGCGCTGATGATCGCCCGCCGCTTCAAGGGTGTGCCGTCACCGGTCATTGCCACCGGCCAATTGACCTGCTCGACCATCATTATGATCCCGGTCGTTCTGTTCACCTATGATGCCGCCAATCTGTTTTCGGCCTCGCCGCCGGTGTGGGCGGCGGTGCTGGCACTGGCGCTGCTGTCGACGGCCTTCGCCTACATCCTCTATTTCAATCTCGTCGCCTCGGCCGGCGCCACCAACGCCTCGCTGGTCACGCTGATCGTGCCGGCCAGTGCCATCCTGCTCGGTTTCCTGTTCCTGGGCGAGCGGCTCGAACTGTTCGAACTCGGCGGCATGGCGCTGATCGCCCTCGGCCTCGTCACCATCGACGGTCGCCTGTTCGGGCGGCGTTAGAGATGGCGCAGCGAAGTTGTCGCTCCCGATCGTGCGCTATATGGGCGTGATCGCGGGAACAGATGAACCCTGCCATTCCAGACGCCAGATACCGCCTTGCCTGAGATTCTGAACGAGATCGGGATGAAAGGCGGCAAGGCAGGTCCCGCCGACATGTCTCGCGGAAGGATAGACAAAGCCGCTCGCGGCGTCTTGCTTGCGGAGTTGCTTCGCCAGCGCCTGACCGGCAGGATAGGCTAAGACAGTATCCGGATCGAGCACCGGGTCCTTGCTGAACTCAGCACCGCGCAGATCGTGAAACGAGCCTATGAAGTCGGCAACGAGCTCCGCGTAGTCGGTGACGTTTTCAAACCGTTCGATTGCGGCAAGCTCGCGCGTCAGATGAAAAGAGACCTCGCCGAGTGCAGTTTCCGCATCGAACCCACAGTACCAGACGCCCCTGGCATCATCGTTGAAACGATTGCCGCCCGGACGGGTGTAAGCGAACGCCGCATTGATGAAGGTGTAGCCCGGCCTCCCGAAAACCAGTTCGCGCGGATCGAGGTCGGGCAATCCCCCTTGCTGCGCCTGAAGACGGCCGCTGGTGGCTCCTTCGAGCTCAGCAAGGTCCTCCAAATCTCCATGATTCCTGGCCAACGGCATCAGGACCGGTTCCTTGAGCCTGCCTGTCGAAATGAGCCGGATCGTGTCGCGCTGGGAAATGTCAGCGCGCGGCGGGATCTGCATTCAAAGTCCACCGCGCAAAGCGTCGATATGTTGGCGAACCTGCAGCAGCTTCGGAATGCCGCCCTCGATCATTACGTCCAGGGGGCGCCGGCCACCATAAAGAGGTCCTTTGTTCGGCAACCGCACCCATTCATCGGCAAGCGCTTCGGAGAACAGAAGCCGCAGTCCCTTGAAGATGCCGATCAGGGCGCTGATGCGTGTCAGCGAATCCTGGGAGAGAGCGCCCTCCCACTGGCCTTTCTTCATGCGGAACCAGGTTCTCTCCGACACGTCGCCGATTAAGGTACAGATCTCGGTGCTGGTCAGATGCCAGATGTCTGCGAGCCTGACGATGCCGGCAACAGCCGCTGGCGTGAGCCGTGCCCGTGCCGAGGCATCCGCCAGATTTGCCGGCAAAGCCTGATTTGCAGGATCGCGAACCGCATAACCGACACTCATTCCGGCCTCCATCACTTGGCAGACAATATACTGCCAATTGGCAGAAAATTCAAGTCCTGGCTATCTCACAACGCTGCCGGTTGCCCACCGCATTCGTATAGCGTGCAGCACCCGGTTGGACATGCAAAGGGCGCTCCGACGCTCCGAATCTTCAGTCGTTCCGAAAATCGATTCCGATTTCCGCCGCGGTAGCGCTGCCATTCTCGCTGCTGCCACGGCTTTGCCATAAATTATTCACAGGTCCCGGGCCGGCTTTTGACAAAGAGTTTCAATGCCTAACGGCAAACGGCAGGTCGCAAATTCCACAATCTCGTCGCATTGCAGCAAAGTTTCTGCTTGCCTGTGGCACAAATGACCCTAGACTCTCGCCATAGCTCTTTAAGAGGAGGCTATGACATGGGACTGACGAGGCCGATCAACGCATTGATGATTTGTGCTGCGTTTGCATTCATCGGCGCCCTCATTATGGGCGTCCTTCCATAAGGCCGCTGAGCGGGGGAAGACCAGCACCGAATACTCCAAACCATTTGAAAAGGCCGGGCATTTTGCCCGGCCTTTTGCATTCCCCCGATCTTTGACATTTCAAAAAGGAGCTTGCCGCCTTACGCCGCGGCTGATCCCGCCGCCTCGACTTCGTGCGACCTGATGCCGATCATGTGGCAGATGGCGAAGACCAGATCGGCTCGGTTCATCGTGTAGAAGTGGAAATCGCCGACGCCGCGCTCGACAAGGTCCAGCACCTGCTCGGCGGCCACGGCAGATGCCACCAGCGCATGCGTTTGCGGATCGTTCTGCAGCCCATCGAAACGCTCGGCCAGCCATGCTGGCACCAAGGCGCCGCACCGCGCCGAGAAGTTGGCGACTTGGGTGAAATTGTGCACCGGCAATATGCCCGGCACGATGGGTATGTAGATGCCGGCCCGCCGTGCCCGCTCGACATAGCGCTCATAGAGATCGTTGTCGAAGAAGAACTGGGTGATCGCCCGCGTCGCTCCGTTGTCGGCCTTGCGCTTCAGCATGTCGAAATCGGTGGCGAAATCCGGACTCTCCGGATGTTTTTCCGGATAGGCCGAGACCGATATGTCGAAATCGCCGGCGCCCTTCAGCGCATCAACCAGTTCGGCGCCATTGGCATAGCCCTCCGGATGCGGCCGGTAGGCCGCGCCGACGCCCTCGGCCGGATCGCCGCGCAGGGCGACGAACCGCTTGACGCCCATATCGGCGAACTCCCGGATCACCGAATCGACCTCGTGACGCGCCGCATCGACACAGGTCATGTGCGCCGCCGGCGTCAGCGTCGTTTCATTGAGGATGCGCTTGACGGTGCGGGCCGTCCGCTCGCGGGTCGAACCACCGGCGCCATAGGTGACCGAGACGAATTTCGGCTTAAGCGGCTCAAGCCGGGTGACCGTGTCCCACAGCCTTGCTTCCATCTCATCGTTTTTCGGCGGAAAGAACTCGAACGAAACCCTGACCTTGTCGCCGATGTCGGGGCGGCGGGAGAAGCGGAACTGGTTCATCAGGCGGTTTCCCCTATCGGATACGCATTGGCCGGTTGTCTGTCGTTGGAAGGCTCGGCAATCAGCATGCGCCGATCGCGGCCGAGCCAGAGTTTGACGGTGAGCTTGGCCTCGTTGCCGCCGCGCGGCTCGAATTCCTGGCTGTCCTCGAGGTCGAGGCCGGCCTCGGAAAACCAGTCGCCAATCTGCCGGTCGGAAAAGCCGAGACGCATATGCGCGTGCTCGTCGCGTAAAAACTCCAGCGTGTGCGGCGCGAAATCGACGATCACCAGCCGGCCGGCCGGGCGTAGCAGACGCGCTGCCTCGCGGATGGCGCGGGCGGGATCGTCGAGATAGTGCAGCACCTGATGGATGGTAACGAGATCGAAGGCGTCGCGTTCGACCGGCGGCGCGAAAATGTCGCCCTGGCGCACCTGCGCATTCGAAACGCCGGCCTTGTCGAGATTGGCGCGCGCCACCGTCAGCATCTCGCGCGACATGTCGATGCCGACACCGCGCCGATAGAGCGGCGAAAAGATCTCGAGCAGCCGTCCGGTGCCGGTGCCGAGATCGAGCATCGACTGGAACGGCCGCTTGCCGACGAGCTTGATGAGGGCCGCTTCGACGGCGCGATCCGGCACGTGCAGCGAGCGGATATGGTCCCAGCTTGCGGCGTTTACCGAGAAATATTCGGCAGCCCGGTCCTGCCGCTTGCGCTTGACCGCGGCCAGCCGTTCGAGATCACGCTCGACCTGCGGATCGGCGCCGCGGATGCCGGAGACCAGCCTAAGCACGAAATCGCGCGACGCATCGGAATCCGATAGCCGGAAGAACGCCCACGAGCCCTCCTGGTAGCGGCCGATCAGCCCGGCCTCCAGCAGCAATTTCAAATGGCGCGAGACGCGCGGCTGCGACTGGCCGAGGATCTCGGTGAGATCGGACACGGTCAGATCGCCGCGCGACAGCAGCGCCAATATGCGCAGCCGGCTGGATTCCGCCGCCGCCTTCAATGTATCTACCATCGTGTCGAGAGCGACATGCATGCGAGCATTCTCTTTGAAAAGATATAAACATATGTTTATGTCGGTTTGGATAGGCTTGCAAGCGCTATGTCGCTTCCGGACAAGAAAATGACGCATGCGTTGGCGGATCGCGCAAAAACGGACGCATGATCGGGGCGAGAACCATGTTCGAGACGCGCAGCGGCGAAAAGCTCCTGGAAACCGACCCGGCAACGATGCCGCCGGATGGCCATGTCGTCTTCATCGGCCGCATCGCTTCGCCTTGGATCACGCGGGAGGCTTGCCCCAAAAACATGAAGGCCGCGCGGGAGACGGAACAGCCGGCGGTTCTCACGATCGATCCGCTCTATCGGGACGGCCTGCTTGGGCTGGAACGCGCCAGCCATGTGATCGTCCTGTCCTGGCTGCACCATGCACCGAGGCGACTGATTGTCCAGAAACCCCGCCATGCCACAGAGCCGAAAGGCGTCTTTTCGCTGCGCTCCCCTGCCCGGCCAAACCCAATTGGGCTGCATGTCGCCAGGCTGGTCGCCGTCGACATCGACACCGGCCGCGTCGATCTCGATGCCATCGACGTGCTCGACGGCACGCCGGTCATCGACATCAAGCCTTATTTCGCCTCGACCGATGCCTTTGCCGATGCGACCATCGCCGGGCGGGACGAGCCAGGGCCGGTGGAGTGATGAGCGCGCCGACCGGCCGCCGCCGCGCCATCGCCAAGGCACTGACAGCGCTGCTGCCGCTGGCGCCCTATGCCGACATGGAAAAGATCCGTGCCGATGCCGGCGCCGTGCACATGAAGACCTTGCCGCCGAGCATTGCCGTGTGGCTGGCGACAATAGCCCACATTCGCCATATGCACACCGACTACGAAAAGCTGCTGGCCGAAGGCTATGACCGCGATTCCGCGCGCTTCTTCGTCATCGAACAGACCAACAATGTGCTCACCCGCTGGCGCGCCACCCGTCTGCTCGACGATGGGGATGAGGCGTAGAGCGATGGCAGGCACACGCGTCGAGTTCTGCGCTCCTCACTGCTGTGATTAGCGAAATCGAGAGGTGACGGCCAATCTCCCCCCTCGTGGGGGAGATGTCCGACAGGAGAAAGGGGGGCGCTGTCCCGCCAACCTCACGTCGGCAGCATCGGAACTTTCAAAGCCTGAAATAAAAAACCCGCCTCGCGGGCGGGTCGTTGGAGCCCAATTGGCACCATACCCAAATTAATAGCATAGCTGCCGGCACAAAGCAAGAACAAAATACGCCGTGACTAGAGGTCGCGTTCTGGACTAGGCCCGGTAAATCCACTGCTCGGGCACGCGCACCGAAATCTCCTCGCCGGCCGCGATCGTGCCGGGCTTCTCGACCCAGGCGACGAGCCCGCGCAACCGCTTCGCCGCCTTCGGGAACAGCAGCGCGCCGGCCTCATGGTCGGCCATACCGGCATTCTCGGCGACCGACCTGCCCGCGATCCGGCAAGGCCCGTTCTGCGCGTCGACTTTGACGGTCGCGCCGCCTTTGAAGAACAGCAGCGTGCCGGACGGCAGCATGGAGAGGCGCGGCAGGCCATCGATCAGGAGATTGGCGCCGATCCATTCCGGCTTGATCTCGGCGATGCCCATCCGTTCGGCGACGATTGCCAGTTCGTCCGCAGCCACGATCGACAATTGCCGTTCGTTGCGCATCTCAGTGTCGCGCGGATACCAGGGTTCCCGCCCGCCGGAGCGCCGCGTCGTGCCGGCATGGAAATCGCCGTCGATGCCGTCGAAACCGAGTTGCAGCGTATCCACCGCTCGTGTCTCAAAACGATCGAATGATGCGAGATAGAGCGCCGCCACCCTGGCGGCGAGTTTTCGCGACGGGACGATCTCGACCGGAGTTTCGGCTTCGGGAAACATATCCGGCATTGGTTTCATTCCTAGCTGCCGGATGCAGTTAGCCGAAGTCGATTCATAGGGTCCAGTCGAAAGCGTTGATGCTCCAATCAAGACGGCTGATACGGGTCGGCACCACCAGCGTCATGGTTGAACCAGCCTCATGCAAAAGCGTGCCGCATTGCTGCCGCGCTGCATCGGTTGATAATATCGATCAGGTCAAGCCCGCGGAGGTTCATCATGCATCCCGCATCGGCAATCGCACAGCTCTGGCTGCTCTGGGTGGTTTCATGGGCCGCGGCAGCCTTCTGGGCCGACCGGGCCGAAAAACGCGCCGGCTTCGGGGTGGAGCTTCCATCCCGCGCCGTCATGGTGCTCGGCACAATCCTGCTCTTCATCCCGGCGCACGGTTATGCCGGCCCGCTGAGGCTTTGGACGCCGAACCTTGCCGAAGCGTGGATCTGCGTCGCGCTGATTGCCGCCGGCCTGGCATTTGCCTGGTGGGCGCGGCTGCATCTTGGCCGCCTGTGGTCGGCCACGGTCACCGCCAAGGCCGCGCATCGCGTCGTCGACACCGGCCCTTACCGGCTGGTCCGCCACCCGATCTATACCGGCCTGCTTCTGGCGATCCTCGCCACCATGGCGGCGAAAGGCACTGTCTGGGGCGTTGCCGGCGCCATCCTCATCACCGTCGGCATCGTCATGAAGGCAAGGCTGGAGGAGCGTTTTCTGCGCGGCGAACTGGGTAGCGCTTACGACGACTATGCCAGGCGCGTTCCGATGCTGGTGCCGTTCGCGCCGAGCTAATGCATGTCGCCCAAAAGCATGCCCTCGGGCTTGAACCGAGGGTGTGCAGCGGTTTTGGGACAACGACATGCGTAAAACAAAAATCTAAAGCATGCGCAATAGCGCGCCGCCGATCGAGTAGCCGGCGCCGAAGGCGCAGAGCAGGCCGTAGTCGCCGGCCTTCATGTCGGCATGATTCTCCGACAGGGCGATGATGGCGCCGGCGGCGGCGGTGTTGCCGAGGCGCTCCAGCACCATCGGCGCGCGGTCGTGGTCGACGTCATGGCCGAACGACAGTTTCAGGATCATGGCGTTCATCCGCGCATTGGCCTGATGCAGCCAGAAGCGCCGGATCGCTTGCGGCGTCAGCCCGTGCTCGGCCAGGAATTCGACGATGAACTTGTGGCCGGCGACGGTGACTTCCTTGAACACCTTGTTGCCGATCTGCTTGATCAGATTGCCTTCCAGATCGATCATGTACGGATCGTCCTGGGTGGCGCGGGTATAGTAACCGAGATTGGTGCGGATGCTGTTCGACATCTGCGTCCAGGCGCGCGTATCGAGCACCTCAAAGCGGCCCGGCCGCTTCTCGCCCTGGGCGAGCCCTTCGACGACCATCGACACGGAAGCGTCGCCGAAGATGAAATGCGTCTGCCGGTCGCGAAAATTGAGGTGCCCGGTGATGATCTCCGGCGTCGTCACCAGCACGCGTTTATGCGCCCCTGCCCGCACCAGATTGACCGCGATGTGCAACGCCGCCGCTGCCGAAGAGCAGCCAAGCCCCATATCGAAGCCGGCTCCTTTCGTGCCCAGCGCCTGCTGCATTTCGATGGCGATCGCCGGATAGGGCCGCTGATGGTGCGAGGCCGAGCAGATCACCAGGTCGATGTCGCCAGGCGTCAGCCCGGCATGATCGAGCGCCTTGCGGGCCGAAGCGATGCCGAACTCGGCCTCCAGCGACAGCGCATCGTCGGGCCGCGCCGGGAAGCGCGGCGCCATGCGGGTCGGATCGAGGATGCCTTCCCGTTCGATGACATGGCGGGTCTGGACGCCCGAGGCATGGACGATGAAGGCACTGTCCGATTTCTGTACCAGCGGCTCGCCCGACACCTCGCGGCGGACGTTTTCCATATCCACCCAGCTGTTGAAGCTGGCGACGAGTTCCTCATTGGTGATCAAGGCTTCGGGGATTTCAACGCCGATGCCGCTGATGATGACGCGATGCATTTCCAGTTCGTCCCGTGCGCAGGCGTTGCGGCTTCATGTCGACGCCGCAGAAAGCTCGGCGCAACCTCTTTTGCACCTAGCCAGTTTATGCCGGCTTAAATCAAGTCCCTGGGACGGGTCTTTACCAGGCGCAGAGCTTGGTATTGGTCTGCGGGTTGTTCCAGCAGGCACCGTCATCGCGGCTGCGCACGAATTGCCCGGGCAGCGGCACGTTGCGGCGGCCGAGATTGACATAGCCATAGGCAAAACCCGGTCCGTCGATTTCCAGGACGTAGGTCGGATAACCCGGCGCCGAGATGCGAAAGCTGCCGGCATCGTCCAGCGCCCGATAGCTGCACGAGAAATAGCCGTCGTCGCTGGTGAAGCAGCGCGCTCGCTTGGCCTCCGCCGATAGAGACAAGGCAAGCACAGCGGCCGCACAAATGCTGCCGCCGAAACCCATCTTTTTCAGTGTCATCATCCACCCCCATGGCCCATAAAGGGCCGTGCCCCAGCGAGATGCGCATGACGGCGAAAGCCGGTCAAGCATCCGCTGCTGGCTGTTTTTGGGTGTAGCTAAGAGTTTCTAAGCGGAACGCCGCGCCACGATGAAGAGACGGGGAAAGCGCAGCAACACCTTGCCGCTTGCCGTTTTCGGATAGGCTTCGCTGATCCCGGCCGCGTAGCGCTTCAGGAAAAGCTGCCGCTCGTTTTCGTCGAGCGGATCGAGGAACGGCTTCAGCCCCGTCGATTTCACCCACTCGACGATCGCCTCGGCATCGGCCAGCGGATGGTTGTAGATCGTGTGCCAGATATCGAGCCGATCCGAGAATGGCGACAAAAGGTCGTAATAGAACGCGACCGGCGGCAGCGGCGCGCGGGCCGCGCGCTCGAGCTTTTCGGCAAACGGCATCTCGGCCGCGGTCTCCCGCATCAGCCGGTGCGAAGGTTCGGCCATATTGTCCGGCATCTGCACGGCAAGGGCGCCGCCGGGCGCCAAAAATCCCATCAACCGCTGGAAGACCGCCGGATGCTCCGGCAGCCATTGAAACACCGCATTGGCAAAGATCACGTCGACCGGTTCGTTCGGCTGCCACGCCGCCGCATCCGCCAAGGCAAAGCTGACGCCGGGCAGGCGCGCCCTGGCCTTCTCGATCATGTCGGGCGAGGTATCGAAGCCGCTGATCTGCGCCCGCGGCCAGCGCTCGACCAGCAATTCGGTCGAATTGCCCGGCCCGCAGCCGATGTCGACCACCCGGCGCGGTTCCGGCACCGGCACCTGCGCGACGAGATCGCGCGCCGGCCGGGTGCGCTCATCCTCGAATTTCAGGTAGAGGGCGGCGGACCAGTCGGGTCTCACCTTCGCGACTGTATTCATCGATAGACCTCGCGACGGTCGCCTACTTGAACCACCCAAATCGCGACAGCGCTATCATCGATCCTTGTCAGAACTCGGAATGAGCCCACACGATATTTCCAGAGACCTGCCAGTGGTCCTGTTAGCGCTTCGCCAAGTTCGCGTGGATTATCGCGCGAGGCGAGCCTGTTTTCCAGGAAGTCCACAATCCGACGCTGATCGGACCTTTGCAATCTGGAGATATCCTTCAGTGCACGCTTCTCGACACGAATTGTCCACACGATCAACCGTCACTGCGGTCGCTTGCGTCCAATCCCAGTCGTTCCTTAGCTTCGGCCAGAGAAAGCCATTCACCTTCACCATCGTTAAGGCGCTCGAGGGCGATTAGTCCGTCTTCCAGATCCTGAATTTGCTCGACAATGGCCTCAACGACTACGTCATGTTTTGTCCGGCCAGTTTTCCTTGCGACGATCTCGAGGCGTTTTTCCAGCGCGGTAGGAAGCTCGACATTAAGCATGTTTATCTCCTTCCGGTAATTCTACGAGCAGCCTGGGGCGCTTGCAACCAATCCGTTGTTACCGCGTCAGCCGCTTATACGTCATCCTGTGCGGATTGACCGCCTCAGGCCCAAGCCGGCGGATCTTGTCCTGCTCGTAGTCCTCGAAATTGCCTTCGAACCATTCGACATGGCTGTCGCCTTCGAAGGCGAGGATGTGCGTCGCCAGGCGATCGAGGAACATGCGATCGTGCGAGATGATGACGGCGCAGCCGGCGAAGCTCTCGAGCGCGTCTTCGAGTGCGGCCAGCGTTTCGGTATCGAGATCGTTGGTCGGTTCGTCGAGCAGCAGCACATTGCCGCCGGTCTTCAGCATCTTGGCCAGATGCACGCGGTTGCGCTGGCCGCCGGACAGGTTGCCGACCTTCTGCTGCTGGTCGCCGCCGCGGAAATTGAACGACGCGCAATAGGCGCGGGTGTTGGCTTCGAACTTGCCGAGCTTGACCACTTCGGCGCCGCCCGAGATCTCTTCCCAGACCGTCTTGGTCGGGTCGAGCGCGTCGCGGCTCTGGTCGACATAACCGAGCTTGACCGTCTCGCCGACGCGAATGGTGCCGGCATCGGGCTTTTCCTGGCCGGTGATCATGCGGAACAGCGTCGTCTTGCCGGCGCCGTTCGGGCCGATGACGCCGACGATGCCGCCCGGCGGCAGCTTGAATTCGAGATCGTCGATCAAAAGCGTGTCGCCAAAGCCCTTCGACAGGCCCTCGACCTCGATCACCACATTGCCGAGCCGCTCGCCATGCGGAATGACGATCTGCGTGTCGCTCGGACGCCGCTTGTCGGCTGCATCCAGCAGATCCTGGAACGCCTGGATACGGGCTTTCGACTTGGTTTGCCGGGCTTTCGGGCTGGACTGGATCCACTCGCGCTCGCGGCCGATCGCCCGCTGGCGCGCATCGTCCTCGCGGCCTTCCTGCTTGAGCCGCTTGGCCTTGGCTTCGAGATATTTGGTGTAGTTGCCTTCGTAGGGGATACCGCGGCCGCGATCGAGCTCGAGGATCCAGCCGGTGACATTGTCGAGGAAGTAGCGATCGTGGGTGATGATCATCACCGCGCCCGGATAGGCCCGCAGATGCTTTTCCAGCCACGCCGTCGTCTCGGCGTCGAGATGGTTGGTCGGCTCGTCGAGCAGCAGAAGGTCGGGCTGGCGCAGCAAGAGCTGGCAAAGCGCGACGCGACGGCGTTCGCCGCCCGACAGCTTGGTGACATCGGCCTCCTTGGGCGGGCAGCCGAGTGCCTCCATCGCCATCTCGACCTGCTGTTCGAGATCCCAGAGGTTGAGCCGGTCCATCTCGTCCTGCAGCTTGGCCGACTCGTCCGCCGTCTCGTCGGAATAGTTCATCATCAATTCGTTGTAGCGCTCGATGATGGCGGTCTTGGCGGTGACGCCTTCCATGACGTTTTCGAACACGTTCTTGTTCGGATCGAGCGCCGGCTCCTGCGCCAGGTAACCGACGGTAGCACCCTCGGCCAGCCAGGCCTCGCCGCTCCACTCCTTGTCGATGCCGGCCATGATCTTGAGGATCGTCGACTTGCCGGCGCCGTTGGGGCCGAGGATGCCGATCTTGGCGTCCGGGTAGAAGGACAGATGGATGTTCTCGAGCACCTTCTTGGTGCCGTAGGCCTTGTTGAGGCCGGCCATGTGATAGATGAACTGGCGTGCCACGCGCGCTTTCCCTGAAAAGTCGACTGATGTCGGATTGGATGGAAGTTGGGGGCTATGTAAGCGATGCAGCCGCGAACGGCAAACAGTTTTGGCCCTAAAGCAATTCCAGGAAAAACCGTGAAACGGTTTTCCGTCCGGAATTGCGTCAAAACAAAAAAGATGGAGCGGTTCAGCGGTTCCGTGAAACGATGACCCGCTCCAGGCGGATTTGGTCGCAGCCGCAAACGCTTAGCCGCTTCATTTCGTGCCGGCGCCCAGGCGAAAGCTCCGGTTAATCATTCCGCGTCAAACAATGTTGGATTGGAAATCGCTGGCAGCCGCGATTTCGGGGAGAGAGATCGGGCCGTGTTGAACAGTTTCCTGCTTTTTGCCGAAGCGGTTCTCTATTTCGGCATCATGGTCACGCTTTTCCGGTTCAGGGGCCGCATCGGCCTCGGCGTCTTTGTTTGCGCCCTTGGCGTCATGCATTTCCTGGAAACCTATCTCGCCAGCGTCTTCTACGTCGCGCTGCCGTTCGGCATGGTATCGCCGGGTTCGGCCGTGCTGTTTTCCGGCAAGCTGGTGATGCTTCTCCTGCTCTACATCAAGGAGGACGCGGCAACTGTCCGGCAGCCGATTTACGGCCTGCTGCTCGGCAATGCCCTGATGGTCGGGCTCGTGCTGATCCTGCGCCTGCACGACATCGCACCGCTGCCCGACGGCAAGCTTCCCGACATCGGCTTCATCGATGAGATGGGCTGGCTGATGGTGTGGGGCACGACGCTGCTGTTCGTCGATGCCATCCTGATCATTCTGCTCTATGAAAAGCTCGGCAAATACCTGCGCAAGGCGCTTTTCACCCGCATCCTGGTCTCCGTCGCCTGCGTGCTCACCTTCGACCAGGCAGGCTTTTTCACGGCGCTGCATTTCGTCACCGGTGCGACGGTCGCGGTGTTCTTCGGCGGCTGGTTCGCCAAGATGGCAGCGGCCCTGGTCTACAGCACCATGCTGGTCGCCTATATCAGGTGGTTCGAGGCGCGGCAGGTGCCGGCGCCGCGCGGGCTTTCCGACATTTTCGACACGCTGACCTATCGCGAGCGCTATGAGGCGCTGGTCGAGCATGTTGGTCGCGACGGCCTCACCGGCCTCCTGCACAGGGGGCGCTTCGACAGCGATGGCGAGGCCGCCGTTGCCGCCAGCCTGCGGACCGCCAGGCCGCTCAGCCTGCTGATCATCGATGTCGACCACTTCAAATCGATCAACGACCGCTTCGGCCACGCCGAGGGAGACAAGGTGCTGAAAGCCCTGGCGATTTTGCTTGGCGAACTTGTCGGGACCGAAGATCAATTGTTCAGGATCGGCGGTGAGGAATTCGCCATCCTCGGCTGGCGTCCGCAGCCGCTTGCCAGGCTGCTGGGTGAAACCGTCAGGCAAGCGGTCAAGACGTCCGCGAGCACCAGCCGGTTCGACATTACCGTCAGCGCCGGCATCTCGACGGTCAGCGAGACGACCCGTTGCCTTGCCGATCTCTTTGCGCTGGCCGACCAGCGTCTCTACAAGGCCAAATCCACGGGACGCGATCGCGTTGTCGGGGAACCGGGCGGCAACGAAGCAGACGCCCGCAACACATGGACCAGGCCGGAGCGCAGCGCCGGGGCGTAACGCTGCCCAGGCCTGCGATTGGCTCAATCAGGATTGTTTGCGCCGCTGCCATCCGCCGATCGCAACCGAAACCGCCATCAGCGCGATCGCCAGCCATTTCAACGCGGTAATAATCGGGCCGGCTTCGATATCGTAGGCAATGAACAGAAGAATGCCCGGTACCAGCAGGCCGCAGAGCACGAGCGTGATCCGATTGATCTGCCATGACACTTTTGCCGCAAGCGCCTGGTCGCCGGGCACGGCGACAAGCGCGGCCCGCATTGCCTTCGGCGCCACGAGCGTGGTCGAAAGACGCAGCGAAATCGGCAGGCCGATGCCGATGATCAGGAAGGCGCATGCCGCCAGGAGCAGCGAAAACTTGAGCGCACTGGTTTCGGCCGGTACCGGGAACAGCAGCGCCGCCAGCGGCAGGAAGACACAGAACATCCCGAGCGCGGCGATGGCGATGAAGATCGCCGCGTTGACCAGCGTAAACAATTGGTAGGTGCCGCCGCCGACGGGTTTGGCGAGCGTGGTCATGCGAGCCCACTCCACTTCGGTGTAGGAAAAGCCCGGCCACTCCATATGGCCGTCGCGGATCGCCGTCATGCCCTTGGCCCAAAACGCCAGCCGCGCCAGCGCGCCGCCCGTCATGCCACTCATCGCCACCCCCTATGATGCCCCCGGGATCATACCATCCCCGGTGCAAAGCGACAGTCGCGTACGGCCTGTTTACTGGAACCCGACGGCATCGACCGCGCCCTTCGGGCAGCCAGCCTTGGCGGTCGGCGCCGAGGCAAGCAGCAGGGCACCGAGCGAAGCGTTCGAAGCGATCGGGCCGGTCAGGCCGAGCGTCAGTTCGCCGATTAGCCGCCTGCCGTTCGAAGGATCGACGACGCAGGACACGCGGACCCGGTCGCCCGCGCCTTTGCCGAAGGCACTGTCGAAGGTGCTGCGGATCTGATCGGACGTGAGCTGCTTGCCGACGCTCTTGGTGAAGAGATCGCGCACCGGCGACGCGTTCACCGCGTGCATCAGGTTCAACGCGTCGGCGAAATACTCCTGCTGGCTCTTGCCGTAGCAGGTGCCGTGCTTGATCCATTCATGCCTTTCGAGGGCGGATGCGGTGCCCGGCATCACCTGGTCGAGTTCCGCTCGCGTTTTCGGGTCAAGGGTGACCGGCGGCAAGTCTCGCCAGTGCGCCGGATCGTCGTTCGCCTTGTCGCTTGCGGCGACCTGGCAATAGAAATTTCCGTTCGGCTGCGGCCACAACCCATGCAAGGTGAAGTGGGTCGCCTCGAAACCGGCGGCGGTCTGCGTACGGCATTCGGCCTTGCTGGATTTGGTCTCGCAGAAAGCCGGCTGCCAGCTCAGCGCGAAGACATATTCCGGCTTTCCGGACGCCGATGGCTTGTTCGGCTCGGCAGGCGCCGGTGCAGCCGGCATCGTCGACGCGCTGCCGCCCGAAACACGACCGCAGCTGATCTTGACCCAGCGGCGCTCCGGATCGGCGCCCGGCACGCGAATGAGGTAGTGGGTGGGCGCGTCCTTGTTGCCGGCCAGCAGGTCATAACTCTGACCAGCCGCGGTCGAGACATTGCCGGGATTCTTGCCGCTCTTGATCGCCTGTGTCGCCGGACAGGCGGCATCGGCGACGAAAGAGCCGGTCATCTTCACATCGGCCCGCGCCGCGCTTGCGCCAGCAAACGCAACAAACACTGCCCCCCATATCGCCCAAATCCGCATTCCGGCACTCCTCGTGATTCACGCCGCAAGCTAGAAACTTGCGACATGTCAGAATTACGATTTCTTTCGCCGGCCGTAAAAACAATCGCCAGCGCATTGAGACGGCTCGCGCGTGGTCGATCAGGATCCGCCCGCCTCCACCCGTTCCGTCAGGGTGCGCAGCAGATCAAGCGAGGCTTTCAGCACGTCGGCGTCCATACCCTCCGAAACGCGGTTCGCCCAAACATGCTGGCGTGTGCCGATATTCTTGACCGCTGCCCGGCCGGCATCGGTTATCGACAACAGCTTGGCGCGGCGATGCGCCGGGTTGTCGGCGTAGGCGGCAAGCCCCTCCGCAGCCAGTATGTCGGCAAGCCGCTGTACACTCTGACGGGCGAGACCCATGTCGCGGGCGATGTCGGCCACAGATTTCGGCTCCTTCAACACTGCACCCAAAACCTGCCAGCGCGCTGCCGTCAGCCCGATTGGAGCGGCCAGCCGGTCGGCCGCATCCAGAAAACTGCCGTTCATCCTGAACACGGCAAGCACCAGTTCGGTGAGCACATTTGCCGCTTCGGTCCTGGTCGTCATTTCTGGCCGGCCTCGATGGTCGCGACGAAATTATTAACGGCTTCGGCTACGACCTCGGGCTTGTCAAGCATCACCCAATGGCCGCTGCCCGCCACGATCTGGCGCGGAATGTCCGTGCGCAGCCGGTAGAGCGCGGCTGGAGTGTCGCTGGCCTCGGTAGCCAATACGAACATAGGTCCGCGATACGCATCGAGTGCCGGCTCCGGGTTCCATTCGGCCAGTGCCTTGCCGACACCTGCCCTCGCCGCCGGATCGACCACTGCCGCATCGGCCAGAACACGCTGGCGAACAACCGCGTTAGGGCCGGCAATCGACGTGTAATAGGCGTTCAGGACATCACGGCCTTGCGGACCGGCCAGATCGCGGACAAAGCCGTCACGAATCGCCTGCGGCAGCGCACGAGGATCGGTCGCCGGGTCGACGAGCAAGACACCGGCGACCCGGTCGGCATGGCTGGCGGCATAAGCGAGCGCCACGCCACCGCCGCCGCTGTGCGCGACAATGAGAAACCGCTTCAGGCCAAACGCGTCGGCCACGGCACCGACATCCATTGCACGACCGTCATAACCATAGTCACCGTCCTGCGCCGGCGCGGAGGCGCCATGACCGCGAAAATCGAAGGCTACCGCCTCGCGGCCTCCGACGGAGAGCTGCATCACCCGGTCCCAGTGGGAAGCGCGGCTGCAATCTCCATGCAGGAACATGATCGGCAGGCCATTGCCGGCGTTGATCCTATAAGTGGCAAGCTGGCCTTGCGGGCCTGGAACAGTGGACGTCATCATGGTCATCTCCCTGGTTTCCTGACTGAACGCAGCAATCCCTGACAACAGGGTGGCCGTCGTGAAGGCGAAGCCCGCCAGCAGATTGCACGCCGCGAAATGGCCCCGGTGGTTTTCATAGTCATACCCCCAATCTGCCGCTGACAATTTGACAGTATGCTGTCATGTAATCACATTGACAGCATGCTGTCAACTACCGTCGAATGGGTACCCTGCGTCCCTTGACGTCGATCGCTGCGTCGCCCAACAGTCGCCGACGGGAGCGAGACATGCCATTTGACAAGCAGAGGATGCTGGCATCGCCGACCGGCGCCGAGCTCAACCTTTATGTGAAACACGCCATCGGCCAACCGCGCGCCATTGTCCAGGTCAATCACGGGTTGGCCGAGCACGCGGCGCGCTATGCCCGTTTCGCCGATTTCCTTGGCGAGCGCGGCTACCAGGTCTACGCGCACGACCACCGTGGCCATGGCGCCACCAAGGCGCCCGACGCGCCACCTGGCAGGTTCGCCGATGCGGATGGCGGTGCCAAGGTCATCGCCGATGTCGCCGCCGTCCATGATCTCATCGCCAGGGAACAGCCGGGTCTGCCGATCATCGTCTTCGGCCACTCCTTGGGCGCGTCGGTCGCGCTGAATTTTGTCCTCCGCCACTCGGCGCGCATCCATGCCGCCGCGATCTGGAACGGCAATTTCTCGGCCGGACTGCTCGGCCAAATCGCGCTGGCCATGCTTGGTTGGGAAAAGTTCCGGCTTGGCTCAGACGTGCCGTCGCGCCTGCTGCCCCGGCTGACGTTCCGGGCCTGGGGCAAGGCGGTGCCCAATCACCGGACGCCGTTCGACTGGCTGTCGCGCGATGCCGCTGAAGTCGAGAAATACATCGCCGACCCGCTTTGCGGCTGGGACGCATCGGTGTCGATGTGGCAGGACATCGTCATGATGACGCTGCATTGCGGCAGCGACCGCAATTTTTCCGGCGTGCGGCGCGACCTGTACGTCAATCTGGTCGGAGGCGAGCAAGATCCGGCCTCGGACGGCGGCAAGGCGGTCAGCCATCTTGCCGGCCGGATGCACATGATGGGCTTTTCGAATCTCGTTTCAAAGGTTTACGCCAAAACCCGCCACGAAAGCCTGAACGAGATCAACCGAGACGTCATCATGGAGGATTTTGCCGCCTGGGCCGACCGCGTGCTGAGGGCACAGTGATACTGGCCCATTGCAAGGGCCGTGACAGCGGCGCGCGGGATTGATAGAGGCTGCGCTTTCGATCAACCACGGTGATCCATGACTGAGCCTCCGCTCAAAGGCATCCGCGTCATCGAACTCGCACGCATCCTCGCCGGGCCATGGGCCGGACAGCTGCTTGCCGACCTCGGCGCCGACGTGATCAAGGTCGAGAGCCCGGACGGCGGCGACGACACCCGCAAATGGGGACCGCCCTTCGTCATCGGCCATGACGGCGAGAACCTTTCGGCCGCTTATTACCATTCCTGCAACCGCGGCAAGCGCTCCATCGCCATCGACTTCTCGACGCCCGAGGGTGCCGAGACGGTGCGCCGGCTGGTCGCGACATCGGATGTGCTGATCGAAAACTTCAAAGTCGGCGGACTGAAGAAATACGGCCTCGACTATGACAGCCTGAGGAAAATCAACTCGCGGCTGATCTATTGCTCGATCACCGGTTTTGGCCAGTCGGGACCGTATGCGCCGCGTGCCGGCTATGATTTCATCATCCAGGGCATGGCCGGCATGATGTCGATCACCGGCGAAGCCGGCCGCGAACCGCAAAAGGCGGGCGTCGCTATTTCAGATGTTTTCACCGGGCTTTATTCGGTCATCGCCATCCAGGCGGCGCTTCGCCATGCCGAGAAGACCGGCGAAGGCCAGCATATCGACATGGCGCTCTACGACACCCAGATCTCGACGCTCGGCAACCAGAACCTCAACTATCTCGTCTCCGGACAGTCGCCGGTGCAGATGGGCAATGCGCATATGAACATCGCGCCCTACGAAGTGGTGCCGGTGAAAAATGGCCACATCATCCTGGCGGTCGGCAATGACGGCCAGTTCGCAAAATTCTGCGCTGCCGTCGGCCTCGACGAGCTGGCGTCGAACCCTGACTTCGCCACCAATCCCGCCCGCGTCGCCAACCGGGCGAAGCTGCGCGAGCACATGATCGAGGCGCTGAAAGCCTTCGATCGCGACCCGCTGCTGGCCAGGCTCGAAGCCGCCGGGGTTCCAGCCAGCCCGATCAACAACATCGGCCAGATGTTTGCCGACCCGCAGACCATCGCGCGCGGCATGCGGCTCGACCTCGATGACGGCCATGGCAATCTCTTGCCCTCGGTGCGGGCGCCGATGATCATGTCCGGCACGCCGCTGGTCTATGAACGTCCGTCACCGCGTCTCGGCGAACACACCGAAGAAATCCTTGCCGAACTGGAGAGGTCAGGAAAATGAAGACCGGCGGACAACTCATCGTCGATGCGCTCGAAGCCAACGGAACGGACCGTATCTATTGCGTACCCGGCGAATCCTATCTGGCGGTGCTCGACGCGCTGCATGATTCACCGATCCGCACAATCGTCTGCCGCCAGGAAGGCGGTGCCGCAATGATGGCCGACTGCCACGGCCGCCTGACCGGCAGACCCGGCATCTGCTTCGTCACCCGCGGCCCAGGCGCCACCAATGCCTCGGCCGGCATCCACATCGCGATGCAGGATTCAGTCCCCCTCATCCTGTTCATCGGCCAGGTCGCCAGCCACGCCAAGGGGCGCGAGGCCTTCCAGGAGGTCGACTACGTCAGGTTCTTCGGCGATATCGCCAAATGGGTGGTCGAGATCGACGACGCCGCACGCATACCCGAATTCGTCACACGCGCCTTTGCGGTGGCGACGTCCGGTCGCCCGGGCCCGGTCGTCATCTCGCTGCCCGAGGACATGCTGACCAGCCTCGCGGAGGCACCGGACGCCCGGCATTATACCCCTGTCGAGACGCGGCCTGGCGAAGTCGAGCTCGACGCACTGGAACTGTTGCTCAACCAGGCAAAGCGGCCCTTCGTCATCCTCGGCGGTACGCGCTGGGACGCGCAGGCCGTTGCACGGATGCGGACGATAGCCGAAGCCTGGTCACTGCCGGTCGGCTGCTCCTTCCGCCGCCAGATGCTGTTCGACCATCTCCACCCGAACTATGCCGGCGATGTCGGCATCGGCATCAATCCCAAGGTAGCAACCGCCATCAAGCAGGCCGACCTCGTGCTGCTGATCGGCGGCCGTATGGGCGAGATGCCGTCATCCGACTACACGCTGCTGAAGAGCCCCTACCCCGACCAGACGCTGGTCCATATCCATGCCGACGCCGGCGAACTCGGCCGCGTCTACCGGCCGGCGCTGGCGATCAATGCCTCGCCTGCCGCTTTCGTCGAAGCCTTTGCCGGACGCAAGCCGACCGCAACGCCGGTCTGGGCGGCTGAGGCAGCGAAGCTGCACGCCGCCTATCTCGACTGGTCGACGCCTCCGGAGAGCGGCCCCGGCGCCGTCCAGATGGGGCCGATCATGAATTATCTCGAAACGATGCTGCCGGACGACGCCATCCTCACCAACGGCGCCGGCAACTACGCCACCTGGGTGCATCGCTACCATCGCTTCCGGCGTTTCGGCACGCAGGCAGCACCCACATCCGGCTCGATGGGCTACGGCACGCCGGCGGCGGTCGCCGCCAAGCAGCTTTTCCCCGACCGCGACGTGATCGCCTTCGCCGGCGACGGCTGTTTCCTGATGAACGGCCAGGAATTCGCCACCGCCGTGCAATACGGGCTGCCGATCATCGTCATCGTCGTCAACAATGGTATCTACGGCACCATCCGCATGCATCAGGAGCGCGAATATCCCGGCCGTGTCGTCGCCACGGACTTGAAGAATCCCGACTTTGCTGCTTTGGCTCGTGCCTATGGCGGCCATGGCGAGACGGTGGAAAAGACCGCCGACTTCGCGGCGGCCTTCGAGCGAGCGCGGGCCAGCGGCAAGCCGTCGATCGTAGAGATCCGGCTCGACCCTGAAGCCATCACGCCGACCCGCACGATGTCCCAGATTCGCGACAAGGCCTGACAAAACAGGATGATTGCCCTGTTTTGTCGTCGTGATCTGCCTATTTGGCCTTCTCGATCTGGCCGCGGATCTCGCCGTCCGCATGGGCCGCGGTGTGGATGTTGACGTAATATTTGCCAGCCTCAAGATCGGTGGCCTGGGCATCGGTCAATGTCGCCGAACCCTTGATCGGGCTCTTCAGCTTGCCTTCGAACGGCACCACCGGATCGGCGTTTTGACCCTTTGCCGCCGGGCCGTGAATGTGTGCGGCCTTCGCCGGCCCGCTGAGGCCGGAATATCTCACGGTCCAGCTGAGTTTCTTGGTGGCGGTGTTGAACCTGAGCGTGGCGGTGCCCTTGCCCTTCGTGGTGACGGGCGGGTTCTGCTGAGCACCATCGAGCGTCGCCGTCATCTTCATGGTTTCGGCCAAGGCCGGTGAAGCAGAGAAGATGGCTGCAGAAATGGCCAGCGCCGAAAGCATCGGCGTGAAGGACTGGATGCGCATGGAAACCTCCGTTGTGACACCCTTGAGGCGGATGCACCGGCACAACGATTTTGCGAGCGGATGTTTCCGCCGGTAACGTTTATTTTACCTCCCACTAAAAAGGGGCGGTCGCCCGCCCCTTTTCCGCTACAAGCCAGTTTGACAGCCCTATTTGATGGCCTTGTCGGTGATCGCCGTCGTGTAGGCGCCGGTAGGCTCCTTGCTGATGATCTTCTGGTCGAGCAGCGCCTTGGCGGTGCGCTCGTAGGTCGCCGGATCGAGCTTGCCATCGGCATTGTCGATCAGCTTGGCGACTTCGCCCATCATGCGCTTCTGGTGATTCTCGTCCTGGCCGCCATTGTCCATGACGATGCCGGCCGCTTCGTCGGAATTATCGACGGCGTATTTCCAACCCTTCATCGAAGCGCGCACGAAACGCACCATCTTGTCCTCGAAGGCCGGATCCTTGAGCTTGTCCTCCAGGGCATAGAGCCCGTCTTCGAGCAGATCGTTGCCCATGGCGGAATAGTTGAAGACGGTCAGCTCTTCCGGCTTGTAGCCGGCGTCGATGAGCTGCCAGTACTCGTTATAGGTCATGACCGAAATGCAATCCGCCTGCTTCTGGATCAGCGGCTGCACATCGAAGCTCTGCTTGAGCACGGTGACGCCGTCCGGCCCGCCATCGGTCTTGAGGCCAAGCTTGTTCATCCAGGCATAGAACGGATACTCGTTGCCGAAGAACCAGACGCCGAGCGTGTGGCCCTTGAAGTCGGCTTCTGTCTTGACCGGACCGTCCTTCGGGCAGACCAGCTCCATGCCGGCCTTCTTGAACGGCTGGGCGATGTTGACCAGCGGCACGCCCTTCTCGCGCGCAGCCAGCGCGCCGCCCATCCAATCGACGATGACGTCGGCGCCGCCGCCGGCGATGACCTGCTCGGGCGCAATGTCCGGGCCGCCGGGCTTGATGTCGACGTCGAGGCCCTCGGCTTCATAGAAGCCCTTGGCCTTGGCGACATAATAGCCGGCGAACTGTGCCTGGGTGACCCATTTCAGCTGCAGCGTCACCTTGTCCGCGGCCATCGCCTGGAACGCGGCAAGCGACATCGCGCCGGCCAGCATCGAAACAACAAGTCTTTTCATGTTTTTACCCTCTGAAGTTAGCGCCCTAAACCCACCGCCCCTATCCACCACGGACAGAGGGATGCCAAAACGTGACTGCTCTCTCGAAAAGAGCGACCACGCCATAAAAGACCGAACCCGCAAGTGCTGCAACTGCGATTTCCGCCCACACCATGTCGATGTTCATCCGCCCGACTTCCGTCGAAATGCGGAATCCCATGCCGACCACCGGCGTGCCGAAGAACTCGGCGACGATGGCGCCGATCAGCGCCAGCGTCGAATTGATCTTCAACGCATTGAAGATGAAGGGTGCCGCCGCCGGCAGCCGCAGCTTGAACAGCGTCTGCCAGTAGCTCGAGGCATAGGTGCGCATCAGGTCGCGCTCCATATGGCCGGAGGCGGCAAGCCCGGCGACGGTGTTCACCAGCATCGGGAAGAAGGTCATGATGATGACCACCGCTGCCTTCGACTGCCAGTCGAAGCCGAACCACATGACCATGATCGGCGCGACGCCGATGATCGGCAGCGCCGACACCATATTGCCGATCGGCAAAAGCCCGCGCCGCAGAAACGGCACGCGGTCGGCGGCGATGGCAACGAGGAAGCCGGCGCTGCTCCCCACCACATAGCCGAAGATAACAGCCTTGAAGATGGTCTGCCTGACATCGGCCCCCAGCACCGGCAGCGAGCCGACGATGCGTGCACCGATGGCGCTTGGCGGCGGCAACAGGATGAAGGGAATGCCGGCACCACGCGTCACCGCCTCCCAGATGATCAGGATCCAGGCGCCGAAGATGGCCGGAATGATCAGGCGCAGGGCGGTTGACGCCCAGCGCGACGTCGGGCGAAACGACGACAAGACCGTTACGCAGCGCCAGGCCAAAAACCACGCCGCGACGAGCAGCAGATAGAAGGATGCGCGAGCGCTGCCCTCATTGCCGGTTATGCCGGCGAGCAGCATCCACGCTGCGCCATGCGCGCCAAGGAACAGCAACACCACCCCGATCATCGGTGGAAAGTTGTCGGCCTCGATTGCCACGAGCAGCAAAATGAAAATCAAAACCGCAGTTGCCATGCCGTAACCGGGCGTAGCACTGACGAGCGGCCAAAGAAGCAGCGCGCCGGCAAGCAGGACAAGCGCTGGATACCCCTGCCAGGATCGAGGCGTGATTGAGGAAAGGCTCAGGATGGAGCTCATGCCGGCCTCCCGCCCATGGCGCGGTCGACAAGGCGCCCGGCGATGCCGACGACCATCACCAGCAGCGCCGCGACCACCGACCCGGCAACCAGAGCCGACCAGATGTCGATGGTCTGGCTGTAGTAGGCGCCGGCGAGCAATTTGGCGCCGATGCCGGCGACGGCGCCGGTCGGCAACTCGCCGACGATGGCGCCGACCAGGCTGGCGGCCACCGCCACCTTCATCGAGGTAAACAGGAACGGCACCGAAGCCGGCACCCGCAATTTCCAGAAGGTCTGCGAGGCACTGGCATTATAGGTGTGCATCAGGTCGAGATGGGTAAGCTCGGGCGAGCGCAGTCCCTTCACCATGCCGACTGCCACCGGAAAGAACGACAGATAGGTCGAGATCAGCGCCTTCGGGATAAGCCCGGTGATGCCGATCGCCGCCAGCACGACTATGATCATCGGCGCCACCGCCAGGATCGGAATGGTCTGCGAGGCGATGATCCACGGCATCAGACTGCGGTCGAGCGTCGCCACATGCACGATGCCGACGGCGATGACGATGCCGAGCGCCGTGCCGAAAGCAAAGCCGAGCAGCGTCGACGACAGCGTCACCCAGGCATTGTAGACAAGGCTGCGGTTCGAGGTGATGCTGCGCAGAAAGGTGTTTTCGAAAAAATTCACCGCCACCTGATGCGGCGCCGGCAGCGTCGGCTTCGGCTGCGCCAGCGTCTTGCCGATGAATTCCACAATACCCGGTGTCTGATTGGCGCGGCGGTCGAGATCGCGCTGGAACGGCGTGTTGAGGATGACGGCCATGACGTACCAGACGACGACAACGCCCAGGAGGATCGAGGTCACCGGAACGATCTTGTCGCGAAACGAGTCCATCTAGCAGGCCTCGCCGGGTAAGCGCCCTCCTCTCCCCAACGGGGAGAGGGTGACTGGAGCGAAGCGGAGGCCGGGTGAGGGTGACCGCGCTTTTGTCATCCTAGGGCGGAAGCGCCGCGAAGCGGCGTGCGTATCGGGAGCGCCCCACCACGCTTTCGTCATCCTAGGGCGAAGCAAGGAGCGAAGCGACGCGGCGCAGACCCTAGGATCCATGCCGTAACCTCCCCGCTCCGCAACGGTGCTGAAAATGGCTCCCTCCACACCGCTCTGCCCGGCGAATATTCTGAACCGCTTGCGCCTTTCGGCTAATGTCACGGCATGATGGGGTGGACGGCGCCCGACGGCATCGGATGTGCCAGAATGAGTTCGTTGAGATCTCAAACAAGGGAGCCGTCCGTGGAACACCTTATCCGTATTGGCATGGATACGTCCAAGAGTGTTTTTCAGCTGCATGGTGTCGACGCTGCGGAGCGTTCGGTGCTGGTGCGTAAATTGCAACGGCGGGCGGTAGTCCCGTTCTTCGCCAAGCTTGCGCCGGTGAGGATCGGGCTGGAGGCGTGCGGTGGCTCGCATTACTGGGCGCGCACGCTGTCGGGGCTGGGTCATGAGGTGGTGCTGATCGCGGCGCAGCACGTGAAGCCGTATGTGCGGCGCGGCAAGCATGACGCGGCTGACGCCGAGGCGATCTGCGAGGCGATGAGCCGGCCCAGGACACGCTTTGTTGGGATCAAGAGCGGCGAGCAGCAAGCGGCGCAGATGCTGTTTGGGGTGCGCGAGCAGCTGGTGCGGCGGCGCACGCAGCTTTCCAACACGATCCGCGGCTACGCAGCCGAATTCGGCCTGGTGGCCGCACAAGGCCTTGCCCGCATCGAGCCACTGCTGGCCCGCATTGCCGGCGACGCGACGGTGCCGGCGCTGGCAAAGGAACTGCTTGAGACGCTCGGCGAGGAATACCGCGCGGTGTGCGCGCGATACGCGGCAATCGACAAGAAGCTGTTGGCCCATCACCGCAAGGACGAGACTGGACAGCGGCTGGCTGCGATGCCCGGCGTCGGGCCGGTCGTGGCGAGCCTGCTCGGCGTCAAGGTCACTGATGCGACAGCGTTCGGTTCGGGACGCGACTTCGCGGCGTGGCTGGGGCTGACGCCGAAGAACCATTCGACCGCCGGCAAGAACCGGCTGGGGGTGATCACGCGGGCCGGCGACGAGATGCTGCGGCAGGCGCTGGTGGTGGGCGCGACGGCCCACATCCAGCAGGTGCGTCGCGGCCGCGCCAAGGCCTCGCCGTGGCTGGCGGCGTTGATTGCGCGCAAGCCGCCGAAGCTGGCGGCTGTGGCGCTCGCCAACAAGACCGCCCGTATGGCCTGGAAGATGATGATCACCGGCGAGCCGTACCGTTGCGGC